>JAAXWP010000040.1 GCA_013334925.1 Chlorobiaceae bacterium
CATCAGGAAAGATGTACTCACCCGAGGCTTCAGCGAGGAATTGAACAGCTTCGTTCAATGTTACGACTCCAGGCACCTCGATGCCAGTCTGCTCCTGCTGCCGCTGGTCAATTTCCTTCCGGTATCGGACACGAGAATTCAGGGTACGATCGATGCCTGCATGAAGCACCTCATGCGAGACGGGTTTGTCAGAAGGTATCTGGCGGATGACGGACTTGAAGGCGATGAAGGCGGCTTCCTGCTCTGCAATTTCTGGCTGATCGAGTGTCTCGCCCTCTCCGGAAGGATCGAAGATGCCGAACGCCTGCTGGCACGAAGCATGACGGCAGCCAATGACCTTGGACTTCTGGCCGAAGAGTTCGATCCCCTGAGCAACCGTATGCTCGGCAACTTCCCTCAGGCATTCAGCCATATCGGTTATATCAATGCGATTTCGGCCCTGCTTGCCGGAAGAGCACCCGCTGAATCACCTGACACAGAGCTTACCCTGATGCAGTGGCTGCAGCGTCTGATTCCGCTGCAGATCACCCTCAACACCTCAGCGATCGCAGCTCATGCAAAAGATCTGCCGGTCGACATCGAACTGAAAAGAGTGCTTGGAGGTCTGCAGGGGGCTTTTTTCGATACGAAACGGGCCAAAGTGGACTACTCGGCCATGAAACGATCGGATAGTTTCGCCCGTTACCTCAACCTTGCAGCCTCCCTTCGCAGCTTTGACCTCTCATCGCTCGTAACCGATCAGCGGAAAAAGGCGTTCTGGATCAACATCTACAACATCCTGATCATCCACGGCGTCATCGCCCTAGACATCCGGCATTCGGTGCTGGAACTCGTCAACTTTTTCGGCAGGATAGGCTACGATATCGGTGGTACGCTCTTTTCTCCGGACGATATCGAACACGGTATCCTCCGAATGAATCGCCCCCATCCGGCATTTCCCGTCAGGCCGTTCAGTTCGGGAGATCCTCGCCTTCGTCACCTCGTCGAACATTTCGACCCCAGAATACATTTCGCCCTGGTGTGCGCCGCGAGTTCATGCCCTCCAGTCGAATTTTACGATGCGGACAAGATCGATATGCAGCTCGACATCGCTGCCCGAAGCTTCGTCAACAGAAGAGGCCTGGCCCTGCACCTCGAAACCGGTGAACTTTGCCTGTCGAGGATTTTCCAGTGGTATGCCGACGATTTCGGAAAGAACATGGAGGAACGACTGGCCTTCATACTCCGGTTTGCCGATGCACATGTCCGCGATGAGATCAGGGAGTATGGGCTGGACCGACTGAAGATCAGATACCTTACCTACAACTGGAATCTGAACAGTACGCTGGAAACGGAATGAGTTCTGAACCGCTTCACAAATGCACAATCGGGATAGCGCTGCCCCCGGGCAGACCCCGGGGTTGCGGCAAAGAAAACGTTACTCTCCCCTGAGCGTTTTGAGCTGCGCTTCGAGCTCTTCGAGCTTCTCCTTCATGGCTCCGAGTCCACGAACCAGGGCCTCCTGGCGGAGCTGGTCGCGCATGGGCTGCGCCGGTACGCCCCTGATGGCCAGTCCCGGCTGGGTGATGCTTTTGGAAATGCCCGCCTTGGCGGCAACCGAAGTCCGGTCGGCAACCTCGAGATGTCCTGCGAATCCGGCCTGCCCGCCGATCAGGCACTGACGACCGATCTTCACGCTGCCCGAGATACCGGCCTGCGATGCAATGACCGTATCGCTACCGATCTGGCAGTTGTGAGCGATCTGAACCAGGTTGTCGATCTTGGCCCCCTTGCAGATCAGGGTTTTGCCCATGGTTGCACGGTCGATGGTGCTGTTGGCTCCGATTTCGACATCATCCTCGATCTCGACGATACCCATCTGAGGAATCTTGATATAGGAACCATCGGGCTGCGGAGCGAAACCGAAGCCGTCGGCGCCGATCACCGTACCGCTGTGGATGATCACCCTGTCGCCGATCACCGTACCGTCGTAGCAGGTGACCTGGGGGTAGATCCTGCAGGCGCTACCGACGGTAACATCATGCATCAGGACGACGTTCGGTCCTATAACCGTATCGTCACCGATGACGCACCGCTCGCCGATTACCGAATTGACGCCGACCGTTACGTTGCTGCCCAGCTTCGCCGATGGAGCCACGTTGGCGCTCGAAGCGATGCCCGGCGCCGCAAGCTGACGGTTGGCCGCGAATTTCTCGAGGACGAAAACGAATGCCGTGTAGGGATCCCTGACCTTGATGAAGCTCCGGTCTCCGGCCGTATCACCTGTCGGTGCGTCCGTGTGGACAATCAGCAGCGATGCCCGTGCCTCATCGAGAAATCGATAGTACTTCTCGTTGGCGACAAAGCTCACCTGACCGGCGCCTGCCTCCTCGATCTTCGCAGGTCCGGTTATCACGGTATCGCCGGCTCCGATCAGCTCAACCGGTTTGAAATAATTCTCGAGAAGGGTTTTGATGTCCTGGATCGTCATCATGTGGAAGGTGCCGGGGTGGCCAGAAAAATTACTTATAAATTTAAACCGTTTTCGTATATTCGAAATCCGTTGCCGGATGAAACACGGAGAGATAATCCGAATGCCGGCGACCGAAGATGCAGGCGTAATATAACTCGTTTCATCAGAAAAAGCAGTGAGCGATGGAAACACCGATTAAAATTTTTGCAGGGCGCAGCAACCCGGCGCTGGCTGAAAAAATTGCAGCCTACCTCGGCATGCCCCTGTGCGACGCCAAGGTGGAGAACTTTTCCGACGGAGAGATCTCGGTCAACTATTTCGAGTCCATCAGGGGCTCGGATCTCTTCATTATCCAGTCCACCAACCCGCCTGCAGACAACCTCATGGAGCTGCTGATCATGATCGACGCAGCAAAGCGTTCGTCGGCAGCGAGAATCACCGCGGTCATGCCCTATTACGGTTATGCCCGTCAGGACAGGAAAGACAAGCCCCGTGTCGCCATCACTGCAAAACTGGTCGCCAACCTGCTGACCCAGGCCGGTGCCGACAGAATCCTGACCATGGACCTGCACGCACCTCAGATCCAGGGCTTTTTCGATATTCCGTTCGACCACCTCTATTCGAGCGTGGTACTGATCGACTATGTCAAGAACATGGACATAGCCGACAATCTCGTCGTCGCCTCCCCTGACGTAGGTGGCGTCAAACTGGCCCGCAAGTTCGCTTCCGAACTGGGCACCGAACTCGTCATCGTCGACAAACGCCGTCCTCGTGCCAACGTGGCCGAGGTGATGAACATCATCGGCGATGTCAAGGGCAAGAATGTCCTGCTTGTCGATGACATGATCGACACCGCAGGAACGCTGGTCAACGCCGCCAAGGCCATCCAGGAAGCAGGCGGTCTTAAAGTATATGCAGCAGCGACCCACCCGATCCTTTCGGGCCCTGCAATCGAACGCATCAACAACTCGGTGCTCGAAAAGGTCATCGTGACCGACTCCCTGGTCACCAACCACGATTTTTCTCCGAAAATCGAGAACGTAACGATCAGCAATCTCTTTGGCGAAGCCATAAAGAGGATTTACGACGGTGAATCGGTGAGCTACCTGTTCGACAGCAAGAACATCATCCAGAAGATTACCAATCATCATTAATTACAAGCGCTAACTGTTTAAAGGAGATAGAAGAGAGCATGGAAACCAGAGTATTGTCTGTCAACCTCCGCGAGGCGAAGAAAAAAGAGGCTGCCAAACTGCGCCGTGAAGGCCAGGTTCCGGCAGTTGTCTACCATAAAGGTGAAGAGACCGTTACCATCAGCGTCGAAGAGATGGCGCTCACCAAACTTGTCCACTCTGCGGAATCGCATCTGATCGACCTGCAGTATCCGGATGGCAAGACCACCCGTTCGTTCATCAAGGACATCCAGTTCGACCCGGTTACCGACAGGGTCATTCATGCCGATTTCCAGCTCTTCTCGGCTGACGAAGTCGTCGAGATGGAAGTCCCGCTCCACTTCGAAGGTGAAGCCCAGGGCGTCAAGATCGGTGGCGGCAAGCTGCAGATCAACCTGCATGCCCTGACCCTGAAAGGCAATCCGGAAGATATGCCGGAGCACTTCACGGTCGACGTGTCCGGTCTCGCTCTCGGCCAGACCCTGCACATCCGTGAACTCGAGCTTGGCGCACTTGCCGGCAAGGTGACCATCCTCGGTGAAGCCGATGCGCCGGTCGTCTCGGTCATGGCTCCCAGGAAAGAGGTCGAGGCTGCAGCCGAAGAGGCTCCTGCCCAGGCCTGATTTCCAGTCCGGTCCAGCCGGTTACGATTTCCAAGCTGCCTTTCCCCGGAAAGGCAGCTTTTTTTATGGCCGGTGGTTTGCATACAAGCCGCAAGTATCGTTTTTTATACTGAGTACTGATCACCACTCCCATTTTCCGGCTCCTTTGTGAAAACACTGAACGAACAGAAAATCCCTGCCCTGTACCGTATCATCCCTGGAATGGGGCTGCTGCAGGCAGGCAAGCGCGGTACAGGCCTCTTTTACCTGTTATCGTTTGTGGCATTTTTCCTCCTGCTCGCCCTGCGTTTCGACCTCTTCGTCATCAGCATCCGTTCGCTGGTGACCGCTCTTGCGCTCATCCTGGTTTCACCAGACAACTTTCGGCAGATCTTCACTCCGGAGCTTCTCGAATTCTGGATCGCCGCCATCTATATCCTGCTGGTGCCGGTGCTGCTTATGATCTATTCGGTTCGTTCATACAAAAAAGCTCTTGCCGAAAAGAATGGCGGTTCATCAGGAGAGCTCAGCCTCTGGCAGCTCGGCCTTCGCTCATTCCGGAAAAACCCGATTCCGGTGATCGCCTCTCTGGTCATATTCATACTTTACTCGGTCGCATTCCTCGCTCCGTTCCTGGCACCTTTCAGCCCTTTCGACCAGCAGGATTTCCTCGTTACGGCCTATCGGCAACCCCTGACGAGGATAGAGGCGCTCGTTCTGGCACAGAAACGCCAGAGCATGATACCGTTGCGGACAGGAGATGACCAGGCTTCAAAGCTCACCAACAGCCTGATCGAAGATGCACAGCGCCTCAAATCGCGCAACCGTGATTACGCGCTTAAGTTTGTGGACAGTTTCCGGATCGATGGAGCAACAGTCTTTTACCGTCAGGGTATCCGGGAGCGGAATATCCCCATATCCTCACTCAAACTTCAGGGTGATAGCGGACAACAACCTCTCGTGGTGAAACGCACGTTTCTGCTTGGCACCGACCAGTACGGACGCGACATATTCAGCCGGGTGCTCTACGGTTCAAGAATCTCGCTCTCCATCGGCTTCCTTGTCGTGCTCATTTCAGTCACACTCGGCACGGTTATCGGCGTATCCTCGGGCTATTTCGGAGGCTGGGTGGATAACATCATGATGAGACTCGTCGATGTGCTGATCGCGTTCCCGGCGCTGTTCCTCATCCTGATCATCATCGCCACCTTCGGCAATTCGATCTATCTCATCGTTATCACCCTGTCCTTCACCGGCTGGATGGGTGTAGCCAGAATTGTCAGGGCCCAGGTACTCTCGCTGAAGGAACAGGAGTTCATACTGGCAGCCAAATCGCTCGGACTTTCAAACCTGCGTATCATTTTCCGCCACCTCGTTCCGAACGCACTGACGCCGGTCATTGTGGCGGCAACCCTGAGAATCGGCAGCATCATCCTTACCGAGGCCGGACTTTCGTTCCTCGGCCTTGGCGTACAACCTCCAACTCCGAGCTGGGGCAACATCATCAACGAAGGTCGTGACAGCCTGCTCAACCACTGGTGGATCTCGACCTTTCCTGGGGTCGCCATCCTCACCACGGTGGTCTGTTTCAACCTGATCGGTGACGGTGTGCGTGACGCCCTCGATCCAAGAATGCGCAACTGAATGACAAGACATATTCATACCGATCCATCTGCATGGGAGGTCCTCGATACGATCTATCTGCACCGGCGCCCCTGGCTGACCATGCGTCAGGACCGGGTACTTCTTTCGAGTGGACAGATCATCGAAGATTACTATGTCCAGGAGTATCCGCCATGGGTCAATGTCCTGGCCATCACCGAAGACAGGCGGGCCGTCCTGATCAGGCAGTACCGGCATGGAATCGGAAAGGTCTATTATGAACTTCCGGCAGGAGTGCATGACAAACCTGAAGAGTCCGTACTTGAGGCTGCAAAACGCGAGCTGCTCGAAGAGACCGGCTACAGTGGTGGGGACTGGAAGCTATGGATGGAGCTGAGCGCCAATCCATCCCTCCAGAACAACATCACCTATACCTTTCTCGCTGAAGGGGTGGTCCCGTCCGGAGAACAGCAGCTCGATGATACCGAAGAGATCACGATCCATACGGTGCCGCTTGACGAACTCCGGAACATCGCGCTCGAAAACGGCATGATCCAGGCGTTGCATGTCGCACCGGTACTCAAGTACCTGATGCAATTTCCTGTCGGGTAACCGTTCAGCACGGCTTGAGCACATGAAAAAACAGAAACAGCTCGACCTTCTCGAAGAGGCCATTGCCGGCATGGGCTTCAGGCTCAGATATGAAAAAGGGAGCTTTGTGGGCGGAGACTGCCGGGTGAAGGAGAACAACGTGGTTGTGGTCAATAAATTCCTGCCCATCGAAGGCAAGATCGCCACCATAGCCGCAGTGATCCGAAAAATCAATCCCTCCGGACTCGCTCCTGAAATCGGAAAAATCATCGACGATCTCGCAGCGAACGGCCTGTTCAGCAACCAGAACCGGTAGACGACATTCACGATGGCGTCATGGAATGATCGTCTGACTTGTCCTGGAACGTACCGAAACCCCCTTCCGGGATGCCGCATAACGAGCGAGTAGCGCCCGCTGGGCCGCCGTCATAAACGGTCCTGGTACAAGCAGAACCTCGACCGGCTTCATCGTACCTATCCAGCTGTCGAGCTCACGCCACTGTTTGCCGGTGAACCGGTATATCCAGATCATGGCGACATCCGCTTTCCTGCATTTCGTTTCCATCAGCCGCCCCATACCCGATACCAGAAGTGCTGAGCGACGACGACTGTCAATCCTGATCACCCGCTCCCCCAGCCTCGTCACGACAATCGAACGAAGGACCAGGGAATTTCCTGAAGTGTCAATCCGATGCCGAACCGGCATTGCCCTCAGCACCGAATCCGGGGACATGAAGGCGACTGCCGCAGTTGGCGCTGCAATACCCCATGCTTCGGCCTGCATTGTAATCCGGTCCCAGCTTTTCACTGTCCTGCCCGCGTCGACAAGCACAGTTTCACTGCCCGATGAAAAAAGCACAGCCATCTGACGACCGAGATTGACGGTCACGATCCCCGGCGGATGCGGCACTGGCCGCAGCAGTTCATGCCAGAACATGATATTCACTCCAAGAAGCAGTGCAACCGCCGCACGACCCCATCGGTGACGAAGCAGAAAAAAGAGCACGACACCCAACACCAGATAGAACGTTGTCACCTCGAACAGGTCCGGTCGAATCTCTATGCTCGACAACGGCAGCGCACTGAAAAACAGCGTGCAGAAAATGGTCAGCCTGCCCATCAGCCATGAGCTCATCCCGAACAGGGATGCCAGCCAGCCTGCCGTGCCATGGAACAGGAACAGCGGCATGGCCGAGTACATCGCCAGATTGGAGAACAGGACCACCGGAAGGTTTGCCACCATACCGGACAATGAGAAGGTGCCGAACATGAACGCAATGACAGGACTGACCCCGGCCATTGCTGAAAGACTGACACAGAACGCACTCCATACGGTGGACAGAGCGCTGCGCAACAGACCGCCCGACCCGGGAACAAGCCCGGCAAGAGGCTCATGCAGTAACAGTATGCCGAGTACCGCACCATTGGTCATGAGAAAACCGGCATTGAAGAGATCAAAAGGGTCAAAAAGCAGGATCAGGAGATCTGATACCGCCAGCGAGTTGACGGCAAAGGTCCTTCGACCAAGTACGCCCCCTCCGATCATGACCGCCGACATGATGGCCGCGCGTTTGATCGAAGGGGCGTTGCCAGTCACAAAACTGTAGGCGGAAAGCACCAGCACGAACACACCAAAGGCGATCCATTTTCCTGGCCGGGTCACCTTGAGACGTTGCAGAACGAGGTTGACGGCCAATGCAAGAAGGGCGACATGCAGTCCCGACACGGCGATCACATGAGCGGTACCGGTACGACGGAACGCCTCGTTCAGGGTTTCCGGGAGCAGCTCCTGTTCGCCGAGAATCATCCCTTTGACAAATTGCGCTTCCCTACCCGGAGGAAAACGTGCATCGATACTCCCGGCGAGGTAGTGACGTACCGGATTGACGACCGTATGGTAAAACGCTACCCCTCTCGACGGTTCCCGCAGAAGAGACCATGGACCGGGGCAGTAAAGCTGGACATGGACCCCCTGATATCGCGCCCGCAGCCGCTGATCGAACTCACCCCGGTTGGCGGGAAGAGGTATCAGGCCGGGACGCCCCTTGACCCTGACGAAGTCGCCTTCTTCAAGCCTGAAACGGTTCCCCGGAGGCACTTTGATGAAAATGCTCGCGCGATCGTCCAGATGCATCGTTCTGCCATCATGAAACAGCTCAGAAACTCTCAGCCTGAATCCGACCCCGCTCTCGGAAATGTCAGGCCGCCCTTCGGCAACGCCGGAGAGAATGACATCGCGCCCTGTCCAGGAGATGAGCGACGGCTCAGGTACCAGTAAAAATCTGCTGGATGCATGCAGGGCAAATGCACTGCCTACCGCCAGCAGATAGCACAGCACGGCATACGATGGAATGGCCCGGGACAGAGCCCTCCTCCGACCGGTCAGAGCAAAGATCAGCGCAAGAATTGTCGAAACCAGCGCCACGGAAAGCCAGGCAACTGGCACTGCAGGCAAGGCCATAGCGGCCAGAATGCCTGCCACGGCGCAAAAAAGCAGACGCGCCGCAGGATAGGTAGCGAGGAAATACCGCATGTTGGGGGAGGTGGCGGTTAGTCTCGTTTATTTGCTTAAATTAGGCAGCACTTTCTTTACTATATTCATTTTTTTTCGTCAACGAACCAAAACTACTGAACGGATGCTGGTCAAAGAGATACTCGAATCCCGGAACGAGCCGGTCTTCAGCCTCGAATTCTTTCCGCCGAAAAAACAGGAGGACTGGGATCGACTCTTTGAAACGATCTCGAACCTCATACCTCTCGACCCATCCTATGTCAGCGTCACGTATGGTGCTGGCGGTTCGACCCGGGAACGCACGCACAACCTGGTGACGAAAATCCAGAAAGAGACCGGCATCACGGTGGTATCCCACCTCACCTGCATTGGCTCGGAACGCGCCGAAATCGAATCGATTCTCCGTCTCTACCGCGAAAACGGCATCAACAATGTGCTTGCCCTTCGTGGTGACAAGCCCGCTGACATTCCGACCATCGAAGAGGCGGTCAAGGACTTCCCGCATGCCATCGACCTGGTTCGCTTCATCAAGGAGAACTTCCCGGAGATGGGTATCGGCGTTGCAGGATTCCCGGAGGGACATCCGGAAACCCCGAATCGCATGAAGGAGCTCGAATATCTGAAAGAGAAGGTCGATGCCGGTGCCGATTACATCGTCACCCAGCTCTTCTTCGACAACAGGGACTATTTCGATTATGTCGAGCGTTGCGCCATTGCCGGCATCAACGTACCGATCATTCCCGGCATCATGCCCATCGCGACAAAAAAAGGGATGATCCGCATGTCGGAACTCGCGCTTGGTTCACGCATTCCCGCCAAGCTGCTGCGCAGGGTACTCGAAGCTGCAGACGACCAGGAGGTAGCCAAAATCGGCATCGAATGGGCGACCAGCCAGGTGCAGGAGCTGATCGACAACAGGGTCAAGGGCGTTCACTTCTATACCCTCAACCTTGCCGAAGCCACCCTGAAGATCTTCGAGAATATCAGGAAGTAAGCAAGGGACTGAAAGGTCAGCAGGGACAAGCAGGAAAAACGAAGCAAGAACAAAGCCTTCGATAACCGTCGTGAGCGGCCCGAGAGCAAGGCGGATGGAGCACAGAAACCGGAGCGTATACCTGATACGTGAGGATTTCGAGCACCACCCAACGCAGCTGTCGGACCGCGCAACAGGTTATCTAAGGCTTTTTCAGATCTCGTTCTGCACCAGCTGCTCGTATGACTCCCGCTGGCGAACAAGCTTCGCCTCACCACCGTCGACCATCACTTCGGCAGGCCTCAGTCGGCCATTGTAGTTGCTGCCCATAACCGCAGCATAGGCTCCGGATGAAAGCACCGCGAGCAATTCACCCTCACTGGCATTGTCGATCATGCGCTGGCGTGCGAAGAAGTCGCTCGACTCGCAGACCGGTCCTACCACATCGGCAACGACGCTCTCTTCGCGACGAGTGACCGAGAGTACCTCGTGATGCGACTGATAGAGCGCGGGGCGAATCAGCTCAGTCATGCCGGCGTCGACAATGAAGAACTCCTTCCCCACATGGTTCCTCTTTTTGTAAAGAATCCTGGTGAGAAGCACTGTCGAATTGGCGGCAATGAACCTGCCCGGCTCGAAAATGATCGTAACGCCCTGCCCCTCGAGCATAGGAACCAGCTTTTCGGCAAAACGCTCGATTGGCGTCGCCGGTTTCTGCGGATCATAGGTAACCGGGAATCCACCGCCAATATCGAACCACTTGATATCGAAGCCGAGTGAACGGGCGGAATCGAGCACATCGAGCAGCTTCTGTGTCGCGGCAACGTAATATTCCGGATCGAAAATCTGGGAACCGATATGCATGTCGAGTCCCTGAAGAGCAAGGCTCGGAAGGCTTCTGAACAGCCCGAACACCTCGCCAAGCTCCGCTTCGTCGATACCGAACTTCTCCTTGCTGTCTCCGGTCGTGATGTACGGATGCGTCTCTGCCGTAACGTTGGGATTGATCCTGATCGCGACGCTGGCAACCTTGCCGAGTCTACCTGCCACACGGTCGATGGCCCTGAGTTCGGAAACGGATTCAGCCTTGAGCAGCAGCACACCCGAATTCAGGGCGTATTCGATCTCCTGCTCACTTTTGCCGACACCGGCCATGATGATCCTGTCCGGAGACACTCCGGCTTTCAGTGCACGGTAAAGCTCACCACCAGAATTGACGTCACAGCCGCATCCCTCGGCAGCCAGCGCTCGAATCACCGACAGGTTGAAATTTGCCTTCACGGAATAGCAGGTAAAATGAGGCAGGGCGGCAAACGCAGCCTCGAAGGCTTTGAACTGACTGACCAGGCTCTGGCGGCTGATCACGTAAAGCGGGGTCCCGAACTGTTCGGCTACCCCATCGAGCCTGAGGCCCTCGCAACACAAGGTTCCGTCGGCATAAGAGAAAAAATGACTATCCAGCACTACGCGCGTTGATTATGGTGTTTGTGGAAAAACTGAATAATAGCGGTTTTCGGCATGGTTAACAAAAGGCTCCACCATTAAATATGGGCTGCAACCGCCTCAGGGGACGAACGGGAACTGAGCGAATCAACAAAACGGTTAAAATTAGCGTTCGGATTTGCATAATCAGGGTCGAGGTTGTATATTCGTTGCTCATTAAACAACCAACTGACGCAAGGTTACAGATGGCAAAGGGAAAAGAGAACAGAATCGTTATTACGCTCGAGTGCACCGAGGCGAAGAAAGAAGGCGTGCCGGTTTCGAGGTACACGACGACCAAGAACAAGAAGAACACGACTGATCGTCTCGTACTCAAGAAATACAATCCGAACCTGAAAAGGCACACCGAGCACAAAGAGATCAAGTAATTAGCATAATAGTCAAAAAGAACTTATCTTCTCATTAAGCACTCTTTTTGACTCTATTGCCCGAATGGCGGAACTGGTAGACGCACTCGTTTCAGGGACGAGCGCCGAGAGGTGTAGGAGTTCGAATCTCCTTTCGGGCACCAACAAGTTGCTAAAGTGACATGCACACGAGCAAGGCACTTGATCAAAACAACCCCATCTTTTGTTTAGACGGCAAAGTTTGCATACAGGGTAAGCACCTTCAATAGAGGTGCTTTTTTTTCTCCTTTTTTAAATTCTAAACAGACGCATTAGTGGATCACACAAAAATCAATCTCATCGTTCGCCTCCAGCATATCGACAATCTGATCGAGAGCATCATGAGCCTTCAGAAAGGGCTTCCGGAGGAGATCGCTGCACTTGAAGAGGATCTTGCGTTCACGGCCCGCCAGATCGAGGCAAGGAAGAAAATCTCCGAAGAGCACCTGAAACTGCGCGAACGCCTGAACAGCACCATCAACGACTGCAAGGAGAAGATCCGCACCTTCAAGGAAAAGCAGACTCTGGCCCGAAATAACAAGGAATACGACGCGCTTTCGAAGCAGATCGAATATGAGGAAAAGGAGATCGCCCAGGCTGAAATCAGGCTTCAGGACATCGCCCAGGCAGAACACCATGCTCAGGAGCTTCAGAAAAAAGGTCGCGACCTGATCGCCGAAAACCGCTACGACGAAATCTCAGAGGAGATGATGCCTGACGATGTGCTCCAGCAGCAGCTCCATGACCTCACCGAACAGGTCAGGCTCAAAAAGGAGGAGCTCGACAGCATCGTTATCGAAACGGCTGAAGAGGTCACCCAGCTCAGGGAGACGCTCGAAAGCCAGCGCAGCGTTGTCGCGAAAGAGGCCAAGCGCCTGCTCGACAAGTACGACCACCTGAAGAGCGGATCGCTGCAGAACGCCGTCGTCAAACTGGACCGTCACGCCTGTTCCGGCTGCAACACCAGGGTGCCTACCAACCGGCACACCCTGATCGTTCAGGGCGGTTTCTACGTCTGCGAGTCATGCGGCCGCATCGTCGTACATGAGCGGCTGTTCGATGAAGCTGCTGCAGAAAAGCACTGATACCAGCCGAGAATGACATCGCACACCTGAACGGCCAGCTCCGTTCAGGTGTTTTTTTTCGTATGTTCTTCTAACATTGCTGAAACCGCAAGTGTGCAGTCGCTGTGTGGATTCGTCCATGCAGAGGAAAGTCCGAACTTCACAGGGCAGGGTGCCGGTCGAGAACCTCTGGTTCAAGCCCGGGGGCAGCGGTGCAAGCCGTCTGTCACAGAGAGTGCAACAGAAAGCGAACCGCCGTGGGCAACCGCGGTAAGGGTGAAAAGGCGGTGTAAGAGACCACCAGGTGTTCCAGTGATGGGATACGCTATGAAAACCTCCCCGAAGCAAGGCCAAATATGGAAACTTTTCCCCTCGGGGAAGAAGAGCTGCCCGCTCAATCCATCAGGGATTCCCTGATGGGAGTTTTCGGGTAGGCCGCATCAGATAAATGGCTGCAGTTTCACCACATGATGGTGATTCACAGAATTCGGCTTACAACTTCGGTTTCGGCATTTTTTTTATCTTCAGCCACTCCCGCCTCAAGATTTCTGCATGACCATCTTCACCCGCTCAACCAGCGCATTCAGGGTAAACGGCTTCTGAAGAAACTCAGTGCCTTCGCTGAGCACCCCATGGTTCGAGATGATGTTCTTCGTATAGCCTGACATATAGACAACCCTGAGCGTTGGAAGCATCGTTTTCAGTCGATCGAAAAGCTCCTTGCCATTGATACCCCGCATCACCAGATCGGTCAGCAGCAGATCCGGAGTAAAATCCGCTTTTGAAAGCAGCTCGATCGCCTCTTCGCCACCAGCAGCATCGTGAACCTGATAGCCTTGCTGTGCCAGGGTCTGAACGACAAATTTTCTCACGATTTCATCGTCTTCGACGACCAGGATGATCCCTGCATGTTTGCCGTTTTCAAGTTTGTGTTCCTCGACAGAAGACTCGGCCGTTACCGAACCTTCGAGCAGGGGAAACAGAATCCTGAAACTCGAACCTTTCCCTGGAGCACTCGAAACACGGATGAAACCGCCATGCTGCCGGACGATCCCGTACACAGTCGATAACCCGAGTCCGGTCCCCTTTCCTTTCGCCTTGGTCGTAAAAAACGGCTCAAAGACATGGGCAAGCGTGTCACTGTCCATGCCACTGCCAGTATCCCGCACCTCGAGCACGGCATAGCGTCCCTGCGGGATACCTTCGGTACCGGTTTCCGCTTCTTCAGCCTCAATGCGCTCCTGGCGGGTCACCATGGAAAGAAGCCCTCCCGACGGCATCGAATCGGCAGCATTGATGGCGAGATTCAGAATGATCTGTTCCAGTTGCCCGGAATCCCCAAGCATAGGCAGACTCTCTTCATGAAGGGTGTAGCGGATTTCGACATTGGCTCGCAACGTCCTTCGCAAGAGATGCTCGAATCCTTTGACAACCGAATTCAGGTCAACAGCACGAAACTCCAGCTTCTGGGTGCTGCTGAAAGCCAGCAGTTGCCTGATCAGGTCCCTTGCTTTCAGTGCCGCCTCATGCATGACCGTGAGATACTGACTGCGACGGTCTTCAGGCGGAAACGCCTTGAAAAGCATTTCGGAATAGCCGAGAATCGGAGTCAGCAGGTTGTTCAGATCGTGCGCAACGCCTCCGGCAAGCCTGCCGATCGACTCCATCTTCTGAGAACGGAATAACTGGCGCTCAAGGGCACCTTTGTCAGCCTCGGCTTTTTTCCGGTCGGTGATGTCTCGCATGAACACCAGAGCGCCTGACTGCCCGGAATAGATGAATGGCACTGCAGAGAGTTCTGCTTCAAAGGTCGTTCCGTCGAGTCGCAGCATTTTCTCTTCAAGCGCAGGCACACTCAGCCGGTCTTCATTCAGCAACCTTATCCGTTCGGCAACTATCGCCCTGAAGTCGGGATGTATCGAGGTCAGCACTGTTCGACCAGCCATCTCTTCGATCGACGAAGCGCCAAACATTACCAATGCCATATGGTTAAGGTAGGAAAAACACCCTTTTGTCTGGATGAAGATCCCCTCCGGCGCTGATTCGACGACCGATCGAAACCGCTCTTCGCTTTCGAAAAGCTCCTTCTGGGTTCGCTGTCGCTCTGAAATATCCTGCATGGTTGCAATACGGTACAGCAGATGACCGTCAGGATCGGACACGCTTACCACATCCATCTGGACCGGATAGGTAGAGCCATTCTTGCGAACCATTCTCGCCTCATAGCGCACGAACCCTTTCTGATCGCACTCGTGGATCCGTTCAACGACCTGGTTACGGTCCTCGGAAACATACATGCTCAGAATGGGCAGGCCCTCGATCTCCGAGACCTTCATCGCCTGCATTCGGGCAAACGCTTCGTTACAGGTCAGAATGGTATTGGTTAGAGGCAACCCGATGGCAATTCCGTGTGCACAGTAGCGGAATGCATCCGCCCATAGACGTGTTTCCTGTTCCTGTTCGATTCGTGTGGTGACATCCCTGGCAATCGCACAGATGGCGTCACCGTTCAATTTCGCCGAATTCCACTCGAACCAGCGATACGATCCATCCTTGGCCCGATAGCGATTGAGAAAGTTTCGAACTTCCCCACCCGCCAGCTGCCGTTCCATGGTGCGACTGGTGGCGACTTTGTCATCCGGGTGGATAAGATCAAGAAATGGAATGGTTATCAACTCCTGAGGGGTATAGCCAAGGCTCTTTTCCCAGGCTTTGTTGACCTTGACGAAAAAGCCGCCTGTCGACACAATACAGGCCATGTCGGGAATAAGGACGAAAAACTGTTCAAGCTCGAGCTCGGCTTTTTTCCTGCGGCTGATATCTCTGACCGAACAGAGCACTCCCGATACACTTCCGCTTTCGTCGAGTACTGGCGACTTTATGACCTGGAGCCATACTCGTCCGGCACTTCCAGCGACGGACCAGTCTTCAGTCTCGACCTTTCCGGTCTCCATGACCCGAGCATCCCCCTGTACATACAAGACAGCATCTTCAGGAGGAAAAAGCTCGAAGTCTCCCTTGCCAACGATCTCCTCTTCGCTTTTACCGAGAAATTTGCAGAACGCCGGATTGACCGCCCGATAGGTGGAATTGCGGTCTTTCATCACAAAAAAATCGGGAGTCAGATCAAAGACAGCTTTCAGTGTCCCCCGCTCCCGTTTCAACTCCTGCTCGAGTTCAGAAATCCTTTTCTGCGCTGCTTCGAGTTCCCGGCGGAGCTGTGGGACTTCACCTTGTTGAGTATCCATCACCCTCTCAATCATTCAGGAATGGTAAAAGAGACGAACATGTCCAAAAGAACTGCAGCTAGACATCTTCTCCACGAGTGGTAACCGTAACCTCTCCTTCCGGCGACACGTCGATGATCAGTTCGACAGGCCGGTTGCAAACTTCGCACTCCTCTGCGTACTCCTGATGCTCGATGGAACAATCGACGAGCACCTCGAAACTCTGGGCGCAATATGGACATTGCACCTGAACTGTATCCTCAGTGTTCATGATCAGCCTCCCCCCGTTTGTGTGGTCAGTTTCAACGCTGACGCCCGATTTTGTCGATCGTGGCAGACACAGCACCGTCAACACCAACATGTCTATATAACACCGACAAAAGACGAGAGGTTTCTTGCAAAAAGCAACTACTTCAGCGAAAATGAGCACGTTGCATCAGTTGAAACCGATCGCGACGCGTTTTTTGGTTTCAAGCGTCAACCCGCTGTCAGGTCCGATTTTCTTCAGCAGTTCGATGTCCGACAACCCCTCATATTTTTTTGAGAAAATGTCGGGCTGCTCCAGAAGCTTGTCGAACTCCACTGAAAACAGGGTAAACCGGTTGCCAGTCCGATGGCTCGCATCACTGCTGGTCACCTGGCCATCGACAACGAGATCGACAACCATTTTCATATCCTTCAGAAAGGGCTTAGCCATGGCCATGGACTCGCGTCGCTCCTTTTCGTTCATCTTTTTCGAATCCGTGCTGCTGGAGGGTGAATGCATCAGTTCAGTCTGTTTGAGAACGGTGAGCTCCGGTTGAGGGCCCCTTTTCATACCGAACGTAAACCAGACCTCCTGTTTCTTTTTCGCAACACTGTCAGGCACGGCCCCGGTGCTGCCGGTACCCGTAAAATTGTTCTCCTGCAACGAGTTTCCGATACGAATCTTTTCGACGTCGGGATAGGTGAACATAACCTGATAACCGAGCTCGTTTCCCTTGTTGATCATAGACACCCGTTTCAGCCTCACCTCTGGCCCAAAGTCGGAAGCCATACTGTCCAGGCGTTTGCGGTCGGGAAGCAGGGACTCTTTTTTCCCGCTCTGCATCGCCCCATCCATCATGCTGCGCAGCATACCGGTATAGAGGACTTTCTGCTCGATCGTACCACTACCATCCTTATGCACCTCGACGGTTGTATGCATTTCGATACATCCGGCAAGCGACATGAGCAGCATGACCGCAATGAATCTTGAAAAGACGTGCATCTTCCTGACTGCTTCCCTGCCGATCGTCATCGCACTGCGCTCCTTACCCATTTGAATTGATTGTTACTGCTGTTGACTGAACTCAAAGCGTCTCAAGCAGGCCACAGGCCCGCACCAGGACATCGTCATCCTTGGCGAAACAGAAACGGACCAGATTGTCCCCTCCGCTGTCATGATAAAATGCGCTGCCGGGCACTGAGGCGACGCCGGTCTGCTGCAGGATATGCATCGCTTTTTCCCGCGACGTGGACCCCGGAACAGAGGTTACGTCGGCAAGCACGTAGTATGCCCCCTGGGGAATGTATGGTTTGAGGCCAGCTTTTTCGAGCGCGCTGCAGAACAGATCGCGACGAGCGCCGTACTCTCTGGCAAGGCCAAGATAGTAATCATCTCCAAGCGAGAGCAGCCCGGCGGCCACCCCCATCTGTAACGGCGCTGGTGCGCAGACGTAGACCAGATCGTTGAAATTTCCTATTGCTGCAGCCCATTTCCGGTCGCACAGGGCGTAACCGATACGCCACCCGGTGACGCTGAAGGTCTTGGACAGACCGGAGATCGTCACAGTACGCTTCCGCATTCCGGGCAGGTTGGCAATAGAGCAGTGTGTCGCACCATCGTAAAGAAAATGCTCGTACATTTCGTCCGTGAACACGAACAGATCATGAGCTTCAGCGAATGCCGCAAGCTGATGCAGCTCGTCATGCGAAAACACCTTTCCTGAAGGATTGGAGGGCGTGTTAACCAGGATCGCCCTGGTTTTCGGACTTACGGCGGCCTCGAGCTGCTCCAGGGTGAATGACCAATCGGGCGCATGGAGCGGTACAAAAACCGGTACCCCGCCAACGGCACGCAACGTCGAAACATGGTAGCCGTAGAAGGGCTCGAAAAGGATCACCTCGTCGCCGGGATTGAGCAGCGCCATGAAGGTGCAGTACATCGCTCCCGTAGCACCGGCACTCACGACAATCTCACTATCCGGATCGATCTCCATGCCGGTGAACCGAAGCTGCTTGGAAGCGATCGCCTCACGGAGTTTCCTGGTGCCGACATGCGCGGTATAGGTATTCCTGCCGCTGAGCATCGCGTCGATAGCACCCTGGACAACCGGAGCAGGTACCGGCGTATCGCAGACGCCCTGCGAAAGGTTTATACCGCCTACCCGGGCGCACGCCACAGACATAGCCCGGATTTCAGACTGCATCACACAGTCACACCGGGTGCTCAGACCAAGGGATGAAGTTGAGTTCATACTTAAGAAAACAACAGGTAAATCAGATTCAGAAAGAGGAGCCTGGCCTGAAAAGATCGAGGAATCCCGGCATACCTCCGAACAGGGTCATGAACAGCATCATCAGCACCATCATGACAAACCACACGATCAGGAGCGCCGGTATGCTGGCGAGCGCCAGCTTGATCAGGAAAACCACCATCGACCCGAACGGCATCTTAAGATCGGTGACGACAACCTTCTGCTCTTCGATGTTGGCCCGCTCAGTCATGGACTCTCCCCCCCTCTATGGTTTATTGAGCCGACAGCATCGAGTCAGCCTCATAACAATTTATAAAATAAGCGACAAGAGACAATCGGGGCTTGCATGACAAGATTCGGAGATCCAACGACATTCGCTGGACCTCCGAATGTGAAACCGGTCAGGTCCTGGGTGCCGCGACCGTGATTGTGACTCTTTCAAGAGAAGCCGAATCCTCCGGCGAAGCTCCGAACGGAAGGGAGAACGGCAGCTGGAAAGGCAACTGGATCGGAAGCTTCAGTGGGAGATTGCTGAGGAGTCCCATGAACTGCTCCCGGAACGGGATCATCTGTGGTAGCGTTTCAACAGCCAGCCCGACTGCACCACTGATCGACTCCATGATATCACCGAGGGCTTCAGGACCGCCCATCTCTCCCCTGGTGATCCGACCGACAAGATTCTGTATGCCAGGAACGATCTGCTGTGCGGTATCCTTGCCCATCTCGGCAGCAAAACCGACAAGGGCGAACGGATTGCTGAAAAGCAGACGCCGGACCTCTTCGGGGCGCGACAGTACTTTAACCCGCCCCTCTCTGGTGATCGTCGCCTGGCAGGCCAGACGGCCACCCGCGGAGATCTGACGGGGTGAGAGAAACGCTTTTTCAATATCGGTGAGCGGAGCAAGGCAGTCAGCCCCCTCCTGAACGGTCACATAGCAGGCCTGGCAGACACCATGCCCGCCACAGACATAACCGACATGACTGTGGTTGAGCCTGGCGGCTTTGCCGAGAGTCTTTCCGACGGAGATAGCACACGGCTTGTCATTGATGATAAGATCCATGTCCGGGATGATTGATCGTTGAAGAAGGGAACCGACTCTGCGAATGCAGAATAAGCGTAATTTATAAAAAACGGCATGATAATTCCCTCGGCCCCACTCATCGGAACCATGGCAGAAGACGATAAATCAGACGATAATCACCTTTTTTTCATCAATGCGATATAGCGGTCCTCGAGAACGGTCATCGCTGCCCGATCTTCGACGCTGCCGTCGTCGTATCCGACCAGGTGCAGCGCTGAATGGATCGTCACCCGGAGCAGCTCATCCTCGAAAGTCGCTCCAAATCGACGAGCATTCTCCCCGATGACGTCGAGTGAGATATAGAACTCCCCTTCGACCTCGTCGCCCTCGTTGTAACGGAAGGTGATGGTATCGGTCGCGTAGTCGTGCTGCAGGAACTCGCGGTTGATCTTTCTGATCATCCGGTTGCCACAATAGACCGCTTCGATCGAGGCGACTTTGCACCCCTCGTTCCGGAGCACGGTACGGATGGCCTTCTCGAGAAGGTTACCGTCTATTGTGCGTCGGGTGGTGTTAGCTATCTGCAGTGACATGGCGCGACTTTGCCGACGCCTTCAGCAGGGCATCGATATGCTTGAGGTTATTACGATGGACCCTGATCGTCAGGAACACCTGTTCATCGACATGCTTCTTTTCGATCACCTCGGTGTTGTCGTACAGATAGCCGATCAGCTTGTAGTTTGACACGTGGGTGCGAACCTTCCTGACCCGGTACTCCCGCGCCACATGGTCCGATATGCACTCCTTCAGGGCCGAGAGGTTCAGGCCGCGCGACGCGGAGATGAACACGGCGTCCGGATATCGACCCCGCAGTTCCATCAGAACGGACGGGTCTTCCAGCGCATCGATCTTGTTGAAGACCTCGATGATGTGATCGTGCTTCACGCCAATCTCGGTCAGCGTCTGCCGGACCACCTGCATCTGCTCTTCGAACGACGGGTGGCTGACATCGATGACATGCAGGAGGAAATCGGCCTGCAGCACCTCGTCGAGAGTCGATTTGAAGCTCTCCACCAGCGTGTGCGGCAGCTTGCGGATGAAACCGACCGTATCGGACAGAAGCACCAGCTTGTTGATCTTCAGCTCGAGACGCCGGGTCTTGGTGTCGAGCGTCGCGAACAGCCGGTTCTCGGCATGGGCGCCGGCCTCCGGGCAGAGGGCGTTCATGAGCGTGGATTTGCCTGCATTGGTATACCCGACCAGCGCCACCCTCGGCACACTCGCACGGCTCCGGGTCTGGGTGTCGTGCTGGAGCGACACCGCTTTCAGCTTCTTTTTCAGGGATGAGATGCGGTTGCGGACCAGACGCCGGTCGGTCTCGATCTGGGTTTCACCAGGACCTTTGGTACCGATGCCGCCCTTCTGCTTTTCAAGGTGAGTCCATGCTCCGGTCAGGCGCGGCAGCAGGTATTCGAGCTGAGCCAGCTCCACCTGCATCTTGGCCTGCGAAGATTTGGCCCTGATGGCGAAAATCTGCAGGATGAGACCGGTCCGGTCGATCACCTTGCAACCCAGGATACGCTCGAGGTTCCTGGCCTGCACGGGTGAGAGGTCGTCATCGAAAATAACGATGTCGACCGCCTCATCCTTAACGAGGTCGGCAAGCTCTTCGGCCTTGCCCCTGCCGATGCAGGTCGCCGGGTCGGGCAGCTTCTTTTCCTGAACGATGGAGCGGACCACATCGGCTCCGGCCGTATCGGTCAGGAATGCCAGTTCGGCAAGATACTCTTCGACAAGGGTTCTGGGGATGTCTGGCTGGGAGGAGAGGCCGACAAGTATGGCTTTCTCCCGCCCGGGTGCTAATGAGGATGTCGTCAAATGGGTGCAGAAAAAAAATTTAATGCAGGTATGGCCCGGTTGAACCGTCGACGGCGCGCCGCGCTTGCTCTTGGTATATTTTAGGCTTTATTTTATCTTGCCGTCACGTTCCTGATAACGTATTCCGGCCCCTGAAAGTTACATTTTTTTGGCTTTCCTGCATACGGATGACCGATCCGGATGGTTTCCTCCGGCCCGAGCCGGGTAATTGATCTGAAAAGCCCTTACGAGTCGAGAATTCATGAACTACAGCTATAACGGACAAACGGTTTTCCAGGATACCGGCAACACGCTGTCGCTCACGAACGCTTACGATTATTGCCGACAGATCGCGAAGCATCATGCAAAAACCTTTTACCTGGCGACCCTCTTCCTGCCGAAAAAGCAGCAGAACCCCATTTTCGCCATGTACGCCCTCCTGCGAACCGTCGACGACCTGGTCGACCTCGCCGAGGACAAGCTGACCAACGGCCAGCTCACCCGCGAAGAACTCAACCGTTCGATCGACGAGTGGAAGCTGCGGCTCCGGGAGTGCTACGACGGCAAGCACCGCAACGATCCGATCCTCATGGCATGGCAGGACACCCTGCGCTCCTACACCATCCCGATCGAACTGCCGCTCGACCTCATCGACGGCGTCGCCATGGACATCGAGTTCACCCCATTCGAAACCTTCGACGAACTCTACGTCTACTGTTACAAGGTGGCCTCGGTCGTCGGACTCATGAGCGCGGAGATCTTCGGTTACAGCGATAAAAAGGCCCTGCAGCACGCCATCGACCTCGGCATTGCCATGCAGCTCACCAACATCCTGCGTGACATCGGCGAAGACATCGACCGTGGCCGCATCTATGTGCCGCTCGAAGACTTGCGCCGCTTCAACTACAGCCGGGACGAGTTCATGTCGAAAACCATGAACGGCAACTTCGTCGACCTCATGAAATTCCAGATCGAGCGAGCCCGTAACTATTACGCATCATCGGACAAGGGCATCCCCATGCTCGAAAAAGAGAGCCGCCTGGCCGTCATCATCAGCAGCCGCAATTACGGAGACATCCTGAAAGCAATCGAAGAGAACGGATACGACGTATTCAACCGCCGGGCGTACCGCACCTTCTACCAGAAAATCAGCACCCTGCCGTCGATCTGGCTGAAGAACGCCATTTCGAACTGACTTTTTATTTACCCTGAAGACCAGCACATGACCAAAGAACACGAACAGAAAAACCAACCACAGGACAGCTCCCCGGCAGTATCCCTGAACGACCAGATGAAGCGTCGCTTCGAAGAGCGTATCCACCTCTCGGAAGCGGGCATCAACCCCTATCCCTATTCATTCGACGTCACCACCAACGCGAAATCGATCATCGACTCGTTCCAGGACGAACAGCCCGAAAACGTCTCCGTCGCCGGCCGTATCATGACCATCCGCAAGATGGGCAAGGCATCGTTCCTGCATATCCAGGACGCCACCGGCCGCATCCAGATCTACCTGAAGCGGGACGACGTGGGCGAAGCATCCTACAACACCTTCAAGCTGCTCGACATCGGCGACATCGTCGGCGTCAGCGGATTCACCTTCAGAACCAAGACCGGAGAAGTCTCGGTTCATGCCCAGAAATTCGAACTGCTCTCCAAGTCTCTCCGTCCGATCCCGATCGCCAAGGAGAAAGAGGTCGACGGCCAGAAAGTGGTCTACGACGCCTTCAGCGACCGCGAGCTGCGCTACCGCCAGCGTTACGTCGACCTGATCGTCAACCCCGAAGTGCGCGAGACCTTCATCAAGAGGACCAGGATCGTCGCCCTGATGCGCAACTACTTCTCCGCGAACGGCTGGCTCGAGGTCGAAACCCCGATCCTGCAGCCGATCTACGGCGGCGCTGCTGCACGTCCCTTCACGACGCACCACAACGCCCTCGACATGGAGCTCTACCTGCGCATCGCCAACGAGCTCTACCTGAAGCGCCTCATCGTCGGCGGCTTCGATGGCGTGTTCGAGTTCGCGAAAGACTTCCGCAACGAAGGGATCGACCGTTTCCACAACCCCGAGTTCACCCAGGTCGAGCTCTACGTCGCCTACAAGGATTATGTCTGGATGATGGAACTTGTCGAAGACCTGCTGCACAAAGCCTGCGTCGAAGTCAACGGCAAGGAGACCACGACCTTCCTCGGCAATGAGATCAATCTCAAACCGCCGTTCCGCCGCCTGACCATCGCCGACTCCATCAAAGAGTTCACCGGCATGGAGATCAGGGGCAAATCCGAAGTCCAGCTCCGCGACATCGCCAAGGACCTCGGCCTCGAACTCGATCCCAAGATCAGCAGCGGCAAGATCATCGACGAGATCTTCGGCGAATTTGTCGAACCGAAGCTCATCCAGCCGACCTTCATCACCGACTACCCCGAGGAGATGTCGCCGCTCGCCAAGAAGCACCGCTCAGAGCCAGGTCTCGTCGAGCGCTTCGAGCTCATCGTCGGTGGCAAAGAGGTCTGCAACTCCTTCTCCGAGCTCAACGACCCGGTCATCCAGCGCGAGCGCCTCGAAGATCAGGCCCGACTCCGCGCACGCGGTGACGACGAAGCCATGGTGGTCGACGAGGACTTCCTCCGTGCGCTCGAATACGGCATGCCGCCCTGCGCAGGCCTCGGCATCGGCATCGACCGCATGGTCATGCTGCTGACCGGCGAAGACTCCATCCGCGACGTCATCTTCTTCCCGCATCTCAAGCCGGAATAAGTTACCGTCACATGCATTCAAAGCGAAGAGCCCCGGCAACCCCGGGGCTCTTCGCTTTGAATCACATTTCTGAAAAACCATCTCATCCGGTGCAATCAGATGAACAGACTTCCTTCCTGTTTGTCGAGTTTGTTGAGAGCGTCCCCTACCTATTTCCCCTCGAGTGCGGCCTGAATCTGTTTTTCCAGTTCCTGCCGGTCGTCAGGCCTGAAACCGGTATGCTGCATCAGAATTTTGCCGTTCCTGCTGATCAGAAAACTGGTCGGCATACCCTTGACCCCATAAACTTTCGGAGTCTGGCCTTTTGAGTCGAAAGCCACGGTGAAATCAGCCGGCACCTGTGCCAGAAACTTCATGGCATCGTCTGTCCTGGCATCGAGGTTGACCGTGACGACCTGCAGCCCTTTTGTTTTATACTTTGCCTGCATCTGGTTCATCCACGGAAAGGACTGTCGGCACGGTCCGCACCAGGAGGCCCAGAAATCGAGGTAGATCACCGAGCCGGCCTTGTCGGAGAGCTTCACCATCCCCTGTTTGCCCGGCAACGAAAAATCCGGTGCCTTGTCGCCGTTACCGAGCGCAAAGGCGTTGGCACTCATTGCCAGGAAAACGATCAGTGTTGTGAACACCGCCCATGTTCTTTTCAGCTTCATTGACCTCATGATCTCCGGATGTTCTGTTGTTGAGTGGTATAACCAGGAAGATACCGGCCCAATACGGGTACGGTTTGATCAAAGGCAACAGGAAATGTGGTATGTGCAAGGCAAACAGCATCATGCCATTACCATAAATATACGGGGATCTGTGCAATGCAGAAAGCGTGTACTGCCAGAAGCGGCAACGTTCGGAACAGTCGCCGTAACAAATACAGACGAAACCGCTTTCAACGTCAATTCCAGGTATAGATGAGAATGAGAATAGGCGAAGATGTGAACGATCTCATGCACTATGGATGGGCCAATAACCTCGCCATTCAAAACCTGCAGACATTCCAGAACAAGTCCGTTTGGGTAGCGACCGACTCAGCATCCCCAGAGTTCGATTACGTCCTGGCCTTCCAGACTCAGTTCACCACTCCCTGAGCTGTTGTGACGCAGCAGACCTCGAATGAACATGAACCTCGAAGCTGATGCTTCATCTTTGAATTTGTAGCGGAGACCTTTTGCCGGTTCTCCCTCGACTTCAACATCAACCAGGTTGTGCTGATATCGGTACTCTGCGATTGCTCGCTGGGCTAACTTATGAAAATCACTCATGGGGAACATCAAATGGCCTTGTTGTTATCAGAATCCAATAGGTTTAGAATGCAAAGGTATTCTGAACCCGCGTCACAACATGGGATATGCAACAGGAAGACCACCATAAAAAGGCTTTTCTCTCCCCGAGATGAGGGTTCAGTTTGGGGTACTGCTCGGGCTACTACTACGCCAAATATACAGAGTACTTGAAAAGATCAAAAGTATTTTTCTAAATTCACCACGCTCTCCGTTAAAATTAAATTGCATTTATATAATGAGATAAATGCAATTGCCATGATATATATATCCAACTGCTATCATTCCTGTCGCAGAACGCCACTGCAACGTCAATTGATGAATGGCGTAAGCAGCGTAAAATCTTTTAACAGCTCCAGAACAATAAAAAACCCCGGGTGTTAGCCGGGGTTTCCGATGACGGGTCGCATACGTATTTACTCAAACCGCATCACCAGGTACTACATCGTTACAGCAGTGATCGTGATGGTACCGGTATAGTCGCCCGATACCGAGGTGTTCGTGAAGTTCAGTCCCATCACCACGTCCCCCAGGGTAGCGTTGCCCTTCTGGATACCCTTCAGATCGGTCGTGATCGATTTGCTGGCCGTGCCACCGCTCACCTGAACCTGCAGTTTCGAAACGCCGATCGTCGAGCTGCTCGAAGCCTTCTTCAGGGCGCTGTCTCCGTCGATGCTCACCGTTGCCTTGCCCGTGCTGGAGAAGCCGCGCACTGCCCAGGCGTTTTTGAGCGTCAGGTTGACATCGGATCCCTTCAGGGCTGCAAGCTTTGCGTCGGTGAGCGTGTCGGTGGTCAGTTCGCCGGTGCCGTCGATCGTCTGATCACCACCATTGAGGTCAGACTGCTCATAGGAGGAGTGGTCGTAACTGTCAGTCTGGCCGGCAAGACCGAGATTGATATTGGTGAAGTAGTCGAGGATGATCACATCCGGAACCTTCATGGTGACGG
>JAAXWP010000086.1 GCA_013334925.1 Chlorobiaceae bacterium
TCAGCATTCAGCATTCAGCATTCAGCATTCAGCACTCATCACTCAGCACTCGTCACTCGTCACTCGTCACTCAGCACTCATCATTCAGCATTCAGCATTCAGCATTCAGCATTCAGCACTCATCACTCGTCACTCGTCACTCAGCATTCAGCATTCAGCACTCGTCACTCGTCACTCATCACTCATCACTCGTCACTCGTCACTCAGCACTCATAACTCAGCACTCGTCACTCGTCACTCGTCACTCGTCACTCAGCACTCAGCACTCATCACTCAGCATTCAGCACTCATCACTCATCACTACTCCTTCATGCAATTTCGCGGCTGGGATAAAACGACGATCGCAACCCGGGAGGGAACATTCGTCGAGGCGATCGCACCGGTCATCATCTCGGCAAGCCGTGCCACCGATATTCCTGCGTTTTATATGCCCTGGTTCATAGACCGCTTGAAAGCGGGTTACTGCTCCAGACCAGAGAGGTACAACCGTCAGCGACTGCGCTATGTATCCTTTGAAAACGTAAAGGCGATCGTCTTCTGGAGCAAGAATCCCGAGTCATTGCTTCGCTGTTCCGCTGAGATTGAACGCAGAGGTCTTGAATGGGTTGTTCAGTACACCCTGAACGATTACGGCCCTGAAGGTCTGGAGCCCGGTGTTCCGGATCTCGGGACGCGTATCGATACCTTCATGAGGCTTGCGGATCGGATCGGTCCGGACAGGGTCATCTGGCGTTTCGATCCGCTCATGCTCTCCCGGGAACTGACCGTCGAGCGTCTTCTCGAACGTATGGCAAACATGGCAGGGAAGCTCAGGGGATATACCCGCAAGCTGGTTTTCAGCTTCGTGGACATCGAAAGGTACCGGAGGGTTCATGCTCGCCTCGCAGTCGCTCATCCCGGTATGCGCGAGTTTACGGAGGCGGAGATGGCGCAGTTTGTCAGTCGGTTGCTGTCGCTGAATGAGCTCTGGGGCTTCAGCCTTGCCTCCTGCGCTGAAGAGTCCCGCTTTGTAGGCATTGCCCGAAATCGATGCATCGATGGCGAGCTGCTGTCATCTACTGGTAAAAAGTCGCCACTGCTTGCTGCTCTGCCGGGAGTGACCCCGGATCTGTTCGGCAATATGCCCTCCTGGGATACCCTGAAGGACCCCGGTCAGCGTTCCGCTTGCGGTTGCACCGTGAGTGTCGATATCGGCGGGTATGGCACCTGCCCCCATCTCTGTGCCTACTGTTATGCGAACGACCGTAACGACAGGGTATTACAGCGTTTCAGGGATCACGACTCCTCGTCCGGCAGCCTTCCCTGGTAGAGGTTTCAGGCGGTTCTTTCGAGTGGCACCGTGATGACGGTTTGCGTACCGGAAGAGCTGTTTTTTCTTTTTCCGAAACCCCCTTTGTTATGGTGGGGTAACAAAATGACGATTAAATTGGTACTTTTATCTGATTGTGTCGGTCAGCGGGGTCAATACCGGCTGCCGATCTGCTGGCGACATCCCCATTCGGACGTCGTACTATTTCAGAACCTATCAAGTTTCATCATCGACCATGACGAAAACCACAGGAACTTCAGCGACTTCCGGACTCAAACTCACCATCAGTGCCAAACCGGCTGCACCGGTCAAGGCGGATCTTCTGGTTTTGCCTTTAGGTACCAGAGATATCAGGAAAGAAGGGGTCGAGGCTCTTAAGGGGCTTGGACTGGATGAGAGCGCTCTCACCGATTTCAAGGGTAACGCAGGTGATCTCTGTCTCCTCTACCGGAAAGCATCCGGAAAAGGCGGGTCGAGAGTCGCTTTGCTCGGACTTGGCGAGGGAAAATCAAACGGCGATTACCGCAAGGCTTTCGAAACACTTTCGAAAAAGGCCGGTGATCTGCATTGTGGAGTCGTCGTGGTCGACTGTTCCGGTGTCGGCGACTGGGCTAAGCACGTGAAACGCTCGCCGGAATATCTTGCAGGAGTGATCGTCGAAGGTGTCGTTTCCGGCTCATACCGGTTCGATCGCCTGAAGAGCGGCAAACTTGACAAAGAGAAGAAAAAAGAGGCCGACCTGCCAAAATCTGTCGTCGAGCTGGTGCTTGCCGGTTGTGGCGACCATGCGAACGAAGTGGAAAAGGGTGCCAACGCCGGACTGATCATTGGTACCTGCCAGAATCTGTCGAGGGATCTGGTCAACCTTCCGGGTAACTATCTTTCAGCTGAAGAGCTCGCCGATGCGGCAAGGGAAGCCGGCAAACGCGGTGGTTTCGATGTTACGGTTTTCAACAGGGAGAAGATCACCGAACTTGCCATGGGTGGCCTGCTGGCCGTCAACAAGGGCAGCCAGGACCCTCCGACCTTCACCATCATGGATTACCGTCCCGAAGGCAAAGTCAAAAAGACGGTCGCCCTGGTGGGCAAAGGCGTTACTTTCGATTCGGGCGGCATTTCGATCAAGCCATCTGCCGGAATGGACGAGATGAAGAGCGACATGGCCGGAGCTTCGGTCGTTATCGCCATTCTCGAAGCGATATCAAAACTGAAGCTTCCCATAAGGCTCATCGGTCTTGTTCCTGCGACCGACAACATGCCGAGCGGCTCTGCGCAGAAGCCGGGTGACATCATCACCACCATGTCGGGGATCACGGTCGAGGTCGGCAATACCGACGCGGAGGGGCGTCTCATTCTCGCCGATGCGCTGACCTATGCCAGGCGGGAGTATGACCCGGACGTGATCATCGATCTTGCCACGCTGACCGGCGCCTGCATTGTGGCACTCGGTATGAAAGTGGCTGGAATGTTCAGCAATGACGATGACCTGGCCGAGGAGTTGTACCTGGCTGGTGAGGCCTCCGGAGAGAAGGTCTGGCGTCTGCCTCTCTGGGATGAATATGCCGAGCAGATCAAATCGGATGTCGCCGACGTCAGCAACACCGGCAGCAAGGGAGCGGGTACGATCACGGCTGCAAAATTTCTCGAGAATTTTGTCGAAGGTCACAAGCACTGGGTTCACCTTGATATTGCAGGACCGGCGTTTGCGGCCAAGGGTGGCGGACCGATCTCCGGCGGCACCGGATTTGGCGTGCGTCTGCTGGCAGAACTGCTCAGGTCGTGGTGCTGACAGCTGATATTCGGAAATGGGAGAGGCCCCGCTGTTCTTTTGTAGGTTATGAGTACAGCATGGGGCAATAACACAAACGTTGCTGGATTATGAACTCCGTCAGACAGAACCCGGTCGTTATCGTTCCAGGGGTGCTTTTCTGGGACTCGCTGTACGATGTCATGCGGGATGCGCTTGCGGAGTGGGTGCCAAAGGAGAAGATCGCCATCGCGCCCGTCAATCTGGTTGACTGGATTGGTATACCGCCCTCTCCGGAGCGCTCGACCAACCGGGTCATGGCTGCGCTGGACCGGGCGGTGAACGATATGTCTCGTCGTTTTCCGGGAGAACCGGTTACGATCGTGGCTCACAGTGGCGGCGGTACGGTCGCCATGATCTACCTCCTGCAACAGTCGTTTCAGGGGGATCGCTACAGGGTCGACGACAAGGTCGGAAGGCTGGTGACCCTCGGAACGCCATTTCATACGCATGAACGTTTCGCTAAAATCAAGACGGATTTTATCTTCAGCCATATTGGCCCTGATTTTTTCAGAAAGTACCCGGTCGTCTCCGTGGTGAGCGACCAGTACATGGGTTCCCTGGGAGGAAACATCACGGAGAAGCTCTGTTACCTGTTTTACCGGAGCGTCACCGACGAGGGCGAACTTGCCGGAGATGGCATCGTTCCCGCAAAAAGCTGTTTTCTTGAAGGTGCCGAAAATGTTACTATATCCGAAACCGAGCATTTGCCAACCCCCCATACCAGGTGGTACGGCACCAAAGAGGGAATCGAAAGATGGATACAATGGCTCTGAAACCGTGGCGACGCATCCTCAGCCTGCTCCTTGTGGTTACTTTTACCACATGGCTTGGCGCGTGTCGTCAGGAGGATCAGAAAAAGGAAGAGCAGCGTCAGCATGTCGAATCCATGATGGAGATTCTGCTGCAGGTTCAGAAGAACCTTGGTCGGATCAGGCAGAAGGAGGCTGTTGTCGAGCGCCTGTCTTCGGACATCGAGGGTCGGCAGGAGGTCGGTGCCGAGAAGATCGGCAAGGAGATCTACGGCAACATCAGGTATCTGGACTCCACCCTGACGGCGAGCAAGGCTCTGGTCAGCAAGCTCGAAAACGACAACCGCTCCTCGGGATACCGTGTCGAGTCGCTCGATCGGCTGACCCGTGAGCTGAAAGGGGATCTCGAAGCTCGCGAGAAGGAGATATCGTCGATGAAAGGTGAAATCGCCAAGCTCAACAAGGAGGTCTCGCGCCTGATGAGCACGGTCGATGTCATGGACGAGGTGATCAACGATCAGGAAGACCGGATGTCGTCGGCCTATTACATTGTCGGAACGGTGGATCAGCTTGCCGGCAAAGGTATCCTGGTACAGCCAGGTGCGCTGGCCAAGATGCTTGGCACGGGACCGGTGATCGCCACTGATTACGATACGAAAGCTTTCAGGCAGATCGATATCACCGAGACGAAGGATATCTATTTCGACAAACCATCGAAAAGTCTGCATATCCTTACTCCGCACTCCAAAGGCTCCTATCAGCTGGTTGGCGGAAATACCTCGACGCTCCTGCTGATCAAGGATCCTCTCGAGTTCTGGAGGAAATCCCGGTGCCTCATCATTCTCAGGGACTGATCACCGTTGGCTAACCCGACAGGGACAGGTGATGCCGAGACTGGGACTCGCACCCTTTTATGTCGAATTTTCTTATAATGGATTGCCCGTTGCAGGAATAGCAGCGGGCTTTGAATTTAAACAACAGATTGCATGAAGATCACCATTTTCGGATCCGGATATGTGGGGCTGGTGACCGGCGCCTGCTTTGCGGAGGTTGGTAACGATGTATTGTGTGTTGACATCGACGAGGCTAAAATCGCGCGGCTCAGACAGGGAGAAATTCCGATCTACGAACCCGGCCTGGAGGATATCGTCGTCGAGAACGTCCGGGAAGGGCGGCTGAAGTTCACCACCAGCATCGAAGATGGCGTTGCATTCGGTCTCTACCAGTTTATCGCGGTAGGAACGCCCCCCGACGAAGATGGTTCGGCCGATCTCAGGCATGTGCTGAGTGTGGCCGATAGTATTGGCCGCCATATGACGGATTACCGGATCGTGATCAACAAGTCGACAGTTCCGGTCGGAACGGCCGATCTGGTTCGCGACAAGGTGCGATCGGTGCTCGCCGAGCGCGGTGTGGAAATCGATTTCGACGTGGTATCAAATCCCGAATTCCTCAAGGAGGGAGACGCCGTTGACGACTTCATGAAGCCGGAGCGTATCGTGGTCGGTGTGGACAACCCCAGAACCAAGGAGCTGCTTCGCAACCTCTACGCGCCATTCAACCGCAG
>JAAXWP010000087.1 GCA_013334925.1 Chlorobiaceae bacterium
TTGCTGCGGCTCAGGAGAATGATATCGGCAGGGGAGAGATGGTGCGACACCACGATCACCCCTTCGGGCACCCAGGAGTGCAGCTTGCGCACATGCAGGTTCCTGATGATCCTGTCCTTGATGTCATGCAGATCCGCGGCACGTTCGCGGAAGAAAACGTCGTCCGAGTTGATGAAATGCTCAAGATACTTTTCGAACTCCTGTTCGATGACCAGGTGTGCGGGTTTCAGTTCGGTTCTGATCCTCCGGGAAATGGCATCGATGAGGGCCGGGTCGTTGAGCAGCATGATCTGCGCCTGGAACAGGTCCGAATAGACCCTGCCGATCTTGCGTGTTGTGACCCGTTCGATCTTCTTCAGCTCTTTTTCGGAACGGTGCAGCGCCGTCAGGAATCGCTCGACCTCCTCGTCGATATTACTCCGATTCAACTCGGCAGCTTCGTGGTCGATGGTCTCCTTGACGAACTCGTACGCTTCCCCTATGGCGAATCCCTTAGAGGTCCCAATGCCCGCATAACGCCGCTCCATGCCGGATGGAAGGGTCTCGTCGGACTGCTTGACGGTCTCCGGAGTGATCCGGGCCGAACCCTTTTTCGAAACGTGTTTGTCTGGCATGGTCGGGGTGTCTAAAAAGGTGCTGCGTCAGAACTGTTGATATAACTGTCATCCAGAGGCGGAGGTTCGGGCAGGAACGCCTCCTGGTACCCTCCTCCTCCGAAAGATGGGGCCTGCTGCTGCTGTGGTTGCTGCTGTTGCTCCATGCTTGCGGTCAGATAGCTGTTGGCCGTCGACTGGAACCGGCCATAATTCTTGAGGAACAGCAGGCGTATGGTGCCGATAGGACCGTTACGCTGCTTGCCGATGACCACTTCGGCGATATCCTTGGTCGACGATCCGTCCTCAAAATTCTTGGTACCGTACATCTCGGGCCTCGACAGGAACATCACCATATCGGCGTCCTGTTCGATCGAGCCCGACTCCCTGAGGTCGCTCAGCTGTGGCCTGCGGTCGCCGGAACGCTGTTCCACCGACCGGTTAAGCTGGGCCAGGGCGATGATCGGTATGTTCAACTCCTTGGCTAGCGCCTTGAGGGAGCGCGAGATCTGCGCGATCTCCTGTTCACGGTTGGACTTTCCGTCTCTTACCGGTGTGACCAGCTGCAGATAGTCCACAATCACCATGCCGATGTTGTGTTCCTGCTTCATACGCCGGGTCTTGGCTGTCAGCTCCATGATCGAGATGCCCGGCGTATCGTCGATGAACAACTTCGCTTCGGCGAGAGCATCCATGCTGTTGATGATCTTGCCCATCATCTCGGGCGTGATCTGGCCTCTTCTGACCAGCTGCGACTCCACATAGGCCTCTGCGCACATGAGACGCATGGCGAGCTGGATTTCGGCCATTTCAAGGCTGAAAAACAGCACCGGCGTCTTGAAATCCACCGCAGCGTTGCGTGCCAGCGACAGGGAGAAGGCCGTTTTACCTGCGGAGGGGCGAGCGGCGATGATGATCATGTCGGATGGCTGGAACCCTGCCGTGTAGGCGTCCAGATCGGAGAACCCCGAGCCGATGCCGGTGACCGAAGACTGGGACGAGCTCAGGTTTTCGATCATTCGGGTAGCTGTCTTGAGCAGGTCCTTGATGCTCGAAGCCTTCTTCTTGATGCCAGCCTGCGAGATGTTGAAGAACTGCTGCGAAGCGTTCTCCACCAGGTCGAAGATGTCCATCGAGGTGTTGTAGGCCGCACTCGAGATGTGCGACGAGATCGAGATGAGGCGCCGGTAGAGGAACTTCTCCTTCACCAGACGGGCGTAATACTCGATATTGGCCGCGCTGATCACTTTCGCCGAGAGTTCGCCAAGATAGGAGCGACCTCCGATGTTGTCGAGTTCGCCCACTCTGGAGAGCTCTTCACTTACCGTGATGAGGTCGATGGCCTGGCGCTTCTGGTAGAGCTGCAGCATCGCCCGGTAGATGATCTGATGGCGTTTTTCGTAAAAAACCGATTCGCCATTGTCACCGAAAATCTGGATTACCTGTTCGATAGGGTCGTCTTCGAGCAGCACGCAGGCCAGCACCTCCTGCTCGACCTCGATCGAGTACGGCGGTACCCGACTCTCCTTACTGAAGTCGATGTCCTTGTTAAGATCTATCTGTGCTTCACGTGGTTTCATTCGTCGTCTTTAAGCTTCTGGTCATTGATCATTTGGTCAGAACCTGTTCTGTCCATCTCCATTCGTGTAACGAGTTACTCGTTATTTATCATGCGTCTCCCGGGCAAACCTTGTCGTAGTGAGCCCTCAGCATCTGTACATCCTCCCAGCAGAGCCGTTTCCAGTTCGGGTTCCTCAGGAGCGCAGCCGGGTGGTAGGTCACCACGCAGTCGAAATCCTTCCATCGGATGATCCGGCCCCTCATGGCGCCCATCGACAGGTTGTTTTCGAGGATGGTGTTGGCCGCAACCCTGCCAAGAAGGAGCAGAATCCTGGGCTGGATAATTCCGAGCTGCTCCATGAGCCACGGCTTGCAGCAGTCGATCTCGTCCGTGAGCGGGTTCCGGTTCTCCGGTGGCCTGCATTTGATGATGTTTCCGATATAGACATCCCGACGCTCGAATCCGATGGCAAGGAGGATCTTGTCGAGCAGCTGACCCGATCGGCCAACGAACGGCCGACCCTGGTTGTCCTCTTCAGCGCCAGGTGCTTCTCCGATAACGAAAAGCCCAGCCTTCGGGTTCCCTTCACCGAACACGACATGTTTGCGCATCTCCGCCAACCGGCATTTCCTGCACTCGATCGCTACCCGACGCACCGCATCGAGGTCGACCTCAGACGAGTGAACCTGATCCGGATTTTCTGCTGGCTGTTCGATGGCGTCAAAAAGAGATTCCTGATTCATTGCTGCTCCAGAAGCTGTTCAACGGCATCCAGTAACTGGCCGGCAGCTTCCTGTTTCGGCAGAACCGGCAGCTCGGTAACCTTGCCCGTTCGATCGATCAGCGTCAGGGCGTTGGTGTCGACCTCGAATCCCGAGGTGACGCGGTCATAAACGTTAAAGGCAACCAGATCGAGGTTCTTCCGCTCCAGCTTCTCTTTGGCGTAACCGATGCCGCCTTTTGTTTCGAGTGCGAAGCCAACGGCAAGCTGACCGGCTTTTCTTCCTGCTGCAAAGGTGGAAAGAATGTCAGGATTTCTGACCAGCCGGACCTCCATCTCCTTGTCGTTTTTCTTGATCTTTCCTGAAACGGCCGTTTCAGGGCGATAGTCAGCCACGGCGGCAGCGCCGATGAACACATCGCACCGGTCGAAATGGCGACTTGCGGCGTCGAGCATTTCGGCGGCGCTTTCAACGTCGAAGCGTTCGACACCCGGAGGCGTGGAAAGGCTGACCGGGCCGCTCACCAGCTTTACGTCGGCGCCACGGCGGGCCGCTTCAGCGGCGATGGCGAAACCCATCTTTCCCGACGAGTAGTTCGACAGGAAGCGGACATCGTCGAGTTTCTCCCGGGTCGGGCCCGCGGTGACGATGATCGTGCGACCTTCGAGTGAAAATGAAGGTTCGATCAGGGCCGTCAGCGCCTCGAAAATGGATTCGGGTTCAGGCATACGCCCGAGGCCACACTGTCCGGATGCGAGTTCGCCGCTTTCGGGCTCCATGATGTGACATCCCTGAGCAGCCAGCACCTTAAGGTTACGCTGGACCGAAGGGGAGTTGTACATGTGGCCGTCCATGGCCGGTACGAGCAGGACCGGTTTATCGGGACGCAGGGTGATGAAGCACACCGAGAGCATGTCATCGCACAATCCGGCACTCAGTTTGGCCAGCGTGTTGGCCGTAACCGGTGAGATGACGAAAGCATCGGCCCATTCACCGAGGCTGATATGCCGGGTAAGCTCGCCTTCGGCTGCCCGATCGGCGTCGAACATGTCACGAAGCACCGGAGCGCGGGAAACCGTCGCCAGGGACAGCTCGCTGACGAACTGCAGCGCCGAAGCGGTAGCCACCACCTGCACGTTGGCGCCGGCCTTTTTCAGAAGCCTTACAAGATGAGGCGTCTTGTAAGCCGCGATTCCACCGCAGATACCGAGGATGATATTCTTGCCAGTCAGCACGTAACGAAAGCCCTGTTGATGATTAAAGATTAACTTTAAATGTATGAAAAATAATACTCAGCAATGGCTACTGTTTTTTCTTTCCGGTGAGGCCGAAAAGACGGTTTCATAAACGTTTAGGATGACTGACAGCAGAAGGTGGAATTTTTTTTCGGGAACAGCGATCCCGGATCTGGAGTGGTGCCTCCGCAGGCACCTTCTCCCGACAAGTCGGGAGAGGATGAAAGAAAGAAGAAGAGTGAGATTGGGGTGCTGTCATTGAACCCCGGGCTTCAGGCTGGGGGGGAAAGATGCCGGCCCCCTTTTTTGTCATGCTGAGGTCGACGCAGTCAGGCGAAGCATCCAGTATTCCGGCTCGCCCTGCTGGATCCTTCGCTGCGCTCAGGATGAGAGAAGAAACCAAGAGTGTGAGGGGGTGTTGTCCGTATCCCCTGGGTTAAAACCAAGGCTAATAAAGGGCATAAAGCAATCGGCATTGTGCCGGTTTGGGAATAGAGCCCATCCCGTATCACCCTTAGGGGCAAGGCACGCCATGCCCCTAAGGGTCACTGCCCATTCATCAGCTCTCTTGGATTACGTGTTACGTTGATCTTGACAACAGGTTACCGATGAATTTTTTCATACAGGGTTTCTGGTGCGATGTCCGCCCCATTAGGCCAAACAATCGTACCTCCGTCAATCCGAGCTTTCTGGAAGAATCCTCGATCCTTCAAGGGTTCAAAAACCGCACCCTTAGACGGATAGTCCGAAAAATCGATGTCTCCACTTGTGCCATCATCAAAGACGATATGGAAGATGTAACCCTCCCTGTAACGGATACTGATGACATCATTCATATTCCACATAATGAGCTCCTTCAATCAAGCGGCGGAATCGTTTCAAGATGATCGCCAGACTTCGCCAGGTTCCAGTCTTTGTTGAGCTCTGCAACACGCAGGTCAACCCACTCTCTTACTAACTTTGTTGCTGTTTTTGAACGCAGATCGCCCTGCAAGATGTTCCCGACAAAGTCAAACACAGCCCTGTTTCCCTGAAATTCGGCATGGAAATGAGGTGGATTATGATCATCGTAAAACATTCGGATGATGATGCCGAAAAATCTGGATATTTCAGGCATTACAAGTCATGTTTGTGTGTTATTTCCTTTCAACCTTCAAATTTATGAAATACCTTCGTCCCTCAATATGGCATTAATGCGTTAACCTGTGACATACAGGAGTATCGACCTGCCGGGATGATGGACATTCGTTTCCTGAGAGATAACGCAGCAATCCTGTCATGAGACAGCTA
>JAAXWP010000041.1 GCA_013334925.1 Chlorobiaceae bacterium
ACGCTTCCCCACTCCATTGCTGGTAGTCGAGGCATGACTTGGGGCCATGATGGGTGGTTATTCCTTTCATGTAAGACTCTTTCATTCTCTACTCTTCGCCGGTTTTCATCGGCGCTTTCATAGCGTCACCCAGCTTTCCCCATCATACGCGTAGGTCTTCCCGCCCTTATAGGTCACGTCAAAACGCCCCCCATTCCGTGCGATGCGCAGAATCTGATCCGTCTGGTCCTTACCTTTAATGACAATGAGGTGTTGCCTCGGATTTATGCCGTTCTGATTCTTCACCACTTCATATCACCGTCTAAAGTATTGCTCAGTCCATTAAAACTTTTCCCGCCCTTGGAGGCCCTTAAACATTGCCTTGAGAGATGAAGCGGTTGACTGTTTCCATTCGTCATGACATTTGAACCAATCAGGAGAATATTGCCCAAGTTTAGCGGACTGCCGGGGATGAACCAGCATCTGCACATTCAGACTCTTTTCGAGAAGTGCACGAAGTAAATAGCGTCACCCAGCTCCTTTTTGTCTCTCAGGACCACCTATGATGTCTTCAATGGCTGAATCACGGTGAACGCATAAATGCTTTCACCGTCGTTGAAAGACAATGAACCAGCTTGCTTCAATTTTATCCGGAAAGGAATATGCTTCTTTTCCGGAAGGCCCAATGCTTTGAAGGCCTGATAGAGTGATGTGTACTCTCCGACAGGGATTCCGTTTCTGAGCACACTTACACCATTGCGTTGGCGCCTTTTTTCCCTTACTGTAGGGTCTTTCCAGCTTTCCCGAACCCCTTCAGAGATTTTGAAGTTTTTCGGTTTGTCATGATCTGTCATTATGAATTGGATTTTAGCTCTTTTATAAGTCAAACCGCTTCAGCCTAACCTACTCAACTACATCTATCGGGTTTTAACCCAGCTTCCATCGCAACAGCCCATGGACATCAACCAGACACAACTGTCAATGATCTGTATCGCATAAGATCAATCATTCGGGGCGTTTCAATCTGATAAAATTTGGGGAAAGAATTTCAACAAGCACTTTTCCATTCAGGCTGGATACTTCTTGGAACCATCGCTTAAGGGCAACACCTCCCATAATACGAGGAGTATAGTTTGTATTTGCTGAACGATTGATATATCCAGAAATTTCGCATTCAGGATCTTCACAAATAATCCTTATCTCTTCACCATCGCCGCCAAATAGATGCTGGCATTTAACAATGACATTAAAAAATCCAGAATTAAAATAGGCTTTGTGCAGCGTAAGTAACATCATATTTTCCGGCAATATGACTGACTGTTGCGGAACCTTAACAAGAGGCACAAGCGTCAAGGCAGGAGCATTTGTCGATTCAACCGATGCCGATTCAAGGTCACCCTGATATGTATTATGCTTAAGCGTGTCGTTCTGACGACCATTCCACTCCGGACTCAGCTTTGCAATAAGATCATCTTCAAGACCGGCTGCGAGGTTGATATGAAAATCCCCATAATGATGAAGACCATTATCTGATAAGGCGAGAATAAGAACGACGCGTCCCTTTTCGAGTAACGTAAGAATATTTGCACGGTTTTTGATATTGGTCGATTGCTTAGGCCCAGGCTTCATATAGCCATACATACGTCTGTTCAACAGCTGTGTTGTCTTTCCGATGTATTTGACATCCCCGTCGACCACAAACGCATAGAGTACGTTGCTTTCATTTTGCATTCTATCGAGCTGGAATTTCAGAATCCCATCAGTCAAGATCCAATGCCCGACAACCTGAAATCCGATATCGAAAAGACGTTTCATAAAACTCTTATGTTATACGATAATAAATATCAGACTACACCTGACGCATAATCGAAGGGGCTGTATGTTTTATCCAGTGCTCATGAATTTCGAACCACTTTTTGGAATGACTTCCAAGCCTGGCAGCCTGTCGGGGATGAACAAGAGGAAGCAGTTTAACCTCCTTGCCATCAACCATGAGTGGATGGAGTTGACCATAAGTCGTCATATCCTTACCATAGTCTGCCAAACGAGACTTGGAACCAAAACGTTTGGTGAACCACTTCAATGGTTGATCGCCAAGGGTGATGATGATCTCAGGAGATGCTGAACGGAATTCGTCAAGAATTTCGCAGATCCTGTCGTCATCAGCCAGCACTTTTGGCACCTCTTTCCATTGACTGTAGTCCGGCAGCGAGAACAATTGCTCTAGCGGCTTGTATTTGTTACTGAGCGCACGATCCTGAGCGGGATTTCTGCAACTGTAAGGAACGAGATCGCAAAGCCAAACATCCTTGCGTGTCAACGAGAGCGGCTCGAGGAACTCACTGTCCAGCGCAAGTCCTGAAGGACCGTTCAGTTTTTCCAAAGGGGGCAGCAGACAACCAGCTCCAGGCGGCAGCTCTATTTCTTTGATGATCTTTTCTGCACCATCCCCACGCCAGAACATTTCAGGTTCGGAATCGACTGCCACAGCCCTGATGATTATCTCGTCCTTATCGTTGACCCATCTGGCATGAACGGCACTCGCATAAACTCCAAGCACGAAGACCTTTTTGCGTGTCCGCTCTTTCTGGCAAACTTTACGGACGGGGCGTCCGAACGGGAACAAGCCCATTGATTCAGTCATACTGATTATTATATGTTTGATAATCGATAAAGTTCTTCTGAGAATATGACATGGTTCAAGAGTTAACAAATCTCGGTTACTTACGTCCTCGACACCCTCCCTTTATTTACGTCCCCGAAAGCTCAGCTTAGTTAGCAGCGTCCTTCAGGATAGTTTCCCACCCGAGGAGGCGGCATCATCAAGTTCAGATTCATTTCGAGAAGTGCACGAAGTAAATAGCGTCACCCAGTTCCTGCCTTCTTGCCCCCCCCAGTGTTTTTACATCACCATCAACAAACCACGGCTATGGCTTCGTGGGTATCCACTTTTTTGCTGTATGTCCTCCCTTCCCACTGAGTTATTCCTCCTCACCTAAAGACTGATCTCCTAGATTCTTCAAAGCCTTGACCAAAACATTTAAATCCTCATCGTCCATCAGACACTGTTGACTCACCTGTTCGGCTTCAGCTTTTATCTCTTCTTTTGTAACCGCTATTTTTAATTCTTTAAGAGCAACAGAGAGCTTATCAGTCAATTCAATAACACGCTTAGGTCCCACTCTTTCCTTATATTCCTGAACAAGATGATCATTTAAATATGTCTTACCATCAACTGATACCCCATAATCGCTATCACGTGAAACAATTATAATTTTCCCCGATAAATTTTGTCCACAATATACTATCCACTCCCAATTCAGTGCATCACCAATTGAAGTATCGCCAGATTTTCTGGGTGGGTATCCTAAAATAAAACGCCGAAAAGCAAGTCTCTTGATCTGATGTCGAACGATCATATCCCTTGTCAATACATGCGTTGAAGGATTATGAAAAATATTTTCAAAAGCCTTATACACCTCATCACTATTACCAGGAGAAGTCAATAAACCAGCTACTTTTTGTCGCATCTTCTTTAATCGAAGCTCAGCATCCTTCTTTGTTGCATGAAGCGAATTTCCAGCATTCGAATCACGAAACAGAACTGGAAGAGCCCATTTAGCGTCCATTTTCAATCCATTTATCGTCTGTTTAATAACATCCTGACGATTTTTCTTAAACTCCATCTCAACCTGATAGGTCGATATTATCCTATCCTTAACAAGATCCATCTTTTTCAATAAACTCAAACTCGCATCTGATGTACCCCTATAGTAATCAAGAAATATATTTGTATCAACAAACACATACACAGGACGTGAACGTACTACAGTTTTTTGAGACATAATAAACTCCTCCTTAATTTATATCCTGTTATAAATTCACACTTTCCCAATTCTGTACACCTTCATCACCTCGTCACCGAGGTGGTTGATCACCTTTACGGCAATTCTCCCGGTTTCTGGTTTGGGGAAGGGGCGGGAGAGGTTGCTGTTGAGGGTTGACCAGGCTTCTTCGTTGATTTCGGCTTTGAGGGTTGTTTTAAGGGCTTTGTAGGGGTCGTTCGCACCGAGGAAGTAGGCGTGGCGGACAAAGAAGGACTCCATGTTGTAGTCGGTGTCGATGAACCAGCAGGCGATGCCGTCGGCGTCATTGCTGATAACCTGGCCGGTGTTGGGGTGGAAAACGTCTACGCCGTTGACTTTGACCTGGATCTGATTGTTACCTGCGTCGATGATGTCTATGTCGGGTTCACCAAAGATGACGAAAAGGTTGCCTTTGCCGGTGTTCTTGAGTTCGTCGGCCATGTGGAGGTCGGCGTTCATCCGGGCTTTTAGCACAGGTATCCTGCCGAGTTTGTTGAATTCGGAGGAGTGGGCGTCGTAATTGAAGGCGCAGGTAATGAGTACGTCGAAACCTGCGTCGCCGGCTTCGCGGGCGGCAGCGACGAGGTCAGGTCGGGAAACAGTGCCGAACTCAGGGCCGATGAAGATAGCGGCTCGCTTTTCGCTTGCCCCCTGAGCTTCAATGTACCGACCTTCAGCGCAGATAAGCTCACCCGGCCAGAGTGTAAGCGAAATGAAGTCGATCTTGTCTTCTTTATGGGCTTGCTGGACGCCAGAGGTTTTCAGGTTGTCGAGTATCATCGGGACGAAGCCCTGCTCTTCGCCATACTCGCTCTTACCATTCCCGAGGGCATCGATCAGTTCGTCGTTCTCGTCGACGCCGAGCACTCGATGCGGCGAGAGGCTTTCGACGGTGAATGGCCCTGCGACACGGACTTTCTTTTTATCGATGTAGGGTTTATCGTAGAGGTATTCGAATTCTGCTTTTGCGGCAATGGATTCATCGATCTCCTTCTGGCGAGCTATGCGCTGTTCCCACCATGCCGTATGAAGGATGGAGGCCTCCTCAGGCCATTTCTTATCGGCTTCGCGAGGGATTTCCCACTCCTGCCAGTTCTTGCCGAGCGCCTTGTTCAGCTTTACACGAAGCGGTTCGAGCAGTTGCTGGTGCTTCTCCCAGATGACGTCGATTTCGGCGTTGTTGGCGATCGATTTCAGAGTAATGTGCGGCACCCGCTCATAAACGAAGCCGTGGCGGATGTCGCCCCTCGTCGGTTGCGATGACGGGGCTGTGCCGGTAATTTCAGCCTCTTTGAGTTGACCGTCGCGGGTATCGGCAAGCAGGTAGTACGAGTATCTCGCGCCCATGATGCGTGCTCGCGCAAGGGCAAGCGCGACGCGCGAGGTGTCGATGGTGATCCAGCGACGACCCCACTGTTCAGCAACATAAGCTGTCGTGCCTGAACCGCAGGTCGGATCAAGCACAAGATCACCGGGGTCTGTGGTCATTAGGATGCAGCGTTCAATAACTTTTGATGCTGTTTGAACAACATATAGCTTATCCTCTGTAAAATTTCCTGTGGCAGTATCTGTCCAAGATGTCGTTCTCGCTTTAGCACCAAAATCATCTGCAAGCCTGACATAACGAATACTGTTTGCGGCAACGTGAACTCGCCCTGCTTTAGCAAGCCTAAACATTCCCTGAACAGCTGTTTTCCAATGCTGATTTGGTGGAGGATTATAATTTTTTTTCTGATAAACGAAATCCGATGGCGAATTCGTTGCACCTTGGGAAACTAGTGATGTAGGTTGGTAGATTTTACCTCCTTCAGGAATATTAGCACTGTTTTCACGTTCACGTTTTGTCATACTCTGCAAAACGCCATCCAGCGTTCTTACCCACATATAATTTCCAGCTGCTGCTGATTTCTCAATTACTTCATATGAACGACGAAACTTGAGTATTGATATGTTTTTTGAGTACCAAATAAGTGAATCTCCAGTGGAGGCAAGAAACTCCGAATTAAAACCACTGGTTGTCGAATAGGTGATTTGAGCCACGAAATTCTCATCCCCAAACACCTCATCCATCAGCGCCCTTACCCGGTGTACGTTCTCATCCCCGATCTGCACGAAGATCGAGCCTGATTCGGTTAGCAGATCCCTTGCGACGGTCAGGCGGTCGCGGAGATAGGTGAGGTATGAGTGGATGCCGTCGCGCCAGGTGTCACGGAAGGCTTTGACCTGCTCAGGTTCACGGGTGATGTGGTCGGTATTGCCGTCCTTGACGTCGCGGCTGGTGGTCGACCACTGGAAGTTGGAGTTGAATTTGATGCCGTAGGGCGGGTCGATGTAGATGCACTGCACTTTACCCCGGAGTCCTTCACGCTCGGCAAGGCTCGCCATGACCGACAGGCTGTCGCCGAGGATCATGCGGTTCGCCCAGTGGGCGTCGTGCCGGTAAAACTCGGTCTTGGCGTTTTCGTCCGGAAGTCCGTTGAAGTCCGCAAAGAGGTCGAACTGGCTGTCGGCGGCTTTCGAGTCTGCCTTGCTGCGGCGCATAAGGTCGTCGATCAGCACCTTGGGGTGAACCTTCTCCTGGATGTAGAGCGGCGGAGCCTGCACAACAAGGTCGGACCAATCCTGTTCGTCCTTGCCGCGCCAGACGAGCTGGGGGTCGAGGTCGCGATTCCGGCGCTCGTACGCAACCCTAACCGGGTTCTGCTCTTCTTTGCCCATCACCGACTGGTGCTCGGCGGTCGGTATGTTCTTGCGAGTCGCCTCGTCGTGCCTGAATATTTCTACATCGAGAGGTATCGATTGCTTCTTTGCCATAACAAAATATGATTTCGCGACTTGTCCTGTTACTTGCTTTGTGATCCGGGCCCTTGAGTGGCCTTTTCCTGGGCCCCGACTTGGGCCCCGTCTTGGGCCTCATCTTAGGCCTCAACTTGTTCGGTTACCTGAAAATATTCATCGTTGCCCCCGCTTGTGATCGAGTGACTGAAGAAGCTCTCTTCCTTCAGTGGTAGCCACGTATCGTTGATTTCGACTGTTTGGCTTTTCCGGGATGGTCATAGCAATCAAGCCTTCAGCCAGAAGCTTTTCCATCGAACGCTTGAAATTACCGGTTCGTGTTTTATAGCCAGCAACTGTCAACAACTCCTGACTACTCTTTGATGCCGCTGAACAGGCATAGATCAACGCGATTTCAACGGGTGTCAACAAAACTCTGGTCTCAACCTGATGCCGAACTGGTGCCGTTCTGGTTTTCGATTCAGACCTGCTCCGCCTGATCGTCAATACCCAGAACCCGGCATCGATCCTGATTTCGGGTTCTGGAAGGCCAGCCTTTCTGCATCGGCGGATCATGTCGCGAATGCCGGTACCCATGCGTTCGATGTACTTTGTCAGGTACATTGGCTCGGCAATGAGCGGGTTGTGCGGCAGCGAAGGGTGTGGGCCTCGCAATGTTTCGAGCGTCAGCGTCGGCGGAAGCGTGCCGGGATTCCATACTTCAAGACGATCCTTGAAAAGCATCACCTGCACACTGGCTTTGCTAGTGTAATCGCGATGCACAACGGCGTTGACGATCGCTTCCGAGACAACCTCCTGGGGAATTTCGTACTTCGTCGGCGCCTGAACGCCTTCCGCCCTGGTTCCCACCCAGAGGTCAATTTTTGAGAGCACAAAATCTTTGGCCTGATCCACGAGATCGAAAACCGTGCCTTTGTAAACCTGATACGAGGGTATGGGTTTTTCAACTTCGTAGCCGTGGAAGTGGGCGCATTTCACCTCTGAAGTGATCAGAAAGCGTTGCGGCTTTTTGCCGAACAACAGGATCGCCGCATTGGTCGGGCGTCCTTTATCCAGCAGATTGAGGTGAACCAGTACATCGTGTGGTGAAGTTTCCTCAGTCAAAGGGAAGTTCCGCCCTCGTCGTGCAAGCCCAAGAAAACGAGTGATTCGCTCCTCGTCGAGATCTTCGAGCGTTGCGTTTCGACAGAACGTGGCATCGAACGGCCCGAAACGGATCAGTTCACGTTCTTCAAGAAGCCTGACGAGACTCGCATACACGGCAGCAACAAGTTCTTCGGCGGAATTGATCCGACGCCGGATGAGACTATCGGTGGCAACCTTGATCAGGTCGAGCATTTTCGGATGCCGAACTCGATCGTCTGCGCCTTTGACATAGATCAGCCTGACCTTCTCTTTTTCGGTAGCCCGGTTGAACTCATGATGCGTCGGAGACAAACCGGCAGCATCTTCCCAACCATACTCATTGCCGAAAATGCCGATATAGATATCGCATCGATCGACTTCGTCGAGATAGCACTGGTCAGCATGCTGGTCTGCCGCAGGCTGATCTTCAAAGAGAAAACATTCGAAAAACCGACGCATGATCGGATCGCCCCTCAGGAACTCTTTGAGTGCCTTGCGCTCGGCAGCGAACTCTTTCTGGACGCTGCTGATGAAGATGTTCAGCGGCAGGTCAGGCATGGCATGAAGCTCCTGTGGGTTGCACTGAAACGGCCTGTTCGAGCATGGCATTGAATGACTCCTCGATCTGCTTGCCAAAATCCAGGTCGAAGGAGTACGGCTGGGTTAATTCCGCAAAGGCCCAGCGACCATAGCTGCCAAGATTGTTTACGGCAGGAATCCAGTTGGTCTCCATAGTCTCTTTCTTCACCTTCGCATCTTCGCGACGGTAGCCTTTGATCTCGACGACGAGATGCAATGGGTTTTCGCTGCCCATACCGTCATCAACCAGCACGACGAAGTCCGGAAGGTATCGACGCATTTCCGAGCCGTAGCGGTATGGGACTTCGAGGCCGAGGTTGTGGTTTTTGACATAGGCCATGACCTTTGGATGCGATTCGACGACCCTGCAGAACTCGGCTTCCCAGTCGCTATCGAGAATCACCCAGTTGACATGGCATTTCCGGGCATCGGTCTCCCAGCGGCAACGCTTGGACGTATTGAAGTTGACGTAGCTGGTCGAGCCAGTCGGGTTGTAGGGGTCGAGCATGGCCTTAATTGGTCGACGGCCAAGTTCCGCCCGCGTGATGGCATTTGTGATCCGGTTGCAGGCGATGTCGGCGAGTTCAAGGTTTATGAGCTGAGCGGGATAGGTACCGCCTTTGCATACCAGGCAGGTGTCGAGCCACTCTTTCGTGATGCGTTTGAGCTGACCGAATAGATGAAGTTTGGGAGTTTCGTTAGGGTCGAGCCATTTGGTGTAGAGCAGGCGATGGGTCAGATTGAAAAGGAGAGTAGAGTGGCGGACCTTTTCGAGATGAGCCAGGTTGAGGTCTATAGCTTCGCCGATAATTCCCGCATTCATGGTAATAGAAGGACCTACCAGATCTGGGGTGAGTTCGAGAATCGAATCATCGGTGAACGTTGCCGACAGATGCTCTTCAGGCAATTCGACCCGATACCCAGCGACGTTCGGAAAAGTGATTTCGAGATGGTCGCGCTCTGGCCTGACCGCCCTGACATGAACCGTTTCGCGCGGTGGCTGCGGAGGAGCAACAACAGGCTTTGCCGTGAAGTCGAATGGAATACCGAGAACGTCTGCATATTCGGTGTTGAAAAGCCCCTCTTCGTTAAGGTCATAGGATTGGCGACGCAGTGCACGTCCGATGACCTGTTCGCAGAGCAACTGTGTACCAAACGCACGAACGCCGAGGACATGCGTAACGGTATTGGCGTCCCAGCCTTCGGTAAGCATCGATACCGAGACCACACAACGGATAGATTGGCCAAGTCGTCCGGCTTTGCCTACGGTGTTCATCACTTCACGAAGAAGGTCCTGGTCGGATAGATTGTCAGCCTGGTGACGGTCACCAGTGCGCTCAATGATCTCACGGCGGAACTGTTCAATTTCCGGCCCGGCCACTTCACGAAAACTCTTGTCGAGCGCTTCGCCAGACTCAAGCTGCTTGCTGTCAATCAGCAGCGTTCGCGGTTGAGCGAGCGGGGAACCATCAACATCGAAGTTCCTGAACAGTTCAAGCCTGCCATTGTAGAACTGTGTCGAACCGTTTTCCTGTTCTCGATGAAAACCTGAAACGTAATCGTAGACAAGCTTTGAGGTCGAGGTGTTGTTACAGACGATGATGAAACACGGAGGAACATTGATCTTTTCTTTCTGCCATGCATCGAAGGTCAGTTTGTAATGGCCATAGAGCGCTTCGAGTGCAGTCTGCAATTCGACAGGAATGCTCAGCGGGTCGTATGCATTGGCCTTGCTGCGGCTCTTCTTCGGCATTTTCTTGCCGATATGCTTCCACAGCTCCCGGAACTTTGGCATTTCATCACGTGAAACACTGTTATCGGCAACGGGAACTCGCGGAAGTTTGACGATTCCACATTCAATGGCATCCATCAATGAAAAATCACTCATGGTCCAGGGGAACAGCGTTCCCTCAGCATATCCGGAGCCACTGAGGAAAAAGGGTGTCGCCGAAAGGTCGATAACCCAGTTCACCCCGAGTTTCCTCTTGACGGTTTCTATACCGGTGATCCAGACGCGCGCGGCTTCGTTGTTCTCTTCCGCTTCCTTCTTCTCATCCCCCTTGAGTTCGCTGACATTTTCATCGCCCGGTTTTTCACGGTAACAGTGATGGGCCTCGTCGTTGATGACCATGATGTTTTTCATGCCCATCAGGCCGGGCATGACCCGTTGCAGCATCTGTCCTTCGGTTTCAAGCGTCTGCAGCTTGGCGCCTCGCCCCTGCAGCAATGCCCGTCCACCTTTGGAAAGTTCAAGACGCTCACGAAGCTTGAATGCATGGTAATTGGTGATCACAATCTTCGCCCGTTCGATGTCGCCGATCATGTCGTTCGGCACCAGTTCCCGGTTTTTGTAGTAGCTCTCGGTATCGTTGGGAAGGAGAACGCGCAACCGATCGCGGATGGTCAGACCGGGAGTGACGAGCAGGAAACCTCGGGTGAATTTTCGGCTTTGTGGCCGACGTGCCGCATTGACTGCCTGCCAGGCGATGAGCATGGCCATGACCGTGGTTTTTCCTGCGCCAGTGGCAAGTTTCAATGCAAGGCGAAAAATCTCCGGATTTGCATTGTTGTTAGCATTTTCGAGATGGTCGAGAAAGCGCTTGCCGATCTTCCCTGCTTGTGGCGCAACTTCTGTTAACCAGATGGCCGTCTCTACGGCTTCGATCTGACAGAAAAACGGACGAATGCCGGCGAACTGATGATGACGCCAATGCTGAAGCAATCGAGCGGTTTCCGGAGTGACCTGCCAGCTCGATGGGTTAGGTATACTGCGCCATTTGTCAACTTCCTGACGAACCGCGTTGATTAATGAAGTCTGATCGTATTGCTGCTTATCGGTTGAAAGCCCGATACCCTCATCGAAAACCATTTCCTGCTGATCCGCAGACCTGCGTTTTTTTGGCTGGGGAATGGGAGTAATGAACTCGGCACGACGACGGGTTTCAATGATCTTCTGTGTCGGCTGACCGGAAGCGTCGAGCTCCCAATGGCGTACAGGGTACTCGTAGGGTGAGTTCAGAATGGGGTGATCGAAAAACGGATTACTCATTGCCTACAAAGTTATTACCGATTCGGTGAAAAGGATCAGAACTCTTGAACCAGAAAAAGCAGATACTGCTGATACGACAGAACAGTGTTTTACATAGCCATCAATTTATTTACCAAACAGTTACGCCAATTACAATACAGTAGGTCAGTAAAATATTACGAATCCATACAAAAATGAAGTTCAGGCAGCGACTAAAATATCTTCATTGCAATTCACGAACAATCACTTTCGATAGTCTTGTTACTGCTCAGCTGTCCAGCCGAAAGTTGATGGGAATGAGGCACCAGACTTTGACGGGGTGGCCGTTGAGGATGCCGGGCGAGTAACGGGAGCGGAGGGCTGACTTGAGGGCGGATGCGTCGAAGAGGGTGCAGTCGGCGGGCTGACGGCGGATGATGACGGCTTTGATGGCGTTGCCGTGTTCGTCGATGAGCACTTTGACGAACACTTTGCCTTCGATGTTGGCTATGCGGGCGGGTTCAGGAAAGGCCGGCTTGTAGATATCGATGAAGCCGGGCATTTTGTCGACGGTGCCGAAAATGGAGCCGTCGCCGGTACCTTCGAGGCCGTTGCCTGAGCCTGTCCCCGATCCTGAACCTGTGCCGCTTCCGCTTCCCGTGCCGTTTCCGGTACCGGTACCACTCCCCTGGGTTCCCGGTCCGGTCTGGTTTGCTGAGGCAACATTTTTGACCGGTTGAGGTGTTTCGTCGCGGACTTTCCGGATTCTGGCAGTTCTGGTGTCTGGCACTGCCTTGATGGCTGGTTTGGCCGACTTTTTCGGAGGTGCGGCTGGTGCCGCTCCTGCTGGCGGTGCGGTGATCTGAACCATGGTGACGATGGCTTCGAGTTGCTGCCGTCCGCCTCCCCCGCCGTTTCCCGAACCGTTGCGTCCGGCGGCAATGATATCGATGTCGAAGTTGGCTGCGGCGTACCAGAGCAGGGTCAGCAGTGAAAGGGCCGTGAACACGCCATAGCCGAGGAAGAGCGGCTGCCGGTGACGGAGAATGAGGTTGCCGTAGTTGAGGTTCCTCAGCCGCTCGGTGTCGAGATATTCATTGCTGAGAAGCCGCTGGAGTGGCTTCAGCCCGAACATGCCCGCGGGGTTCCGTTTGCTGCTTCCGGTGCGTGTCGTCATACTGCATGAGGATGGCTGCTGCAGTCTGGGGTCACTGCAGCAGCGTTCCGGAGGATTTACGACTCCAGCGGTTTCCGGAAAACGATCCAGGTACCCGCTTCGCTTTTGTCGACGATTCCATCGATGCCAAGCTGCGTGAGGATGGTTTCGTAGTGCTCGGGAGGGTTTTTGGACATGCGCTCGCGCCGCTGCCGGTCCCAATCGGGGTCGTCAGCCCTCATGGCCTGTACCTCCTGCAGAAGCGCAAGGGTGCCGAATCCGCCGCCGATGTAGGCCCAGCCGCCTGGACGGAGCACGCGGTAGACTTCTGAGAGCCCTTTCGGCTGGTCCTTCCAGAAGAAGATCGACCCCCGGCTGGCGACAAGATCGATGGAATCATCATCGAACGGAATGGACTCTGCAGGTGCCTGAACGGCATTGACCCTGTCCTGCACGCCTTGTTCCTTACTGTTTTCCAGGGCGAGCCTGACGCATTCGGCGTCCGGATCGACGATGGTGACCTGCAGGTCGCTGATGCTGGCGAGCGATATGCCGAGCATGCCGGGTCCGCCTCCAAGATCGATACATTTGCCTGACGAAATGCCGGTCCTTTCGATGATCTGCCCGGCGATGACCGGGTAGATCTTGCGAAAGTGGCCTTTCATGACCTTCTCGTTATACTCGCTGGCGTTGAAGTTGTTCATGGGTACTCCGGGTTCAGGTTTCAGAGAGACATACCGAGCTGCAGGCCGATGGTCCTGCCTCGATCGGGATAGTAGCCGGTGACGTAACGGGTTGCGTAGCGCTCGTTGCCGAGGTTGCGGACGTAGAGCGTCGTCGTGAGCCGGTAGCCGGGGAACCGGAACTCTTTGGCGATGTTGGCATCGACGACGGTGTAGTCGCCAAGATCAGCGTACAGCGTGCCCATCGGGCTGGTGGTGGTCTGCCATGAGCCGACCTGCTTCAGCGACACGTTGGCCTGCCAGGCGCCCCAGGCGTAGCTGAGCGTGGCGGTGAAGAGGTTTTCAGGGTTCGATACACCGATCGCATCGGTCGTTACGCCGTTGGTGGTGGTATTGTTGTCGAAAAGGTGCGTCCAGGAAAAGCTGTAGGAGGAGCGTTTCGCGAACCGGCCCTTGATGGCGAGCTCGATGCCCTGACGGTGCGCATCGTTCTGGGTGTAATAGTAGTAGGTCTCACCATCGACGACATAGGTGCTGGTCGATGCTGTTTTCTGGTTTTTTATGTCGTAGTCGAACCAGGTGAGCACCGGCATGAACCAGTCGGCGGGTTTCGCTTCGAGGGCGAGTTCGATGCGCTCCTGACGTTCGGGATCGAGCGAAACGTTGTTCTGGGTCCTCAGGGCGAAGTCTCCACTGGTGCCCTCCCTGCCATAGAAGTAACGAGCGTTGAAGGCGTAGCGCTCAGCGAGCTTCCACCGGAGACCGGCGGCGAAGGTGTTGGCTGCCGGCATGTCCACGTTGGTGGCGACGTTGTCTTTCGTGGCGCTGAGGCTCGACACGTCGACGTGCTTGATATCCTGGCGGAAGCCTGCGTCGAGGTTGAGCCTGTCTTTGAAGAGCTTCTGTTCGATTCCGATGGTCCACCCTTTGACGCTGGTGTCGAAGTTGTTGTAGCTGTTGCTCAGGTTCGGACCGAATCCGGTGCTCGACGTGAGCTGCCCGCCAAGCTGCACGAGGGTGTTGCCGAACCGGGCGCTGTGACGGAGGTTGAAGCCGCCGGTCTCCTCCTTGTAATACTTGCCCGCAACCAGCGCGTTGACCGCATCGGAGCTGGCAAAGCTCTGGTCGTATTCGGTCTGCTGGTAGGTGGTCTTGAACATCGAGAAGAGGGTCACCTGGTTCTCGGACCACTTCATGGTCATGTCAGTCGAGACAATGGAGGATTTGAGCGGATCGTAGAACCATTTCGAGGTATCGAGCGTGCCCTGCAGCGTTACGCCTCTCTGGAAATCAATGGTTCCGGCATCCAGATAGCCCATGAACCCGAGGGTGAACTTGCCGATCTCGAAGCCGCCGTTGATCATGCCTGAGCGCCCGTCCTGGCCGTCGAACCGGTCGTTGTTGTCGGGGCGGTCGTATCGGGACAGGCCGGTTGCGATCCATGCGCTGTTGAGTACTCCCTTCTGCCCAAGACGTGTGCCGGCGTAAAGGCTCTGCCCGTTGGCCGGCGGGGCTGATTTCGAGCCTTCGATGTAAGCCGTCGCCTCGACTTCGGTTTTCTGGGGTCGTTTGGTGCGGATGACCACAAAACCGGTATTGAGACCGGAACCGGCGTTACCCGCGCCGATCGGAATGGTCGGGCCGAGGCTCAGGGAGGTCGAACCGCGGACGATCTCGATCTGTTCGATATCGGCTATCGGAAGTTTCTGCAGAATCCTGTTCGACGATGGCGGAAGCACGGCTCCGTCGAGGATGTAGGTGAGCTGCCCGCCGCCTCGCTCGTCGAGGAAGTAGGGGCTTTTACGGCCCTGGAAGGTGAGGTTCATGCCGACAGCCTTGGAAAGCAGGTCGAACACATCCTTCGGCGCATAGGCCTCGATCTCCTTGCGGGAGATCACTTCGGTTCCGAAACGGGCGGTGGACTCGACGCGGTATGGGTTTGCAATGCTCTCGGGGTCGAGATCGGGGCGCTTTGTGCTTGCTTCTGCGGTAACGTCCACTGCATCGAAGACGTATGGTTCGGCTTGAGCTGTTTTCGTTCCACCGGTCACCAGCAGAACGGCGAGTACGGCCATGGCTTTTCTGACTGAAGTCTGTGACATGTCGGGTCTGTTTATGGTTGAGCGAACGGTCGTTGCATCAAGGTTGCAACCTGAACAAAGTGTTCGGCTGTCAGCGCTACGCTATATACCGTCTTATATAACGCAGCGCACAACAGCTCATCGATCGAATGCGCATCCCGTTCATCACTCAGCCATGATTTGCCTGCTTACCGATCAGGATGTTTCCGGGAGAACGTCGGAATCATGACGAAGGGTGTCCTGGCGTTTGACAACTTCAGCAGTCTTCAGTCAACTCGTCGTTATTACAGTAATTACATAACGCATATCGATAAAAAAGCGGCCTTCACCGCTACCATCAATGGAATATTAACGGTATTCCCCATATACGCAAACCTTTCCTACACATACGTAGATAAAAATGCCGTTTGGACGATTTTTCCGCGGTTTCAGGCCAAAAAAAAGACACTCGGGTGAAACCGAAGGTCTTTTTTTTGGTCAAGTGGTGCGCTCGCAAGGATTCGAACCTTGGACCCACTGATTAAGAGTCAGTTGCTCTACCAACTGAGCTACGAACGCATTGGGCTTATAGTACTATATTTATTATCAAGTTACAAGCTTTTTCCTGAAATCGGACTCTCTTTTTCCGACCCTTTTTTATCCTGTCATCCTGAACCGGATTTGCCGGAAAAAAACTCGTTGGATGCTTCGCCTTGCTCAGCATGACAAGTCTACCGGCACTCTTATCCACAGTATTTATGCTCGAATGTTCCGGAATCGGTAAAACCCGATCATAAGTCACCCGACTTTTTGGCCAAAAGGTCATGAACCACCCTGCCAAAGCGACTGAGGGCGAATGGCTTCGAGAGGAAATTGGTCTCTTCGCTGAATGTTCCGTACTGCCCCAGGATGTCTGCACTGTATCCGGATATAAACAGAAACTTCATGTCCGGCTTCTCATTGAGCAGTTGCTTGCTCATGTTGACGCCATTCATGCCGGGCAGTATGATATCGGAAACCACAAGGTCGATATACGGCAACTGGCTACCTGCTATTGCAATAGCCTCTTCGGCCGTGTTCGCCATGAGCACGTTACAGTTTTCATGCTCGAGAAAGATCTTGATGATTTCTGCAATTTCCGGTTCGTCCTCTACCACCAGAACGGTGGCTTTGTCAGACGTTTCGGACCGGTTTGCAGCTGTCGGTTTCTGTACAGTGAGAGAAGGAAGCGAAACAATCGGGAAATAGATCTCAAAGGTTGTGCCCTTGTCTGATTCTGAGTGGCAGGTGATATATCCCTTGTTCTGCCGCACCAGACCGTAGACCATTGAAAGCCCGAGTCCGCTCCCCTTGCCAATCCCTTTGGTCGTGAAAAATGGTTCGAAAATATGCGGCAGTACCTGCGGATCGATTCCTGCCCCAGTGTCCGAAATGGATATTCTGGCGAAGTCGCCAACCAGGGTACTGCAGGCGACTCGTTTCAGCTCTTTGCAGGTATTCGCATTGACCAGATCCGTTTGAAGGATTATGCAACCAGTTATAAGGATGGCATCCCGGGCATTGATGACAATGTTCGTGACAATCTGGACCAGGTTTGCCGGATCGAGATTCACGACAGCATCGGAGCAGCTCAACTGCCATCGGAGGTCGATGTTTCCCCTGATCAGCTTACGAAGTATGAGGTGCATTCTTTCAAGCTCAACGTCCAGTTCGATGTTTTTGGGACGCACCGGCTGTTTGCGGGCAAAAGCAAGCAACTGCCTGACCATTTCCGCTGAACGACGCACTGATTTGGTGATGCTGACAAGATTTTCATAGTGAGGGTTTGTTGTTGGGGTTTCTTGAAGAATCAGGTCGGTGTTTCCCTGAATCGCAGCGAGAACGTTGTTGAAATCGTGAGCGATGCCGCCGGCAAGTTGCCCGAGCAGTTCCAGCTTCTGTGACTGCTGGAGATGCTCCTGCAGTTCAGCATGCCTGATTTCAAGCTCTTTTCGCTCGGTAATGTCCTGAGTGACCCCAATCACATAAGCCGGTTTGCCGTCCTGGTCAAACTGGTGCTTTCCCACGATGGATACCCAGCGGATTGCGCCATCGGTCATGCGCCTGATACGGCATTCAAAATGTTCATCGGTGCTGTTGGCGAGACTGTTCTGTATGCAGGACTTGACGCGTGGACGATCTTCCGAAATCACACTGTTGATAAATGAATCCACAGACCAGTTGACGGAGTATTGGTCTATGCCCAGAATTCGATCATGCTCGGCGTTGGTATCGAATGCCATCGTGTTCAGATCCAGCTTCCAAAGGCCCAGGCGACATGACTGGCTGGTGATATCCCAATGTGACTCCTGCTCCCGGAATCGCTTCTCAAGCTCATTCTGCTCCGTGATGTCCTGCGTAACGATGAAACACTTGTCCACCTTGCCATCGGGCGAAATAATGGGATAAATGCCACTCAGCAAACATCTGCCTGCAACGATATCCTGAACAAAAGCGAATTTGCCGGTGTTGAAGACCTCTTTGACGCTTGCGATCCTTTTTTCAGAAAATGGCGGAACTGTCGGCTGAGAGGCCATATCCGCATAAAGATTGGCGCCGATGCAGCTGGAATGTAGCCGGGTATACTTGTCGGCGAATACGGGATTGGCATCGATGATCGTCCCGTCACGATCGATCACAAAAATGGGCACCGGGGCATGATAAAATGCCGAATACACGGCAGCAAGATTCTCCTGGGAGGGTTCTTTTCCAGGATGGACAGCAACCGAATGAGAGTGCATGTAGCGATCTGTTTGGTTACAGAACAGGATAAACTGATTACAACCGATGATCGAACTGCGGGTACCGGCTTACAAAGCGCGCGGTCTGAGAGGGGGCTGGTGAGAAGTGATGTACTTTTAAGATAAGAAATAAAACAAAAAAAGACCTCCGAGTTTGTCTCGAAGGTCTTTGAGTGGTGCACTCGCAAGGATTCGAACCTTGGACCCACTGATTAAGAGTCAGTTGCTCTACCAACTGAGCTACGAGTGCGAATCTTATTTTACAGGTGCCGCAGGCAGGGTGTTTGCCGGTGCGGGAACTGCTGGTGCCACCGGAGCCGTCTGCGGAAGGTTGCCTGCCGGAAGCGATGCCGGGACCTCCTTCTGGAGAATGCTCTTGCCAGCATCCGTCTTCTGCTGACGTGACGGAAGCGTGAACTGGGCAACAAAGCAAAGAAGCATGACAAGGCCGGCAAGTATCGCCGTTGTTTTGCTCAGAAAATCTCCGGTTCTCCTGACGCCAAGCGTCTGAACCGTTCCGAGGCTTGCGATGCCACCGGTCAGTCCACTTCCCGCTTTCGGGCTCTGCAGAAGAATTGCTGCGATGAGAAGAATCGAAGCGAGCAAGGCAAGGATGACGATGAACACGTGCATATCTGGCAACTGATGATTTTGTCTGATACTATCGTATCTTGTCATTACAGTGGGCACAATTTAGCAACTTTTGACCAAATTGCAAGGGATCTTTTTACCAATGGGTAAAATTCTGGTTTTCATGGGCATATCGCTCACCACTCTGGGTGTCCTGATCATGTTCGCCCAGAAATCGGGGGCTTCAGGATGGTTCGGATGGTTCGGCCACCTGCCGCTTGACATAAGTATCGAAAAGGAGAATTTCCGTTTCTACTTTCCCATAGGGAGCTCTATACTGTTGTCGATCATTCTGAGCCTCATTATGGCTATCATCAACAAAATCATCAGGTAACACCCTCAATGACAGCACAATCGGACGCCGCAAGGCGTATGGCATCGCGCACCAGGAAAACTGCCGAAACGGATATCACGGCTACTGTCGATCTCGATGGCACGGGTTCGTCGTCGGTCCAGTCGGGCGTCGTTTTTCTCGACCACATGCTGACAAGCTTCAGCCGACACTCGGGCATCGACATCAAGCTCGAATGCAAGGGTGATCTCGATGTTGACGACCACCACTCTGTCGAGGATGTGGCTCTCGTGCTCGGCAGCGCTCTCTCCGATGCGCTGGGAAATAAAAAAGGCATCGGCCGCTATGGATGGGCGATCATTCCGATGGACGAGGCGCTGGCACAATGTTCGATCGACCTCGGAGGACGGAGCTATTGTGTTTTCAGGGCCGAGTTCTCGCGTCCGGTGATCCAGGGACTCTCTACCGAGATGGTGGAGCACTTCTTCGTATCGCTGTCGAGAACACTGAACGCGAATATCCATCTCGCAGTGCTGGAGGGCAAGAACACCCACCATATCATCGAAGCGCTGTTCAAGTCGCTGGCCTATGCAATGAAACAGGCCGTAAAGGTCGAGGGATCGGATATCCGGTCTACCAAGGGAGTGATCTGAGGAGCGGATGTAATGTACCGGGTTGAAACCCGGCGGAACCCTCTGAAAAGGATTGGGCTGAAGCCCGATTGATTTTTGATGGGTCTCTGTCCCCGGGCTGAAGCCCAGGGCTATTGAAGAATCGATAAGAATCCAATATCAGGAACCAGGTATCAAATTAGAATCCGGGAAGTTAAACCAGACTCTTCAATAGCCCCCGGCTTCAGCCGGGGGGTTACCGGTAAACCAATAATGATCCGGGCTTCAGCCCGATCTCTTCAACTCCCCAGTCCGGGTTTCAACCAGGACTTTTCCACAACACAACCCATTCCCCCATGGCGTTTGTCAGACTCTGGGTCCATTGCATATGGGCTACCAAAAACCGGGAGAAGATCCTTGGACCGGATATCCGGCCTGAACTCGTTCGCCACATGGTCGATTATGCCCGAACGAAGGGCATTTTCGTCGATTGCATCAATGGCAGCAACGACCATCTCCATCTCCTGATATCAATGGGTTCCGGACAGAGTGTATCGGAGATTGTTCGAATATTGAAAGGCGAATCGGCATTCTGGATGAACAGGAGTGGTCAGGTTCCTTTCAGATTTTCATGGCAGGATGACTATTTCGCTGTTTCGGTGAGCGAATCACAGGTCGAGAAGGTGAGGAGATATATCGAAGGGCAAATCGAGCATCACCGGATCAGGAGTTTTGCCGAGGAGTATGAGGAGTTCCTCGAAAAATTCGGCTATGAGAATGATGGTGCCGGGTTGAAACCCGGCGGGGCCCAATGAAGAGGGTTGGGCTGAAGCCCGATCTATTTTTGATGGGTCTCTTTCCCCGGGCTGAAGCCCAGGGCTATTGAAGAATTGGATATCGGTCGTGATGAAAAACCGTGATGCCCCTCTGATGAGGTCGAGCTGAAGCCCGATTGATTTTTGATGGGTCTCTGTCCCCGGGCTGAAGCCCAGGGCTATTGAAAATCTGTAGCGCTCAATTTCTGATGGATTGAGGACCGGCAAAGCCCCTGAAGAGGGTTGGGCTGAAGCCCGATCTATTTTTGATGGGTCTCTTTCCCCGGGCTGAAGCCCGGGGCTATTGAAGAATTGGATATTCGTCGTTCCGATAAATCGGAACTCATGATTGGGGGAGCCGGTTTTCAGCCTGAAATCAGAAAACATTATCCAGAATCTTTCAATAGCCCCCGGCTTCAGCCGGGGGTTTACCGAAATCAAATAATTATCCGGGCTTCAGCCCAATCTCTTCAACTCCCCTCTCCGGGTTTCAACCCGGCCCAACGAATCCACCACAAATAACAAAAGGCGGGAAAAACCCGCCCTTTGTTATTTGATCTCTGTTCTGCGCCTTACTTGGCGTAGGCGACGGAGCGTTTTTCGCGAACGATGGTCACCTTGATCTGGCCCGGGTACTGAGCCTCGGACTCGATTTTGCTGGCGATATCGTGAGCAAGCACATCTGCCTGAGAATCGCTGACGTTGTCACCTTCGACAATCACCCTGATCTCGCGGCCAGCCTGCAGGGCATAGGTCTTGATAACGCCGGGGAAGGTCTTGGCGATCTCTTCGAGGCTTTCGAGCCTCTTGACGTTGCCTTCAGCGGTCACGGCGCCACGGGCACCAGGCCTGGAGAGCGAAATGACGTTGGCTGCATCGACCAGGTCGGCAATCGGCGACTCCTTGTCGACATCACCATGATGAGCGGCAATGGCGTTGAGTACGATGGGCGACTCGTTGAACTTCTGCAGGAACAGCCTGCCGGCAATGGCGTGCGGCCCTTCAGTCTCAGGAAGTACGAGACCGATATCATGCAACAGACCTGCTCGTTTGGCGAGGCGGGCATCGAGCTTCAGCTCGGCGGCCATCAGTCCGGAGAGCATGGCCACTTCGCGGCTGTGCTGCAGGAGGTTCTGGCCATAAACGGTGTGGAACTTCATCTTGCCGATAAGGTAGGCGATCTCGGCTGGCATGTCGGGAATCTGCAGTGAAGAGAGCGCCTCTTCACCGGCAGTCATGATGACATCCTCGATCTCCTTTTTGGCATCCTGATATGCCTTGTCGATGGCAACCGGGTGGATGACGCCGTCGACGAGCAGCTTCTGCAGGGTGCGCTTTGCCATTTCGCGGCGGAGCGGATCGAAGCAGGAGAGAATGACAACTTCCGGAGTGTCGTCAACAATGATGTCAACGCCGGTGGCATTCTCGAAGGCCTTGATGTTGCGACCTTCGCGACCGATGATACGCCCTTTGAGCTCGTCGCTCTGGATGTGTACGACGGAGAGCGCGCTTTCCGTGGCCTGCTCGAAGGAGATACGCTGGATTGCCGTGAGCAGGGTCTTTTCGGCGATGCGATCGGCTTTCTGCTCGGCCTCTTCGTGAATCTGGTGAATGGTCTCGGTGGCCTCTTCCCTCGCCTTCGAGATCATGTTTTCGATCAGCATCTGGCGGGCATCTTCGGCCGTAAGGTTCGAGATGCTCTCGAGACGCTGGTTCTGTTCGGTAATTACCCGCTCAAGCTCAGCTGCACGACTCTGTACGTTTTCGAGCTGGTGGCGAAGATCAGCCTTCTGATCCTGCAGACGCTTTTCGGTATCCCGGACCTCTCTTGTCTGGTTGTTCAGCGTCACCTCTTTCTGGCGGATCTGCTTCTGCAGCTGCGTGAACTTGTTGTTCTTGATGGTCACTTCGGCATCGAATTCTCGCTTGCGCTTCTTCCACTCCTGGTTGACCTCATTGACCTTGAGCTCCTTGTAGTCGTTGGCCTCTTTCTGAGCCTCCTGAATCACCTGCACGGCTCTCTCTTCGGCTTCAAGCACCTTGGTGGTGCCGATGCGTTCGAGAAAGTAACGGCCAATGAAAAATCCGACGGCAAAAAAGATCAGCGATGCAAGAATAATGAGAAACAGATTTATGACTATTCCCATTAAAAAAACCTCCTTTTCGACAGGCCGGACAGGGCCAGGCCTTAAAATTGAACAAAAAAAACCCGCACCAGGCGAGATGTGTAAGATTCAAGAACCCGTTTGACACGGTGGGCGCCTCCTTCAGGTATCTTGCTTCCAATGCGCCGCTGCGAGAGCGACGATGACGCCGGTGAATCACCGGACGCCAGTAAGGCCTGCAATCAAAGAGAAGAGTTGGGCTCCCTGTTCTATCCTGTTAGTTCTTTTACTTACAAAACACCTCGTATCGTGGTGCGGATATTTCGTCTACAATCAATGTAACTCTTTCAGCTCAAATTCTGCTCGATAAAATCATTGAACCGAGCCATTTTCTGCCTTAACTGCGACAACTCCTCTTCGAGCTCATTCTTTTTTTCAGCGAACTGGATCGCTGCCAGCACGGCCAGTTTTTTGGGTTCGAGATCGGGGGCCTTTTCGGCAAAGCGCCTCATGACACCATCCACATCCCTCGCTGCCTTACCAGTCAGTTCGCTGCTCTCTACCCTAAGCGGATAGTTGTCGCCGTAGACATTGACGTTGATCTTTTCCATGGACTATCAAAATCTGGTCTTTTCACCCCTGAGTTCCATTTCAATCTTCTGCAGGATCAGCGCAAGCTTCTGCTTGACCTGAATCTTTTCGGCATACGAAAAACCATCACCCGAACGTCCTGTCGCATCGACAGTCGGACCTTCAGTACCGGGAAGCTTGAAAGATCTCAAAATGTTCTGGAGGCTCGAGACCTCAGATTTCAACAACTCATTTTCCTTACGGCATTCGGTCAGCTGCGCAACGAGCTTCTCTATATTCTCCTGAAGGATGGTCAGAATTTCCTGACCATTCCGCTCATCCGCTGCATCCATGGCTTACACTCGATCAAACTTGCCGAATTACCGCACCAAGTTCACTCCTGGCACTGTCGCTGACTTTAGAGACAACGGAGCTGATTCGCTCCTCGTTCATCGTTCCCGATTTGTCGGCAAGCACGAGCGAAATCGCGATACTGCGAGTTTCGCTACCTTCGGCGTCGGCGACCTTGCGCTCGAAAACGTCGAAGACCCTTACAGACCTGACCAGCGGATCACTCTTTGCTGCCAGGTCGATCAGTCGCTGTACCGGTATATGGCGGGGAAGCACAAATGAAAGGTCCCTTTCGACAACAGGAAACTTAGATGGCGGTTCGTAAACGACGCCTGCATCGAAACACTGCTCGAGCACTGCGACGTCGATTTCAGCGATATACACCTCCTGATCGAGTGAAAATGCCTCCAGCATCTCCTTCCCGACCTGCTGAACCGTTCCGGCCTTCAACACGCAGGGTTTCCCGTTTACCGCCGCTGCGATCTCAATGCCAATCGTAAAATCATTATAAATATTAAGTGCTGATTTATCAAGTAAATTCAGCTTCTCCAACAACATCTCCACAGCCCCCTTGATGTCGAAGAAATCGACCGGGTCATTGCTCTGTCCCCAGCTCCTCGGTTCACGGCGACCAGTCATCACCAGCGACAGCAGCTCCCGCTCGCGATACGCCGACAGCGGGCCGGTACCTTCACACTCCCCTTCCGGAAGCATGGCGAAACCGTGGGCGACCTCGAACAAACGCAGGTCACGATTGCCGTGTCTGAGATTGTGCTCGACCACCTTGAGCAACGATGAAACGAGGTTCGGACGCAGTACTTCGAGCTCTTCGCTGATCGGGTTCAGCGCCCTGACATGCAGGCCACCAAAACGATCGGCCTCCTCTTTCCTGATCAGCGGATTGGTGAGTGCCTCCCTGAAGTTCAGGCCGATCATGATGTTCCGAAGGTAATCCGGAAAATATTCCGGAACCTTGCGCGAAACGGGATAGCTTGAAACCATGGCCGGTGACGGCTCGAGATTGTTGTAACCATACAGGCGGGCAACCTCTTCGATCAGATCGATCTCGGTTTCGATATCGACTCTGAACGACGGCACCTTGAAAGCGATGGAATCGGCATCGGCGGAGGCTGACCCCTGGGAAACCGCAGAAACGCCGATCTTGCCGAGAAGCCGCACCATTTCTGCAGGCGTGATGGTGCTGCCAAGCATGGCGTTCGTGCGCTTCGGCCTGAGCGAGACGATATTCGGGGAAGTCGGCATGCGACCGAACTCTCCCGCGGTTTCGATGGTGCCGCCGGCGATCTCGAGGATCATGGCAATGGCGTACTCGGCCACACGCTTGACATTACAGGGGTCGATGCCTCGCTCGTAACGGTAAGAGGAGTCGGAGGAGAGCTGAAGCTGCTTGGCGGTCCTGCGAATAGAGGCCGGGCTGAAGTACGCGGCTTCAAGCAGGATGTCGACGGTATCGTCGGTCACGGCAGAGTCGAATCCACCCATGACACCGGCAATCGCAACAGGTCCTTCGGCATCACAGATGGCCGTCATACCTGGCACCAGCTGATAATCAGACTGGTTGAGAGCCCTGATCGTCGTCGAAGCGTCGCTGCGGACCACGATCCGGTTCCCCCTCAGCTTGTTATAATCGAACGCATGCAGCGGCTGCCCGAACGAGTGCAGGATATAATTGGTGATATCGACAATATTGTTTCTCGGGCGAAGTCCAATCTGCTCCAGCCTGCGCGCCAGCCACCTCGGTGACGGAGCAACCCTGACACCCTTGATGACCGTACCTGAATAGTAAGGACAGGAGTCCTGGTCGTGCACTTCGATAAGACCGCAACCTCTCGAGA
>JAAXWP010000042.1 GCA_013334925.1 Chlorobiaceae bacterium
AATTGCCGGAGTAATAACGCTGCCGGTCGGGCAAGCGCATGCCTGATTTGCTGCGGTTCAACTCTTCAGGAACCCTGACAAGCTGTCGATATTGCCTCTGTCTGAGTAAGGCTTTTATTCAAGGAAACTTTTTATTTTAAAGCACAATTCTAAGAACGTTGACCACAGGACCGCGATCGATTTCCTGTTGTAAGGTGCGTTTGTCTTCCGCGTTGCGATATGGCCCTCCATAAGAGATAGCGTCCGTTTGTAGTTGCTTCATACCGATAACTGTGATAAACCGTTTGGTAAGTATCCACAAACAACGCAAAAGGAGAACCGCCATGAAGAAGATTTCGCTGCTTTTTGTTATCGCCGGGATGCTGCTTGTCAATGTAATGACAAGCCTTGCGACTGCACCTGATGTCTCTGTCGTGCATAAGGAGGGTATTGGTGATTATCTCGTGGACGCCAAGGGTATGACGCTCTACTGGTCAAAACTGGATGCTCCTGGTGGCAGCGCCTGTAAAGGTCAATGTCTCATCCAATGGCCACCTTTTTACAAGGAGGCCGTATTGTCCTCTTCTCCGCTGATAAATGCCACTGATTTTGGCACGATAATCAGAACTGACGGAAAAAAGCAGAACACCTTTCGTGGCTATCCGCTCTACTATTACACCATGGACAAGAAAAGCGGGGATACGAATGGACAGAATCTTAATAAAGTCTGGTCAGTGATGGACCCAGGACATTTCAGGGTTATCGAGGAGGAGCATACCGGGTATAGTGTGCCAAAGGGAACATCGAAATAGCTCCCAAAGAAGACAATTCAATTGACCTGGCTTCAATAGAGAGGGCGGCCGATCGAGGCTGCCCTCTCTGCGTATGTTCTGAACGATTCCCGATACCATATCTGTTTTTACCTTAAATGCCTGAATGAGGCTGAAGCAGATCTCAGAAATGGCCGTCAGTGTGTTACGCGTCTTTCAGCAATTGAATTACTGTGGCGTCTGAAGGTTCTTCAGGAACTCATCAGGTTCGACAAACCCGACAATCCGACGGGAAATAACTTCCTGGCCGGTGTTGTCGAAGAATATGATTCCGGGAGGGCCAAAGAGACCAAATCTTTTCATGAGTTCACGATCATCCTCATTGTTCGCCGTGACATCTACCTGAAGCAAGCGCATACCAGCCAGCTTCTCTCGAACTTTCGGGTCACTGAAAGTGAACTTTTCAAGTTCTTTGCACGATACGCACCAGTCAGCGTAGAAATCCAGCATAACCGGTTTTCCAGCGGTTTTAAGTTCCTGATCGAGCTCATCAGATGTGCGAATACGATGAAATCCCGGCTTGTCAGTGGACGCACCCTGTTTGTCCCCAGAGCTTCGCAATCCGGCAAGAGGTTCCAACGGATTGGTTCCTCCGGCAGCGGCCCCGACAAGTTCGAGCACACCGGCGATCAGAAGTACTAGCCCCAGTGCCCGACTGAATTTCATGGAAACACTGAGTTTTTCACCAACAGGTTTGAAAATACCGGCAAACACCGCACTCAGGATGGCAAAAGCACCCCAGCACGCCAGCAACGCCTGTGCAGGAAGTACCGGCGTTACCATCCAGATAGCTACAGCGATAAGCAGCAGGCCAAACACATATTTCACACCGATCATCCATGGACCGGATTTGGGAAGAAGACTTCCCGCTGACAATCCGATAAGGAGCAGTGGCACACTCATACCGGTAGCCATCGAAAAAAGAGCAAGACCGCCAATCAGCACATTCTTCGTCTGACTGATATAGACCAGTGTTCCGGCAAGCGGTGCCGCGACACAAGGGCCAACGACCAGCGCAGAGATCGAACCCATGAAAAAGACTCCGATGAAACGGCCGCCCTTCAGCTTTCCGGATGCACTGTTCAGACGATTCTGCAATGTTGCAGGAATCTGGAGCTGATAGACATCGAACATGGACAGCGACAACGCCACCATAAGCAATGCAAACAGTACCAGCACCCACGGTTTCTGCAAGGCCCCGGCAAGTCCTTCACCTGCGAGTCCTGCAGCGACACCGAGAGCGGTATAGACAAGTGCAAGCCCCAGGCAGTAGGCAACCGCCATCATAAAACTTTTGCCCCGGCCCGTTTCACCTTCACCGACGATGATAGACGAAAGAATCGGCAGCATCGGCAATACACATGGAGTAAAGGAGAGCAGAAGACCGAATACCAGAAACGCCAGCGCGATTTTCCACAGACTGCCACTTTCGAGAGTCTCTTTCGCAATGGACATGTCGTCTCCTCCTGCAACACTTTTTGCCGGAGCTGATACAGATGTCGAAACGTTTCCCTCCGTCGGAACCGATAGCGGGAGGCTGGCACTCATCCCGGAAGATTGCGGCCCTGAAGAAGTTCCAGGAGCAAGTGCTCCCGGTTTTGCCGGATCAACCGTAAAAACCTTGTCGACAGGCGGATAGCAAAGCCCATCATCCGCACACCCCTGGTACTGGACATTAAGCGTAAACTGACCATCAGCCCTGGCAACCGGTATGGTAACGGCAAGCTGATCATGGTAGATCTCCATCTTATCGCCTGTTGACGGATCGACAAAATCGATACCTTTCGGCAGCACTGGCGTACCAAGTTTCGCATTGCCACTTGCAACGTTGACACTGATGCGATCACGGTAAAGTTTGTAGCCTTTCGAGATATTCCAGTGGACGACAACTTTACCATCGCTCCCCAGTTCTGCCGACACCTTGTACGCCTGTTCCGGGTCGAGAAATTCAGCTGCGACAGCCTGCCAGCTGATGAAAAGGGATATCAGAAACGATGCAATTATGACGATTGATCTCCGGGAAGATCGTGATATCATCGCGGTAACTCCTGATTCATGTTATTAATACATTGTCATCAATACGTTCAGTCCCTGTAAAATATACTGCCTGAAGTATCAATAGCGAGATACTTTAAGGTGGTTGCATCAAGATACTCAAGTCCAGCCTCACCCTTGAGCATGGCAATGGTGGTGCTGCTTCCCGCTTCAAGCGCCGTAGACGCGATCACGGTCACCGAGCTCCAGCGTGAAACCGGGTACCCGGTGTGCGGATCAAGGATGTGGCTATATCGACGACCACGGACCTCGATGAAACGTTCGTAATCGCCGCTGGTCGCCAGAGCCCCGCTGAAAAGAGGAATCGACGCCATCGTTTTTCCCGGATCGCGCGGACTCCTGACCCCGATCGACCATGGCGACCCATCTGGTTTCACCCCTACGACACGAATGTCGCCGGCCATGTTCACATATCCGTGACGAATCCCCTTGTCATAAAGCAATTCAGCGGCGCGATCGGAAGCATACTCCTTGCCGATACCACCGAGATCGACCTGCATCCCTTTCCGTGCAAGGCGAACACCGGAGTCGTCCAGATCGACCATGTTCCAGCCGACCAGCGGAAGCAGGCTTTCGATCACCCGCTTTTCAGGAAGCACTGCCCGGTTGAAGTCCCAGGCCTTTCGCAGGACCCCTGAAGTAACATCGAAGAGGCCACCGCTGCGCTCATACAGAGATGCCGCATGATGCAACAGGTGCATCGTCTCTTCATCACAGTCAACACGCCCGGCCCCAGCCTGAGCATTGATTGTCGAAACGACGCTTTCAGAAAGGTAACGGGAGTACTTGCGCTCGATCCTTGCAACCTCCTGCATGGCTGCTTCTGCGGCAGAAAGCGCCAACGCTTTACCGGAACATGCGGCAACGACCTCACAACCACAGCCCATAGCCTTGAATGCGAAGCGGAAAATGTCCATCATCTCGTTGACTGTTCTTTTGGCACCTCATGAAACGAATGATCTGTCTCGTTTTCGAGATGTTGATGTTGTGATACCGTTGCCGATGCATCAGAAATACTCAGAACTCTTTCGATACACCCACCTGGATGAAATGGGCGTTGAAATCCTTGAGACCGGCATCCTTTGTGCCATTGATGGTCCAGTCACTCCGCTGGGAGTAATGATCGTAGCGGAGGTCGACAAGCCAGTCGTCAGCAAACCGTTTCTGGACCTTGATACCTAACGTCACCGCACCGAAGGCCGCAAGCCGCTGGTCATAACTCGAATACTCGAGTCCGGTGATATCAGGTGCGTCAGGCAGAATCGCAGGATTGCTCGGGACATAGAAATCAGCGGCACTCTGCGAATACAGACGTACCGAGGGGGTGACCGTGAAACCCGATGGCAATGGCTGAACGTACTCGAGTAGCATGGTATGAGCGTCGATGCCGAACGAATCCGTATAGTAACGATACGATAGTCTGGTTGCGCCATCGGTAGAGCTGAAATAGTGGTTCCAGCGGGCCATGACCGTCGTATAGTCACGTTTCCGTGGCCTGTTGTCGTTCAGCTTGTACGGATCGCTGTAGTAACCGCTCCCCTGCGCATGACTGAGATTCAACTGAATGATATCGTTCTTCGACATCACCTGCGTTACACCGATCAGGCCAGTCACGATATCCTTGTGATCGCTGAACGATGATGCGGATGTTCCGCTCGTTTCATGCTCATCATGTTCATCGTGACCGTCGCGGTCATCGTCATCATCACCATCGATGTCACCCGAACTGCCAAGATTTGGCTTGATCGTATCGTGGGTAACGCTGCCGCCAAGCGTCAGCATGGTATTCTTGTCTTCGGTAAGATACACTGTTCCCAGCAAAGAAATGCTTTGGGAAGTATAATCCGATTCGCTCGAATAGCTGGTACCAAGCGTCAGTGTTCCCTTTGAAAAATAACGGGTTACGCTCATATCTACGGCCTTTCTATCCTCTTCGGCAATAGAGGACGACGAGGTGCTGCCGCCCCCTGAAGCGCCAGAAACCACCGTAACACCGGTCGGCGCGCCGATATAGTTATGGAACAACGGCGAGGCGCCGGAAACAGAGTCAAACGTACCCGTCACGTCGACTGACCACTTTCCGGCGATGGGAGCCATCCCCCTGATCGAATAGGCGTTCACTCCTATCCTGTCGGTTCCTGGCTGGCTGTCCTGATAATTGAGGTATTTGAATGCCACAATACCTTTTTCGGGTGCAGACTCGGCAAAAGCTGAGTGCGATAGCGGCAATGACAGGGCAACAGCAGTGAGCGCCGCCCCTATGACTGCGTTCTTTTTGTTTGTCGAAACCGGTCTCATAAATGATTTCCTGATGATTGAGTGTTACCTTAATTGCATCCGCAGCCACCGCCACCAACGCCAGATCCGCCGGAAGCACCTTCCTTGCTGCTGTATATGTGCTCGATGTAACCGGTTTCGAGCTTGTCGCCTTCAAAGGTCATCTGTGGCTTCGCGAGATTCTGCTTCTCCCAGGGCTGCACACTGGCGCAACCGCTCAGTCCGGCAATCCCCATGAAACAGACAAGCATAGAGAACGCGAGTCTAACTCCTGTTTTTATCATTTTGCCTCCAGTGCGCTTTTGATGTCGCTTTCAAGTTTCTCCTTCTCGGAAGCGTTGAAACCAAGATGTGTCGACATGACTTTTCCGTCTCTTCCGATTATAAAACTGCTCGGCATACCCTTGACCCCGTAATGTGCAGGGGTCGCTCCTTTTGAATCGAAAGCGACGGTGAATTTCGCCGGATTCTGTGCAAGAAACTTTCTGGCATCTTCACTTTTCGCGTCGACATTGACCGCAATCACTTTAAGTCCCTTTGCACGATATTTTTCCTGCATTTCGTTCATCCAGGGAAAGGATTGGCGGCAAGGCCCGCACCATGATGCCCAGAAATCGACATAAACAACGGATCCGGCTGCGTCCGCAAGACGTACGGAACCCTGAGTTCCCGTCAGCTGGAAGTCTGGTGCCTTGACACCTTTTTCCAGAGCGAACAGATCGTTCGAATTACCCATGAAGAGCATGAGAGCAACGGTCGCTCCATGCAGAATCTTGCGACGAATTAGTGACATGGCAGAGCTATTTGATTTATATAATTGAACCTACAACTCATAAAAAACCGTAACAATCGTTAATATTGTGATATAAAAAAAGGCATCTGCATGCATCCTGACGAGCTGAAGGGAAAACGAAACTGCCAAAACCGGCTGTTCCTTCAAAAACTGAGTGACACGAGACTAAACGAATTTCGACCAGATATGTCGGGATAAGCAACAAGCAGACCGAGGGCGGGAACTCACCTCCGAAAAGAGGCTATTATTGAAATCAGGAAAAAGTTAAGCAACCCTGATTAAATGAAGATTAATGCACGCTTAAAAAACGATAAAAAGTGAAATTGGACGGTCATGGGGACCGCGTGACGGGCGTGTCACGGTACTTGTGACACGTGACACTCAGGGGCAGCCGTTCATCGTCAGCAGGAGGCTGTCCGAGAAACCTGGTTGAGCAACAGTTATAGTGTCCGGGAGCGCCGAGCGCCTGCTCGGCTTGGAGCCGCAGGCTCCGATATTATTACTCCGGCTTTTAAAGTTCACAACCCACGACAGCAGACGATGTCATTCTGAGCCTGACGTAGTCGGGCAATCCATCGACACCAAATAAGGTTTTATATTTATGGTAGTTATGAGGTATCCGCCCGCCTTCCGGATCCTTCACTCCGTTCAGGATGACAATCAGGTACAAATAAAAACAGGGCTGTGAACCCCTTCTGAGACAGTCTCATGACATTCAGGAACAAACGCAAAATACAGCTGTGAATCCCTTCTGAGAAAGCTCCGATATTAAGCGGTATACCCGGTACTCGTGCCCGTGGATATCGAGGAAGTATGCTAGGCATGAAGCTTCAGCGATGACGCTGAAAGAGTGCAGATGCCAGGCAGGCGCCTGGCGCTCCCGGCAAAAGAAAAGGCGGCTACGATACTTGTCGTAACCGCCTTATGTGTCGGGGTGGCGGGACTCGAACCCACGACCTCTGCGTCCCGAACGCAGCACTCTACCAGCTGAGCCACACCCCGAAAACTAATGAACTTGTGCCCTTGGACAGATTCGAACTGCCGACCTTCAGTTCCGGAAACTGCTGCTCTATCCACTGAGCTACAAGGGCCTGCTGACCACCAGGCCAGTTGTTCATTCAGGTCCGTAAATATAACACTTTAATCGATAAAAAGAACATTATTTCGCAATTCAGCGAAGATTCTTCATTTAAGATGATAAACCACGGTACTCGTGTCGGGCACGGCACGCCGTGCCCCTGCGGCTCGGGAGAGATTTCCCCGCCTTCAACGTATTGTCCAATGCATGTTACGATGTGCGTCGCATACTCTCACGGACAATCCCTTCGACAGCAAGATTGGCGCTCATGACAGCCCCACCCATCGAATCATAATAGAGCTGCTGCGAAAATCCTCCGGCAATAAAGAGATTGCTGACCGGTGTCACCTGTGTTGGCCGGTACTGCTCCATACCGGGAAGAGGTGCATAGACCGACTGTGGAATCCGCACAACCGTCGATTTGAGAATTCTCGCGCCCTGGGATGAGACCGGAAAGTTTGCCCTGACACTGCGGTCGACACGCTGGATGATCTCGTCATTGGTAAGCCCCATGAGATCCCTTGCTGGCGCCACGCAGAATTCGAAGCGGGTCTTTCCTTCAAAGGACTCCCCTCTGAGAGTCCTGTAGTCTGGCGTCGTCCTTGCAAGGTTGGCATAGACCGGAATAATGCCGTCAGGACTGAACAGGACATTGTCCTCCGAAGTGATCTCCCGGTCATACCAGATCTGCACGGAGATCACCGGAACACCTTCAAGCCGCTCGAGATTGCCGAAAAAGCGGTCGTGCTTCCTGAGCGAATCAGGCATGATCTTGTGAAGATTGTGGATCGGAAGCGCAGAGAGATAGTAGTCCGCGTCGAGGATTTCGCCATTGCGCAACTGGACACCGCGAATCTTCTGCCCGTCGAACAGCAGCTCTTCGACAACCGAGCCATTCTGGAACTGGGCGCCACGTTTTTTTGCATAGTCGACAAGGGGCTGATGCAGATACTCCTGAGGCGATCCCTTGAGGAAGCCCATGCAGGATGAGTCGGGAATCCGGTAGAAGGTTTCGGTGACGTCAAGGATGATTTTGGCAGAGATCTCTTCCGGCGGAATGAATTTGAGTGCCAGCGCCATGGGCCGGAACATCTTGTCCATAAGACGCCTGCCGAACTTTTTCTGATCGGCCCATTGCGCAAAGGTCAGGTGATCCTGCGTCGGAGGATATTTGTCCCGCTTCAGGGCAAGAGGTACGAGGGACTTCGAAAAGGCCGCCATCTCGCCAAAGGTGAAATAGCCGTTTTTGATAATGGCCGGAAGCAGGTGCAATGGACTGGGCAGATCCCAGGTATCGAAGGTGAAGCTGCTGCCACCGTCAAGGGTGTAGGTCAGTCGATGATCCTTCCAGAGAACGGCATGGTAGGTACCGATCTCCTTCATGAGGTCGTAAAGCACACCATATGCGCCGAAAAAGCAATGGGTTCCGGACTCGATCCAGTCCCCTTCCTCGTCTTTCCAGGCAGAAACCTTTCCGCCGAATATCGGGCGCTTCTCCAGGACACGAACCTGGAAACCTCTGTCGACCAGACGTTTTGCCGCAGTCAGGCCGGCAAGCCCGCCGCCGATGATCAGTACCTTCTTGTTCTCTCCGCTCATCAGTTACGCAAGATGTTCAGAATTATTGGGATAACAGCCGACAGGCTCTTCACAGAGCCGATCGTCCTTCCATCGCCCGGGACAACGTGGCCTCATCGATGAATTCGAGTTCGGCGCCTACCGGTATGCCTCTGGCAATACGGGTGACACTGATGCCGAGCGGTTTGAGAAGTTTGCTGATATAGAGTGAGGTGGTCTCCCCTTCAACCGTGGGGTTGAGCGCAAGCACGACCTCTTTTACCCCGGCAGGAGAACCGGCAGAAAGCCGGGAAAGGAGTTCCCTGACCTTGATATCGTCAGGGCCGACACCATCAAGGGGTGAAATGACGCCGTGCAGCACGTGGTAGAGACCTTTGTAATGTCCGGTTTTTTCAAAAGCGATCACTTCGGTCGGCGATTCGACAACGCAGATGACCGTACGGTCACGCGCTGGCGCCGTACAGATCGTACAGGGATCGGTACCGAGATCGGTGATGTTCTGGCAGACTGAGCAGCGGGTGACCTTTTCCTTGACGTCGATAAGCGCAGATGCCAGTTTTTCCACCTCTGAGCGCCGCTCATGAAGCACATGCATGGCGAGACGCTGTGCGGTTTTCCGGCCGATACCGGGCAATTTGGCAAACTCTTCGATCAGCGCCTCGATGGCTCCTGAAGTATAGCGCATGAAAAAAGGATTACTTGCCCAGATTCAGGTTTTTCAGCAGGTCAGCGGGATTGATCATACCGCCTGCCGCTTTCGATATTTCGTTCTGAGCGAGCTGGGCCGATGCTTCGAGAGCATTGTTGACAGCTGCGACAACCAGATCCTGAACCATGTCCGGATCGTCCATGATCTCCGGATCGATATGGAGCTCGAGCAGCTTCTGGCGGCCATTGACCTTGGCACGAACCATGCCGCCACCAGACTCTCCTTCGGCAATGAGCTTCTCAAGCTGACGCTGCACATCCTGCATCTTCTCGCCAGCCTCTTTGAGCTGCTTCATCATATCGTTGAAATTGGGCATCGACATCGTGGGGTTCCTTGGTTGCGCGGGGTGCCTTTCAACAACGGCATTTCCCGCTTTTGCATGGGTTGGAACTAATGGGTCTTATGGGTCCCATAGGACCTATAGGACTTATAAGACCCAGAGAATTCCATGACAGTTCATAACAGCAGAAGGCAAACAAAGCCTCGCCAGACTAGTCCTTCCTTCTGAGGGCCATGTAGATCTTCTCGAGGATGTCCTCGGTGGTCAGCTTGTACTTCCTCAGGAGATCGTCAGGTTTGCCGGATTCGCCAAAGGTATCCTCGACTGCGACCATTTCGATCGGGACCGGGATATTGCGGGCACAGACATTGGCAACCGCTTCTCCAAGACCGGTGTACATCTGGTGCTCCTCCGCAGTGACGATTGCGCCGGTTTCATGAGCTGCCATGACGACGGCGAGGGTATCGATCGGTTTGATGGTGTGCATGTTGATGACACGCACCGAAACACCCTCTTTCTCGAGAATCCTCGCGGCTTCCAGAGCTTTCCAGACCATGATGCCGCAGGCAATGACGGTAACGTCCTTGCCCTCATGCAGGCAGATCGACTTGCCGATCTCGAATCCGTCCTCGTCGCTGGTGAAATCAGGCACGTTCGGGCGACCGAAACGAAGATAGACCGGACCCTGGTGTTCGATGATGGCTTTGGTGGCGCGCTTGGTCTCGCTGTAGTCGCAGGGGACCACGACGGTCATGCGGGGCAGGGACCTCATGAGACCGATATCTTCCAGAATCTGATGCGTAGCGCCGTCCTCACCGAGGGTTAGACCGGCATGAGAAGCGCAGATCTTGACATTAAGGTTCGAATAGCAGACCGACTGACGGATCTGGTCATATACCCTGCCAGTTGCAAAGACCGCAAAGCTGGAGGCAACCGGAATCTTGCCAGTGGTTGCAAGTCCTGCCGCCATCGAAACCATGTTTGCCTCGGCGATACCGGTCTGAATGAAACGATCCGGGAACTCGTCGCGGAAAAGGTTCATGTTCAGCGACCCGGTAAGGTCGGCGCACAGAGCCACGACCGAAGGGTTTTCACGGCCTGCTTCGAGCAGTGCCTCACCGAACCCGGTACGGGTTGCCTTGTTACCCCGGGAAATATACTTCTCGGTCCCTTCGACGGTATTTTTCTCTCCCATTAATGACAGAATAACTTAGATTTATACGAATCCCTCGGACTGAATGCCCGGGGCAACAATAAAAACACAAAGAGCGAATGTCCGTCGGGTTAAAACCCTCCTGAATATTGATTTGAGCTCCTCTCTTCCATACCCTGGCCGATGACGAAAGTTGAATATAAGCATACGCATATAGCGGCAAAAAAAAAATTGGGTCAAAACTTCCTGACCGACCGCAATATTCCAAGGAAAATAGTCCGTGAGTCGGGCATCGCTCCCGGCGACCGTGTTCTTGAGATCGGACCGGGTTTCGGAGCGCTCAGCACGGCTATTCTCGAGGTCATGCCGTCATTCACTGCCGTCGAAAAGGATCATGAGCTGGCTGCATTCATCCGGCAGGAGCATCCCGGGATTGACCTCATTGAAGGCGATTTTCTGAAAGTCCCGCTTGAGCCGATCGCCGATGGCGGAAAAATTGCCGTTCTCGGCAACATTCCCTACTCGATCACCAGTCCCATCCTGTTCAGACTGCTCGACAACCGCCACCTGATCTCATCGGCGACCCTCATGATGCAGCACGAGGTTGCACTTCGACTTGCGGCCGAGCCGGGCACCAAGGAGTACGGCATCCTGGCCGTACAGATGCAGGCATTCTGCGATGTAAAGTACCTTTTCAAGGTCGGCCGGGCAGTCTTCAAACCGCGTCCGGAAGTCGACAGTGCAGTCATCAGGATGGTTCCCAGGGCTGAAGACCCTGTCGCCGACAGCGAGGGCTTCCGGACATTCGTACGCTGCGCGTTCAGACAGCGCAGGAAAACACTGCTTAACAATCTCAAAGACTATTACGACACCTCGGAGGTAAAAGAAGAGACTTTAAAGCTGCGAGCAGAGGCCCTGACCATCAGCGAACTGATTTCACTTTTCAGCCTGCTCCGTCCTGTCAGCCCTGCCGACAAGAGATAAGGCTCCAGGTTAAAAAATCATCGCTTCCGGTATCTTTTCAAGGCACTGATAGCATTGCTTAATCCGTTATTTTTGTTAACATTGGTTTTTCCGAAAATTTTCAGCCCGTTTTCAAGTATGCGGCACCCGCAGCTCCATCTTCACACCTCTTTTTTCTAGCACTCAGTCCGTCTCTCCCTAGATACTCAAATAAACCATTTCCAATTAAAAGGGGGTTGTCAGTATGTCACTTTCCTACAGTGCCGTTCATCGGCAGTCAGTTGAAAACCCGGAACAGTTCTGGGGTGAAATTGGTGAAAAGCTCCACTGGTATACCAAGTGGGACAAAGTGCTCGACGATTCAAACCCTCCCTTTTACCGCTGGTTCCCCGGCGGTGTGACCAACACCTGTTATAACGCTCTCGACCGGCATGTCGACGAAGGCCGCGGTAACCAGACCGCCGTCATCTATGACAGCCCGGTAACAGGTACCATCCAGAAGTACACCTATCGTGAATTCCGTGACAAGGTCGCGCTCTTCGCCGGTGCACTCCAGGCTCGTGGCGTCAGAAAAGGGGACAGGATCATCATCTACATGCCGATGATTCCCGAAGCCGTCATCGCCATGCTTGCCTGTGCGAGGCTTGGCGCCATCCACTCGGTTGTGTTCGGCGGTTTCGCCTCTCACGAGCTTGCTGTCCGTATCGACGACTGCAAACCAAAAGTGATCGTGTCGGCATCCTGCGGTATCGAGCACGGCAAGATCATCGATTACTATCGCCTGCTCGACTTCGCCGTCGAACTCGCCCACTTCAAACCCGAACTCTGCATCATCTTCCAGCGTGAGCAGCTGAAGGCTCAGCTCAACGAAGAGCGCGATATGACCTGGAAACAGGCGCTTCTCGGGGTTGCTCCCGCCCAGTGCGTTCCTGTCGAATCGACCGATCCGCTTTATATTCTGTACACCTCAGGCACCACCGGCCAGCCGAAAGGCATCGTCCGTGACAACGGTGGCCACATGGTGGCTCTGAAGTGGACCATGGAAAGCGTTTACAACGTCCAGCCCGGCGAGGTGTTCTGGGCTGCCAGCGATGTGGGCTGGGTCGTCGGGCACTCGTATATCGTCTACGCTCCTCTGCTTCATGGCTGCACCACCGTCATCTTTGAGGGCAAACCTGTCGGCACTCCTGATCCTGGCACCTTCTGGAGGATCATCAGCGAACATGACGTCTCGGTGCTCTTTACCGCACCGACCGCGTTCAGGGCGATCAAGAAAGAGGACCCCACAGGCAGCTATATCCGCCGCTACAACTTTTCAAAGTTCAGGACACTGTTCCTGGCCGGTGAGCGAGCCGACCCCGATACGGTCAGATGGGCGGAGACGCAGCTGCAGGTACCGGTGATCGACCACTGGTGGCAGACCGAGACCGGCTGGGCCATCGCGGCAAACTGCCAGGGAATTGAACCTGGCCCGATCAAATACGGTTCTGCATCGAGGGCTGTGCCTGGTTATGACGTCAAAGTGGTCAACGCTGAGCTTGAAGAGCTTCCCGCTGGCCAGATGGGCGACATCGTCGTGAAGCTTCCACTGCCTCCGGGGACCATGATGACGCTGTGGAAGGCGGACAACCGCTTCAATGAGAGCTACATGAAGACCTACCCTGGCTACTACCAGACCAGTGATGCCGGCTACATCGATGAAGACGGTTATATCTATATCATGTCCCGGACCGACGATATCATCAACGTCGCCGGACACCGCCTCTCGACCGGTGCCATCGAAGCCGAGCTCTGCGAGCATCCGGATGTTGCCGAAAGCGCCGTCATCGGTGTTGCCGACGACCTGAAGGGCGAAATCCCGCTGGGCTTCCTGGTCCTGAAGAGCAATGTGGATACCCCTCCGGAACTGATCATCAAGCACGTCATCGAATATGTACGTGAAAATATCGGACCAGTAGCATCCTTCAAGACCGCCGTCATCGTAAACAGGCTGCCGAAGACCCGCTCGGGCAAGATCCTGCGCGGCACCATGCGCAAGATCGCCAATGGCGAATCTTTCAACATGCCGCCCACGATTGACGATCCGGTTATCCTTGATGAAATCAGGGAGGCACTTGAATCGATCGGCTACGCGAAAAAAAGCTCATAACCCAACGAACCGCTGCAACATGATCAACAGGATCGACCACATAGCGATAGCGGTTCAGGATCTCGATGCCGCACTCGGGACGTTTCTCAACGTCCTCGGGTGCGACCCGGGTTCTGTCACGGTGGAGGAGGTTCCGGCCGAAAAGGTCCGCGTAGCATTCATCCCCATCGGACAGACCCATATCGAACTGCTTGAACCTCTGGGTGAAGACGGTGCGGTATCCAAATTCCTTGCCAAGAATGGCGAGGGTATGCACCATATAGCCCTGGCTACCGACAATCTGGAAAACGAGACGAACCGGGTAACCGGGCTTGGTCTCTCCCCTCTCGGCGAGGCGAAGACGGGGGCTGGAGGAAAAAAAATCGTCTTCCTCCACCCTCGCCAGACCAACCGTGTTCTTTTTGAAATGGTGGAACCTAATCCACATCACCACTAAGAACTTACGACGACAAACGTGAAACATTTTTACCTGCCTTTCGAGAAAAACGAACAGTTCAGCTATTCGAGCCAATCGATCAAGAATCTGACAGAGTACGAAAAATACCAGCTGTCGTTTCACCCTGAACGCCCCAAGTATCTCGACTACCTCGAAGTCTTCGACAATGTCGAAGAGTGCCTCCAGAATGACCTCCATGGCAGCTGCCTGATCCAGACCCACCGTGCAAACATCCGTTACAACGACTCCAGCCATCCGGTCATGCTCATCGGCCAGCAATCAGGCCCGACCAGCAATTTCGGTGAGCTCAAGCGAGTTATGAAGGATCACTCCCAGGTGGTCAAATGGAATCAGGGCATGCCCACTCCCGCTGCATTCCAGAAAGCCATTGACGCCATTGCGCTTGCGGAGCAGGAGAACCGTATCGTCATCACCATGATCGACACGGCTGGCGCCGATCCGACCGAAGCATCGGAATCCGGAGGTATCGCCTGGAAAATCGGCCGATGCATGCAGGCTCTTGGAGAATCGAAAGTCCCAACCATCTCGGTGATCATCAACCGCGGATGCAGCGGTGGTGCAATCGCCCTGACCGGATGCGATGCGGTGCTCGCCATGCAGTACTCGACCTATCTGGTCATCGCGCCCGAAGCTTGCTCCTCGATCCTTTTCAGAACGAGGGACAAAGCAAACCTCGCTGCCGAAATCTCACAGATCACGGCAAAAGAGGCCCTGCAGAACGGAATCGTCGATGAACTCATTCCCGAAACTGCTGGCCCTGCGCACCGGTTCCGCAAGGAGGCGCTCGAGTCGTTCCGCGACGTCCTGTCCCGCTGGGCAGGCAAACTCGCCAGCGAACACAACAACAGGGCGTTCGAACGTCGCGTCGACCGCTGGCAGAGAATCGGCCAGTGGGACCTGACCACCGAAGAGAACATCAAGGCCTATGAACGGCCGGTGCACGCATTCATTCCGAAACCGGACAAGAATCATTTCATCCACCGCCACAAACGCTGCAGAAACGAACACGGCAAGCATGTGGCCGACCCGGTGCTCTACAGCAAGCTGGTTGCCGACAATTTTGTCTGCGACACCTGCGGGCACCGCTATGTCAGGCTCACCGCCCATGATTACATCGATCTGGTCCTCGACAAGGGCACCTTTGCCGAGCATGCCGAAACACGCTACATCGTCGATCGTGACATCCTGAACTTCCCCGACTACAGCGACAAGATCGTAGAGGCCCGCCACAAGTACGGCATGTCGTCGGCCATGATCACCGGCAACGGAAAAGTCGACGGCCATAACGTCGTATTCTGCGGTACCAGTTTCGGATTCCTCGGCGGCTCGTTCTGCATGTCGACTGGCGAAAAAATATGGCAGGCTGCGCAGATCGCTATCGACAAGAAGTGCCCGTTGATCATTCAGGCTGCCGGTGGAGGCGCCCGCATGCACGAAGGGTGCTCGTCTATGGTAAGCATTCCGAAGATCCATGTCGCACTCTCCCGGATCGAGAAAGCCGGTCTGCCCCTGATCACTATCGTCACCGATCCTACGCTCGGCGGTGTGGCCATCGGCTTCGGATCGCGCGGTCTCAGGATTTTCGAACACAATGCCGGCAACATCGGCTTCTCGGGCAAGCGAGTGATCGAGCAGTACACCGGCCATCACACGTCGAAGGATTTCCAGACCACCGGCTGGCTTCAGCAGAAAAGTTTTGTCGACATGGTCGCACGGCCGCTCGAACTGAAGAACCGCATTTGCGAAATCATCGAAAGCCGCAGGGCAAAAAAGTGAACTAATGGCGCCGCGCTGGCGTCTGATGTCAGCGCGGCACCTGAACGATTCAACCAGCAGAACATCATTACCAATGTCCCAGGCTGAACCTCTTTTCTCAGGATTTCCCCCAGTCAACCACGACACGTGGAAATCGAGAGTTCTCCAAGAACTCAAAGGCGCCGATTATTCGAAAATCGTCTGGAAAACCCCGGAAGGATTCGCATTGGCGCCCTGGTACAATCGCAGCACCAGCATCGCCTCACCGGCCGTACCGCTCAACCGGCTGAACAACTCCTGGAACATCTGTGAATGCATCGATGCCTCGCAGCCTGCAGATGCGGCAGCAGCAATCTCTGCGGCTATCATCGGAGGAGCTACCGCTATCGAGCTGCACTTCACCGACCCGCTCCAGGCAAATGAAGACACGCTTCGCACCATGCTTGGTGAAGTTGACCTTGCGACCATCCCAATCTACCTTTCCGGAGCTTTTGGCGATACTTCTGCATTGCTCGACACGCTCATGGCGCTTGACGGCTTTTCGGCAAACACCGGCGCGATACTCCTCGATGCCGCAGAAGCGAACCCGGCAAACGCAGTAAAATGTCCAGCAGGTTTCAGAATCATGGCTGTGAGTACTGAAAAATACCATGCTTCAGGAGCTACCATCACGCAGGAGCTTGCCATCGCACTTGCAGGAGTCAGCGATCTGCTCAGCCGAGCCACAGAAGCGGGTGTCGACGCGACAGCAGCGGCATCAGCCATCGAGATGGTATTCTGCACCGGTACCAGCCACTTCCCTGAGCTTGCCAAACTGAGGGGATTCAGGGCCATGTGGACGCAACTCCTCGCCGCTTACGGGGTGGCAACGGAAGCCTGTCCTGCACCCAGCATCTTCGTCCGTTCTTCACAGCGGGCACTTTCAGCGCTCGATCCGTACACCAATATCCTTCGCCTTTCGACGGAAGCCGTATCGGCGATCCTTGGCGGTGCCGATACCATCCAGCTGGCCTCTTTCGATCCGGCAGGCTCGGTTTCAGAGGAATTCACCGGAAGGATCACCCGCAACATCCATCATCTGCTCAGGGAGGAGTCCGGACTCGACCGGGTCGTGGATCCCGCTGCAGGGTCATTCTACATCGATACCCTGACGGCGACGCTCTGCAGGGAAGCCTGGACGCTGTTCCAGGAGATCGAAGCCGCCGGCGGACTGAAGCAGGCGGAAACGGAGGGCATGATCGCCACCATGATAAGCCAGGCCTCCGATGCGAACAGAAAGGCGATCAACTCCAGGAAACGCTCACTCATCGGTATCAACCGTTATGCCGTCGCTCCGACTGCTGAAGTGGCAAACGCCATAAAAGCTGGCGCACCGGTGACCGTTCCTGAATTTGAAAAGCTCAGGGTTCGAGCTCTCGAACATGCGGGTAAAACAGGTTCTGCCCCGCGTGCCGCACTCTGGCTTCATGGCGAACCGGCCAAATGCTTCCGTGTCGCTGCGTTTACCGAAGATTTCCTGCGCTGCGGAGGTTTCGAGGTGACACCAGGCGTAGCGCTCGATCTTGAAACCAGGTCCTGCCGCTCCATTCTGCAGGATGAACCCGATATCGTCGTGCTCTGCTGGACCGGTGAAGATGATATGATGTCGCTCCCGGCCATTCTCGATACCATGCAGGAGCTCCAGAAGGGCACGGTCGTCATCATGGCTTCCAAACCCCCGGAAAATGCCGAGGCTTATCTCAAGGCCGGCCTCGACCAGTTCATCCATCTCGGCAGCGACGCGTATGCCAGCCTGCTTTCACTGCAACACAAAACCGGTGTGTTATGAGACCCGATTTTTCCAATATCGACCCATACAAGGCTGTCATCAGCTCCCCTGTCCCGACCGAAGATCTGGCATCATGGAACACTCCGGAAGGCATCTCCGTGCAGTCAAGGTATGACCATACCGTCTACGACAGCATGGAACATCTCGATTTCGCGCCTGGCTTCCCGCCGTACACGGCAGGTCCGTATGCAACCATGTACACGACGAAACCCTGGACCATCCGCCAGTACGCAGGCTTCTCGACGGCAGAAGAGTCCAATCGCTTCTATCGTCAGAACCTGGCTGCAGGACAGAAGGGCCTCTCGGTCGCCTTCGACCTACCGACCCATCGCGGTTACGACTCCGACCATCCCCGCGTCGTAGGTGACGTCGGCAAGGCTGGCGTGGCTATCGATTCGGTCGAGGACATGAAGATCCTTTTCGACCAGATCCCGCTCGGCGACATTTCGGTCTCCATGACCATGAACGGCGCCGTATTGCCGGTCATGGCTTTCTACATCGTTGCTGCCGAAGAGCAGGGTGTGGCTCCGGAAAAACTCAGCGGCACCATCCAGAACGACATCCTCAAGGAGTTCATGGTGCGCAATACCTACATCTACCCGCCGGAACCGTCGATGCGCATCATCGCCGACATCTTCAGGTATACCAGCGAGAAGATGCCGAAGTTCAACTCGATCAGCATCTCCGGCTACCACATGCAGGAAGCCGGCGCCACGGCCGACCTCGAACTCGCATTTACGCTTGCCGACGGCCTCGAGTACATCCGCACAGGCCTGAAGGCCGGCCTGGACATCGATGCCTTCGCACCACGGCTCTCCTTCTTCTGGGGTATCGGCATGAACTACTTCATGGAGGTAGCCAAGCTGCGTGCTGCAAGGATGCTCTGGTCGAAGATCGTCGCCCAGTTCAATCCGAAGAATCCGAAGTCGCTGGCCCTTCGCTCGCACTGCCAGACATCGGGATGGAGCCTCACCGAGCAGGATCCGTTCAACAACGTCACGAGGACCTGCGTCGAAGCCCTGGCTGCAGCGCTCGGCCACACCCAGTCGCTGCACACCAACGCACTGGACGAAGCCATCGCCCTGCCGTCGGTCTTCTCGGCCCGTATCGCCAGAAACACGCAGCTGTACCTGCAGGAAGAGACCGACATCTGCAAATCGATCGATCCGTGGAGCGGTTCATATTATGTCGAGGAGCTCACCCGTCAGCTGGCAGAAAAGGCCTGGGGGATCATCCAGGAGATCGAAGCCAATGGCGGCATGGTGAAAGCGATCGAACAGGGACTGCCCAAGATGCAGATCGAAGAGGCGGCCACCCGTAAACAGGCCCGCATCGACAGCGGCAAGGAGATCATCGTGGGCGTCAACGCCTTCAGGACAGAGAGCAAAACCGACATCGAGCTGCTCGAGGTCGACAACACGGCCGTTCTGCAGCAGCAGCTTGCCCGCTTGCAGGAGATCCGTGCGAACCGTGACGAAGCGAAGGTCCAGGCGGCCCTCAAGGCAATCGAATCCAGCGCTGCAAGTGGCGAGGGAAACCTTCTGGAGCTTTCGGTCGAAGCCGCTCGCCTGCGTGCGACACTCGGCGAGATCTCCTCGGCCCTCGAAACGGTCTATGGACGTTACCGTGCCACGGTCAAGCTCAATACCACCATCTATCTCTCACAGATGCAGGAAAACGATCTTTTCCAGGAAGCGCAACGCATGGCCGACGAGTTTGCCGAAGCTGAAGGTCGTCGCCCGAGGATTCTGGTCGCCAAGGTCGGCCAGGACGGACATGACCGCGGCGCCAAAGTGATCGCGGCAGCATTCGCCGACATCGGTTTCGACGTCGACATCAGCCCGCTGTTCCAGACGCCGGATGAGGTCGTTCGCCAGGCACTCGACAACGACGTGCACCTTGTCGGCATTTCAAGCCTTGCTGGTGGCCACAAGACGCTCATCCCGGCAATTGTCGAGGAGCTGAAAGCCGCACACCGCGAGGACATCCTCGTGATCGCCGGCGGCGTCATCCCCGAGCGCGACTACGACTACCTCTACGAACGCGGCGTTGCCGGTGTCTTCGGCCCCGGCACGGTGATCGCCGAAGCGGCCATCAAACTGCTCGGCAAACTGCTCGAACGCTACAAGAGCTGAACGGAGGGGCGGCATGGCGCACAAACCGCTGCATGAGCTGACGGTCGAAGAGTTTGTCGACGGAATCACGGGTGGCAATCGCCACCTGCTGAGTCGGGCGATCACGCTTGTCGAGTCGAACCGCCCTGACCATGAACAGAAAGCGCACGCCATTCTCGACCGGTGCCTTGCCGCAGGGCGCCGGTCGATTCGCATCGGTATCACCGGTTCGCCTGGCGCAGGCAAAAGCACATTTATCGAAGCGTTCGGACTCGAACTGCTTCGTCATGGGCTGCGTGTGGCCGTACTGGCCATCGACCCCAGCAGTACCCGCTCCGGCGGCAGCATCCTTGGCGACAAGGCACGCATGGAGCATCTTTCGTCGAAGCCCGAAGTGTTCATCAGGCCGACAGCATCATCCGGCTATCTGGGAGGAACCTCTCCCCGCACCCACGAAACCATCCTGCTCTGTGAAGCTGCCGGCTACGACGTCATCATCGTCGAGACAGTAGGAGTAGGACAGTCTGAAATCGTGGTGAACTCGATGGTGGATTTCATTCTGCTGCTCATGCTTCCCGGATCGGGTGACGAACTGCAGGGTATCAAGCGCGGCATCATGGAGATCGCCGATGCGGTCGCCATCACCAAGGCCGACGGAGAACGGGCAGGCATCGCTCAGGTATCCAAAGCCGATTTCGAGTCTGCCCTGCGGCTCCTGCCGGAAAAACATCCGGGCTGGGAGCGGAAAGTGCTTCTTACCTCTTCCCTGGAGAGCGCGGGAATCGCCGATGTCTGGCAAAACATCAGAGAATTCATCGACAACCTGCAGCTGAACGGCCAGCTCGAACAGATGCGTCGGGAACAACTGCGTCTGCTCCTCTACACCATCGTCGAAGACCGCCTGAAACGGGCGTTCTTCAGCAACCCCGCCGTCGCAGCGGCGAAAGGTCCGGTTGAACAGCAGGTGCTCTCCGGCACCCTCAGCCCCTTCAGTGGCGCCATGCAGCTCCTTAAGCTGGGGTCAGGCCTTGCATAACTTGCGGTCATCATTCCGACTATAAGGCGCAAATGAATGCCGGTCCAGATCTGTCATCCTGAACGCAATGAAGGATCTATCTTCATTTCTGACAATACGTTATGGATTCTTCTCCCGACAAGCCGGGATCAGAATGACAATCCATAATAAACCAGATTGACACTTTTTATCGCCGGAGTAATAAACGACTCAATTTTTTTACCATACTGGGGTCAGGCCTTGCAAAACTTGCATATTCCCAATGCAAGTTTTGCAAGGCCTGACCCCAGATCCATTTACGGCAGATAGACAACTCTCGGATTTGCAGGCATCTTTGCCTCCTGCCAGACCGAACGGGTCTCCAGATTCCAGATCGCACCGGCATCGACCAAAGCCTGATTGGCATCAGGATCCGGAATATTGCTGAAATCGGTGATATCAAGAGTTCCGCCGGCAAAGCGAATGTCATAGTCAGTTGACACCAATCCTGCAGGAACAATCTGGTAACTGCCAACGGCAACGGCCCCCTGCGAGCTTCCGGTATAGGTAAGGCTGCCACCGAGAACTGCTGCCGTTTCTCCAGGCACAAATCCTTCATATGTGACGCCATTGCCACCAGAATAAGGATTGCCAGTATACAATACCGCAGCATCGTTCGCGTTGACCAGCAAGGCTTTCGGCGTGATATGACCTGCGTACGTGCCGCTCACCGATGTCGTCGGGAGCACATAATCCGTCAGCTCAGAGTTGTACGTTGCACTCCGGATTCCGCTAAGGCTCGCTGAACCATTCACCGTTACGCTCGTTGCGCTTGCAACGTGCGCACTATCAAACTGACCGTTGCCCGACACATCGAACAGCACCTCGTCTCCGGCAAGCAGACCTGCCACCGAACCCGCATTCACGCTGACACCGTTCACCGATGAGTTACCATCGTACACTTTCGTCAGTTCGCTCGTGCCCGTCAGGTTCACAGCCAACTGCTTCGGCGTGATACGACCCGCATACGAACCATCCATCGTAAACGTCAACGGAGCGTAGTCCGTAAGCTCCGACCCATACGTCGTGCTCCGGATTCCGCTCAGGCTCGCATTGCCATTCACCGTAACCTGGTTCGCTCCGGCAACATGCGCACTGTTGTATGATCCACTGCCCGTCACCGCGAACAGCGCTTCATCTCCGGTAAGCAATCCGTTGACGGTATCGATGTTCACCTGCACCCCGGTTACCGATGTCGTTCCATCGTACTCCTTTGTCAGATTGCTGCTGCCGTTCAAGGTTGCACTCAACTGCCTTGCGGTGATCTGACCGGTATACGTGCCACTCACCGATGTCGTCGGGAGCGCATAATCCGTCAGTTCAGAGTTGTACGTTGCACTCCGGATTCCGCTCAGGCTTGCTGAACCATTCACCGTTACGCTCGTTGCGCTTGCAACGTGCGCACTATCAAACTGACCGTTGCCCGACACATCGAACAGCGCCACATCTCCGGCAAGCAAGCCGGTTACCGAACCCGCATTCACGCTGACACCGTTCACCGATGAGTTACCATCGTACACTTTCGTCAGTTCGCTCGTGCCCGTCAGGTTCACAGCCAACTGCTTCGGCGTGATACGACCCGCATACGAACCATCCATCGTAACCGTCAATGGTGCGTAGTCTGTCAGCTCAGAGTTATACGTCGTACTCCGGATTCCGCTAAGGGTTGCACTGCCATTAACCGTGACCTGGTTCGCTCCGGCAACATGCGCACTGTTATATGCACCACTTCCCGACACACCGAACAGTGCGTCATCACCTGCAAGCAAACCGCTCACCGTATCAATGTTCACCTGCACGCCGTCCACAGATGAGGTACCGTCGTACTCTTTGGCAACCACTGTGCCGGCGCCCAACGTCGCCGTCAGGTTGCGAGCACTGATCAAAACCGTGTTATTGCCGTTTCTGCTCGTCAGATCCGGCAAGACATAATTCGACCAGTCACCAGTGCCGTTGCTGTTTTGCTGAACCGATGTCACATAATTCCGATCAGATTCAGACACATGACTTCCAGCGGCCGTAGCACTGGTATAACCAAGTATCTCATAATTGCCTCCACCGAGATCGACACCCGTGATCGTCAGCTCGCCTGCTCCCAGCGTCGCATCCCCATCGTACGTTTTCTGACCAATCAGCGTTACCGTAGCACCACTCAGCGTCGCCTCGTTCTGCGTCGTGCCCGCTGTCGCGTTGTAGCTGCTGTTCAGTGCGTAGTTGCCCATCGACGCCGTGCCTCCGCTGATCGTCAGGCTCGTCACGTAGTTGCTCCCGTTCGACACAACATCTTTGCTGTGCACGATCGCTCCGCTCAGGCCCGTGATCGTATCGGTGCCCAACAGGCCGTTCGTCGTGTAGCTTGTCGGCACGATCGTCGTCGAACCACTGTACACTCCGGATACCGACACGCCCAGCGGCGCCGCACTCAGCGTCGCCTCGTTCTGCGTCGTGCCCGCTGTCGCGTTACGCACACTGCTGATCTGGTAGTTACCCATCGATGCCGTGTCGCCTGTTCCCGACGCCACGCCCGTCACGTAGTTCGTTCCGTTCGAGCCGACGTTCTTGTCCTGCAGTGTCAGCGTCGCGCTCGACAGCGTCTCACCGTTCTGCAGGCCCGTGAATGTCGCTGCCGTTCCGCCCACTCCGTTCACATATGTCGTCGTCCCGTTGTACGTACCTGTTACCGATACGCCAAGCTGAGCGGCGCTCAGAGTAACCATGTTCTGCGTCGTGCCCACGGTCGCGTTATGCACACTGCTGATCTGGTAGTTACCCATCGATGCCGTGTCGCCCGTTCCCGATGCCACGCCCGTCACGTAGTTCGTTCCGTTCGAGCCGACGTTTTTGTCCTGCAGTGTCAGCGTCGCGTTCGACAGCGTCTCTCCGTTCTGCAGGCCCGTGAATGTCGCTGCCGTTCCGCCCACTCCGTTCACATATGTCGTCGTCCCGTTGTACGTACCCGTTACCGATACACCCAGTGACG
>JAAXWP010000043.1 GCA_013334925.1 Chlorobiaceae bacterium
CTGAGGCCAGTACCGGCCGGAATGAGCTTGCCAACGATAACGTTCTCCTTCAGACCGGCCAGGTAGTCGATCTTGCCGGAAACTGCGGCATCGGTCAGCACCTTGGTGGTCTCCTGGAACGAGGCCGCGGAGATCACACTCTCGGTCTGGAGAGCTGCGCTGGTGATACCCAGCAGAACCGGATGCGACGTAGCCTGCAGAGCGGGCTCGATGGTGATGAGCAACTTGCTGTTCCTGCGAAGCTCGCGGTTCAGCTTGGTGATATCACGCTCCTTGTAGAGCTGGTTCTCCTGGATCCTGGCAGGAGCGTCGCCCCTGTCGATCACACGGACCTTCTCGGAAACCGACTCGTTGGCTTCGATGAAGGCGCTCCTGTCGATCAGGTCACCCGGAAGCAGGTCGGTATCGCCAGGCTCTTCGACACGAACCTTCTGCAGCATCTGACGCACGATAACCTCGAGGTGCTTGTCGTTGATTTCGACACCAGCGTTGATCTGGTACACCTTCTGGATCTCGTTCACCAGGTACTGCTGCACGGCGTTCGGACCCTGGATACGCAGAATGTCCTGCGGGGATACCGCACCGTCGGTCAGCGGGTCGCCGGCCTTGACTTCGTCACCCTCGGTGGCAAGCACGTGCTTACCAACCTGGACATAATACACCTTCTCTTCGCCAAAGTCGTTCTTGACCTTGATCTCCTTGCTGCTCCTTCGCTGCGAACCGAAGCTCACGTAACCATCGATTTCGGACACGATAGCCGGATCGGTAGGGATACGGGCCTCGAACAGCTCGGTCACCTTCGGCAGACCGGCGGTGATGTCACCACCGACACGATCGAGGTTCCTCGGCACCTTGGCGATGATGTCGCCAGGCACGAGCTTCTGGCCGTCCTCGACGTAGAGGTTCGACTTGATCGGCACCGGATAGGTCTTCCTGATCTCGCCATTGTCGGAGACGATGGCGATCCTTGGCTCACGGGTTTCAGATGCACGGAGCTTCGAGCGCCAGTTGATGATGGTATGCTGCGCGAAGCCGGTCTGCGGGTCAACCTCTTCCTTGTAGGTGACACCTTTCTCGATATCGATGAATCTGGCGGTACCGGGCATTTCGGCAATGATCTGCGTGCTGTTGGGCTCGCTGCTGAACAGCACCTGGTCCTTGCGCACCGCCTGGCCATGCTCGACATTGATATGTGCGCCGTGTGGCACGACATACCGCTTCAGCACCTTTCCGGAATCCGGATCGATGATGTTGAGCTTGCCGTTCTTCTGGATCACGATCTGACGGGTCTCCTCGACGCCATCTTCGGTGATAATGCTGTGCTCGACACTTTTGACGTCCTCGAGCTCGATCTGACCTTCGTAGAATGCCTTGGTCTCGGTTTCGGAGATACCGCCCTGTGCCGCACCACCCTGGTGGAAGGTACGAAGCGTCAGCTGGGTACCAGGTTCACCGATCGACTGCGCGGCGATAACACCGACAGCCTCACCCATCTCGACGAGCTTGTGCACCGAGAGGTTGGTACCGTAGCACTTCGAGCAGATACCCTGCTTGGACTCGCAGGTGAGCACTGAACGGATTTCGGCCTCTTCAACACCAGGGGTATCCTGGATGATGTCTGCAAGCTCTTCAGTGATGATTTCACCTGCCGCGACCACAACATTGTCAGTACGTATATCGATGATATCGCGTGCAGCGACACGGCCTTTGATTTTCTCGCGGAACTTGATCTGACCGCTGGTCTCCTCCTCGATATTCCTCTCGACATGCAGACCACGAGTGGTTCCGCAGTCTTCGATGGTGACGATCACGTCCTGGGCGACGTCGTGCAGACGCCTGGTCAGGTAACCTGCGTCAGCTGTTTTAAGCGAGGTATCGGACAGACCCTTACGGGCACCGTGCGTCGAGATGAAGTACTCGAGCACCGTCAGACCCTCCTTCAGGTTCGAAATAATCGGGTTTTCGATAATCTCGCCTGGCTGGCCGGACATCGACTTCTGGGGACGGGCGATAAGACCCCTCATACCGGTGAGCTGCCTCACCTGCTCACGGGAGCCTCGGGCACCCGAATCAAGCATCATGTAGAGCGGGTTGAAACCGTCGCGATCCTTCTTGAGTTTTTCGTAGGACTCGTCGGCGACCAGGTTCGAGGTCTTCTGCCAGACGTCCACGATCTGGTTGTAACGTTCATTGTCGGTAAGGGTACCGCGGTTGTACTCCTTGATGACCTTGGTGCTGTCGCGCTGTGCATTCTTGATGTGCCTGACCTTGGTCTCCGGCACGATCGCGTCGGAAAGGCCGATGGACAGACCGCCCCTCATGGCGTAGCTGAAACCGACCTCCTTGATGTTGTCGAGGAACCTCGCGGTCTCGACGTTGCCGAGCTTGCTCGACAGGTCTGAAATGAGCTCCTTGGCGACCTTCTTGTTGATGAGCTTGTTGATGAAGCCCATCTCCTTCGGGACGTGCTGGTTAAAGATCACCCTGCCGACGGTCGTCACCAGCAGCTTCTTCTGCTCGATCTGAGCCTTGAGCCAGATCTTCTTCTCCTGCTGGTCGTCCGGAACGACGTTGAGGGCGAACAGCGGGTTGAACTTCTGGTCAATCTTGCCATCGTAGCTGATGAAGATATGGGCGTGCAGTCCCACGCGCTCCTCGTTGTAGGCGATGAGCACCTCTTCCATCGAATAGAAAATCTGGCCCTCGCCCTTCTCACCCTGACGCGACTTGGTCAGGTAGTACATACCGAGCACCATGTCCTGTGAAGGAACGGTGACCGGCTTACCGGACTGCGGAAGAATGAGGTTGTGCGAAGACAGCATCAGCAGCGAAGCCTCGAGCTGCGCCTCCTGTGACAGCGGCACGTGCACGGCCATCTGGTCACCGTCGAAGTCAGCGTTGAACGCCGTACAGACGAGCGGATGGATCTGGATAGCCTTGCCTTCGATCAGCGTCGGCTGGAACGCCTGGATACCGAGACGGTGCAGGGTCGGCGCGCGGTTCAGCAGCACCGGACGGCCATCGATCACCTTCTCGAGAACATCCCAGACAACGGGGTCCTTCTTGTCGATGAGCTTCTTGGCCGACTTGACCGACTTGGCAATGCCACGCTCGACGAGGCGGCGGATGACAAACGGCTGGAACAGCTCGATAGCCATGCTTTTCGGCAGACCGCACTGATGCAGCTGCAGTTCCGGACCGACCACGATAACCGAACGGCCGGAGTAGTCGACGCGCTTACCAAGCAGGTTCTGACGGAAGCGGCCCTGCTTGCCCTTGAGGGCGTCGGACAGCGACTTCAGCGGCCTGTTGGACTCACCGGTCTTGACTGCGTTTGCCTTGCGTGAGTTGTCGAACAGAGCGTCCACGGCCTCCTGCAGCATACGCTTCTCGTTGCGCAGAATGACCTCGGGAGCGCGAATGTCGATCAGCTTCTTCAACCGGTTGTTGCGGATGATCACGCGACGATACAGGTCATTGAGATCGGAAGTTGCGAAACGGCCACCCTCGAGCGGCACCAGCGGGCGCAGCTCCGGCGGAATGACCGGAACGACCTCCATCACCATGTACTCCGGCTTGTTGCCTTCGTAGATGTATGGCTCCGGTGCCTCGTCCTCAGGGAACAGGCCGGTCGATTTCTTTCGGGTACGCTTCTGCGGCTCGTAGCTCTTCCTGAACGATTCGACAACTTTCAGGCGCTTGAGGGCGTCGGCCTTCTTCTGCTCGGAACCGCTCTCTTTGAGCACCTTCCGGAGGTTGACGGCAATCTCGTCGAGATTCAGCCCCTTCAGCAGCATGTGAATGGCCTCGCCGCCCATCTTGGCGACAAACTTTGCCGAATCGGTGTCGTCGAGATCCTGATTGTCTTCGTACTCGGTGATGATCTGGAAATACTGCTCTTCGGTCAGGCGGTCGAACTTCTTGATGCCCTGCTTTTCGCCGGGTTCACCAGGGTTGATGACCACGTAGACTTCGTAGTAGATGATACGTTCGAGCTCCTTGGTCGACAGATCGAGCAGTGCACCGATCTTGCTGGGCACCGAACGGAAGAACCAGGTGTGCACAACCGGCACGGCCAGCGAAATGTGCCCCATGCGCTCGCGGCGGACACTCTTGGTGGTCACTTCGACACCGCAGCGATCGCAGATGATGCCTTTGTAGCGCACGCGCTTGTATTTGCCGCAATAGCACTCCCAGTCCTTGGTTGGACCGAATATCTTTTCGCACATCAGGCCGTCGCGTTCCGGCTTGAAGGTACGATAGTTGATGGTTTCCGGCTTCAGTACCTCACCACGCGAGTGTGCGAGGATGCTCTCCGGAGAGGCAATGCTGAACTTGATCTTCGAAAAATCACCTTTGAGCGGTGATGATCCCTGTGAAAAAATCATAGTCGTTATCTCAGTTTATACAGCCTTGAAAAAGCCTGAATAATATGGGCACTTTCAAAAAACCCGTCTGCATTATCACGTCCCGGCCCCGACTTGTCGTGACTGGGCTATTTACATATAAAATACGGTAATAACCGCAGTCACGGTACACCGTGACTGCGGAACTGCAACTTCTCTCAGGGCACCTTATCGTCGATGCGGATCTCGAGACCGAGGCCCTGCAACTCCCTTACAAGCACGTTGAACGATTCGGGAGTGCCGGGTTCCGGAAGGTTCTGGCCCTTCACGATGGCTTCGTAGGTCTTGTTCCTGCCGATGACATCGTCCGATTTCACGGTGAGCATCTCGCGGAGGATATTGGCCGCGCCGTATGCTTCGAGCGCCCAGACCTCCATTTCACCGAACCTCTGACCACCGAACTGCGCCTTACCGCCCAGCGGCTGCTGGGTGATGAGCGAGTATGGCCCGATGGACCTTGCGTGGATCTTGTCGTCGACAAGGTGGCTCAGTTTCAGCATATAGATGTATCCGACCGTGACCTCGTCATGGAAGCGCTCTCCGGTACGTCCGTCGAACAGCCTCACCTTGCCGTGGCCGGGCAGACCAGCCTTCTCGAGGTACTGCTGCACCTCGGTGTAGGTCGCGCCGTTGAAAATCGGGGTCTTGAACTTGACACCCAGCTTCTTGCCTGCCCATCCGAGCGAGGTTTCGTAGAGCTGACCGATGTTCATACGGCTCGGCACACCAAGCGGGTTGAGTACGATGTCCACCGGAGTACCGTCGGCCATGAAAGGCATGTCCTCGATCGGCAGAATCTTGCCGACGACACCCTTGTTACCGTGGCGGCCTGCCATCTTGTCACCGACCTGGATCTTGCGCTTCTGGGCGATATAGACTTTGGCCAGCTCTTCGATGCCCGGAGGCAGCTCGTCGCCTACGTTGATCTTGTACTTCTCGTTTTCACGCTCGTCAGCCAGATCTTTCAGCTTGAGGCGATATTCACGGATCAGGCGGACGACGTTCTCGTTCGTCTTCGATCCGGACACGATGCCCTTCGAGACATCGATCGACTCGAGGAACGGCATGCCGTTGAATTTTGCCAGAAGGGCATCGTCGACGATGTTTCCTTCAGCGACAAGCACCTTGCCCTTGTCGCTCATGATGGCGACCGTCTTCTTGCCGTCGAGATGCTGCTTCATCCATTTGGCGAAGCGCTTGCGGAGATCGGCCTCCTTGTTGTCGAACTGTTTGTCGATGGCCTCGATCTTGTCCTTGACATCCATGCCGATCTTCTTCTTGCGGCTGAAGAGCTTGGTCTTGATGACGATACCCTTCATGCCTGCCGGCACATGCATCGAAGCATCCTTCACATCGCTCGACTTGTCGCCGAAGATGGCGCGGAGCAGCTTCTCTTCCGGAGTCGGATCACTCTCACCTTTCGGGGTGATCTTGCCGACCAGGATGTCACGCTCCTTGACCTCGGCGCCGATGCGCACGATGCCGTTCTCGTCGAGGTTGCGCAGGGCATCCTCGCTGACGTTGTAGATGTCGCGGGTGAACTGCTCTTCACCGCGCTTGGTGTCGCGCACGTTCGATTCGAACTCGTGCACGTGGATCGAGGTGAACACGTCGTCGTACACGAGCCTTTCGCTCAGCACGATAGCGTCTTCAAAGTTGTAACCGCGCCAGGGCATGAATGCGACCAGCACGTTCTTGCCAAGGGCCAGTTCGCCGTTGTCGGTCGAAGAGCTGTCGGCAAGGACATCGCCCTTGTCGACTCTCTGGCCATTGCGCACCAGCGGACGCTGCGAAATGCAGGTATCCTGGTTGGAGCGCTTGAACTTGATGAGTTTGTAGGTCTTGACACCTTCATCAGGATCGAGCAGCGACACGGTGTTGTTCTCCGGATCGAGGTCGTAACGGACTTCGATCTTCTCGGCGGTTACACACTGCACCACACCCGGGCCTTCGGCGAGGATCACCGCACGGGAGTCACGGGCAACCATGGCCTCCATGCCGGTGCCGACCACCGGGGCGTCCGAGATGAGCAGCGGCACAGCCTGACGCTGCATGTTCGCGCCCATGAGGGCTCGGTTACCGTCATCATGCTCGAGGAACGGAATCAGGGCCGCTGCAGCGCTGACGATCTGAACCGGAGAGACGTCCATGTAGTTGACGTCCTCTGCAGGTACCAGCGGATAGTCACCCTTGGTCCTTGCCTGCACCGACTCGACGGCGATCTTGTTTTTCTCGTCGAGCGGAATGCTGACCGGCACGGTGATCTTGTTCTCTTCGTCTTCAGCGGAGAGCATCAGCACCTGGTCGGTCACCTGGCCTTTGTCGACCACGCGGTACGGGGTCTGGATGAAGCCTTTGTCGTTGATTTCGGCATAGACCGAAAGCGACGAGATAAGACCGATGTTCGGACCTTCAGGGGTCTCGATCGGACAGAGGCGTCCGTAATGGGTATAGTGAACGTCACGAACCTCGAAGCCTGCACGCTCGCGGGTAAGACCACCTGGGCCGAGGGCCGAAACCCTGCGCTTGTTGGTCATCTCTGCCAGCGGGTTGGTCTGGTCCATGAACTGCGAGAGCTGGCTCGTGGCGAAGAAGCTCGACACGACGCTCGACACGGTCCTGGCATTGATCAGGTCAGCCGGAGCGATCTTGTCGGTATCACGGGAGTTCAGTTTCTCCCTGACGTTCTTGCCCATCCTGGCAAGGCCGATCACGAACTGGGCGGCAAGCTGTTCGCCGACCGAACGGACACGGCGGTTGGCCAGGTGGTCGACGTCGTCGACTTCGGCCATGCCATTGACCAGCTTGATCAGGTAGTTGATGACCGCGATGATGTCATAATGGGTCAGGACAAGAATATCCTCACCGATCGGCTCCTCGGAGTAGGTACGGATCGTCTGCAGAATGCGCTCGTAGATCGCATCGGAAAGCTCCTTGAGTTCCGGCTTTTCGGGCAGGTAGGCCTCGAGTTCGGCGATCTCGTTCTGCAGCTTCTTCTGAATCCGGTAGCGGCCCACGTCACCCAGATCGTATTTCTTCTGGTTGAAGAAGGTGCGCTCAAGGAAACTGCGTGCAGCGTCGATGTCCGGCGCCTCGTTGGCACGGAGCTCTTCGTACACGATCTCCAGAGCCTCCTCTTCGGTGGCGGAGCTGTCGTTCAGGATCGTATTGATGATGATCGACTTGTCGACACCCTTGTCGGGCGAAGTGGTCTTCATCACCTTGATCTTCTTGTAACCGGCGGCGACTATCTGATCCATGATCTCTTCGGTGATGGCCGCCCTTGCAGGGACAACCTCGCCGGTCTGCATATCGATAATGTCGGATGCCAGATACTGGCCGATCAGCTGCTCACGCTTCGAGCTCTTCGAGGAGATCTCAACCTCTTCGACCATGTCGAACAGACCGAGGATGTCCTCGTCCTTGGCGAAACCGATGGCGCGCAACAGGGCAGAGACCAGAAAGTTCTTCTTCTGGTCGATATAGACGTAAATCTGGTTGTTGATGTCGGTCTGGAACTCGATCCATGAACCGCGGGTCGGCACGATCTTGGCCGAATACATCTTCTTGCCATTCGGGTGGACGGCCTCGCTGAACACCACACCGGGAGAACGGTGCAGCTGTGCGACGACGACGCGCTCGGCGCCGTTGACGATGAAGGTACCGCGCTCGGTCATGTAGGGAATCCTTCCGAGATAGACCTCCTGCTGAATGGTCTCCTTCCAGTCAGGCTCGTCGGCCTCGTCCTTGTAGGAGAGCTTCAGTTTGATCTTGAGCGAGACATCGTAGGTCAGGCCGCGTTCGATGCACTCTTCGACAGTGTATTTCGGCTTGTCGAAGCTGTACGAAATATATTCCAGAAGATAGAGGCCCCGGGTGTCAGTGATCGGAAAGGCGCTCCTCAGGACCTTTTCGAGCCCCTGGTCCTTGCGCTTGGCAAGCGGGACGCTGTCCTGGATAAAATTATGAAATGAGTCGAGCTGTACCTTGAGAAGATCGGGGGGTTCTATGATACTCTGGATCTTTGAGAAGTCAATACAGGGTGTTGGTGTTGCATCAGCCACTTTCACATGCACCTCGCTTTTATCTATTGCAGGGAGTACTTAACAGTTAACGTCTTTACAAGGATCCGTAAATACCCTTTACCGGAGCAGATTCCAGGAAGACTGGCTTGGAAGCCGGTACCCGGAAGAGATTGTAATTTAAATTCCACAAACGGACAAAGCTCCGTCCCGGATCGACACGGAGCTTGTCAGCTATTCTGCCTTGAAAAAGATCACTTCAGCTCGACTTCTGCGCCAGCGTCTTTGAGTTCTTTTGCAAGCTTCTCGGCCTCGTCTTTCGAGACAGCTTCCTTAACGGTCTTCGGAGCACCGTCAACCATGTCCTTTGCCTCTTTCAGGCCAAGACCGGTGATAGCGCGAACAACCTTGATGACGTTGATCTTGTTGGCACCGCCGCTCTTCAGAACGACGTCGAACTCGGTTTTCTCTTCGACAGCGGCAGCCTCACCAGCAGGAGCAGCAGCAACTGCACCAGCGAAAACGGCAGGGGCGGCACTCACACCGAACTTCTCCTCAAGTGCTTTCACCAACTCGGAAGCTTCAGTAAGGGTAAGCTTACCAATCTCTTCTACAAGGGTTTCGATAGATGACATTATTTCCTCTCTGTGTTTAATTGAAAATATAGAAGCTTTGAGTGCGTAAATCTTTATTTCTCAAGCTTTCCAACCTGGTCGATAACGGAGACGAGGTTCCTCATCACAGCGTTCATGACCATCGGGACGGAGCTGATGACCTGATTGATAAGGCCAGCTGCGCGACCGAGGTTCTCAGTCTTGCTGAGCATCTCGGAAAGCTGCGGCAGCGAATCGGGACCGAACACGGCACCGTCGATGGTAGCCATCTTGAACTTCAGCGCTTCGTTATCCTTGCTGAACTTCTTGATGATCTTTGCCGGTGCGACCGGATCGTCGTAACCGAAAGCGACGGCCGTCGTATTTTTCAGACCTGAAGCAAGCTTGTCAGCGTCGGCGACATTCTTGAGGGCCTTCTTGATCAGGGTGTTCTTGACAACCTTGTACTCGATACCCGCTTTCCTGAACTCATTGCGGAGCTGGGCCATCTTCTTGACGTCAAGGCCCTGGAACTCGGTGAAATATAAACCCTGGGAGCGCTCGATCTTGGCGGCGATCTCCTGGGCTATCTGCTCTTTTTTATCACGCTTCATCATATCGATCTCAAACCGTTTATGTTAGGCAACAAATTTTTCCTTTTTCACTTTAACGCCCGGGGACATCGTGCTCGACACGGTGATACCCTGGACATACTGGCCCTTTGCAGCCGACGGTTTCAGACGGACGACCTCTCTGATGAAGCTGGTGATGTTGCTGACCAGCTTGTCGTTGTCGAACGAGACCTTTCCGACCGGAGCGTGGATATTTCCTGCCTTGTCGACCCTGAACTCGATCTTACCGGCCTTGACCTCTCTGACAGCCTTCGCGACGTCCATGGTGACCGTACCCGATTTCGGGTTCGGCATAAGACCGCGTGGGCCGAGGATCTTGGCGACTTTACCGAGCTGGCCCATGACATCGGGGGTGGCGACGATAACGTCAACACCGGTCCAACCGCCCTGGATCTTCTCGATATACTCTTCGAAGCCGACAAAATCGGCACCGGCTTCACGAGCCTCTTCAGCCTTGGTTTCCTTGCAGATAACGAGTACAGAGACCGTCTTGCCGGTACCATGCGGAAGCATGACGGTACCACGAACGACCTGATCGGCATGACGCGGGTCAACACCCAGCTTCATGGCGACGTCGACGGTAGCATCGAATTTCGCGGTGGTGATCTCTTTGACTTTCTCGACGGCTTCCGCAAGCTCGTACTCCTGCATGCGGTTCACCTTTGCGCAAGCGCTCTTGTAATTCTTTCCAGCCATTGACATTGTAGTTAGTGGTTGAGTAATCGGCTTGTCAGGCCTCCCACGATAAAAAAATTTTTAAGCTCAGCCTTCGACGACGATACCCATGCTGCGGGCGGTGCCCATAACCATCTGGGTTGCGCCTTCGATGTCGACGGAGTTCAGGTCAGGCTGCTTCAGTTCGGCAATCTTGCGAACCTGATCCATGGTAACCGTACCGACCTTGTTGCGGTTCGGTTCGCCAGAACCCTTCTGCAGCTTGGCTTCCTTCAGAAGAAGGACGGCTGCCGGAGGAGTCTTGGTGACGAAGGTGAACGACTTGTCGGAATAGACCGTGATGACGACGGGGGTAATCATTCCCGCCTCGGACTGGGTCTTGGCATTGAACTGCTTGCAGAACTCCATGATATTGACCCCTTTCTGACCGAGTGCCGGGCCGACCGGGGGAGCAGGATTCGCGCCTCCTGCAGGAATTTGCAACTTGATGAACCCTACTACCTTTTTTGCCATAGTATTCTCTCTCTATTCAGCAGCTTTAAGAAAACTTGATCTCTATTATTGTGAAACTGATTTGACCTGGGAGAAGTCAAGCTCGGTAGGCGTGCTTCTGCCGAAGAAGTTGATCATGACCTTGACCTTCATCCTTTCGGTGCAGACCTCGTGAACGATACCGGTAAGGGAGCTGAATGGCCCGTCGATGACCTTGACCGAATCGCCGATCCTGAACGGAGCCTCGACCACCGAACGATGCTCGACGCCGCCTTCAGGCAGCAGAATCTTCTCGACCTCATCCGGCCTGAGCGGCGTCGGATTGTCGTCGACTCCAAGAAAACCCATGACCGAAGGAATATCCATGATCAGGTTCCTTGTCTGCTTGTCGAGAACCGCCTCGATCAGCACATAGCCGGGAAATGCATTTTTGGTAAGACTGCGTTTCTTGCCGTTCTTTACCTCGACGAAACGCTCGTAAGGAATGTAAACCTGCTTGATCTTGTCGACGAGGCCGTAACGTTCGGCTTCCATCTCGATCCCCTCTTTGACCTTGCGCTCATGACCTGAATAGATCCTGAGAGCATACCAGTGAGCTTGCGGGGGTTGCTGCTCTTCAATAACCTTTTTTTTGACGCTCATCACGCACCTCTCGAATCCTTAGTCTTACAATAACTGCCCCATCACCGCGTTGATCGCCCAATCGACCGCAAACGTAAAGAGTGCAAGAATGCCCGAGACCGTCAGAACGACGACCGTCATATCCTTAACCTCTTCCTTCGTCGGCCACGATACCTTACGCATCTCTCCGACGACGTCACGATAGTACTTTTCAGCTATATCCAGGTATTTCTTCATGATTGACCGACAAGGGAATATATCGTGAACAGCATCGGGATGCGGGTTGCCTGCACGTCAGGAGGGAATCGAACCCCCAACCTGCGGTTTTGGAGACCGCTGCTCTACCAATTGAGCTACTGACGTATAACCACTCCTCCGTAAACCGGAGCTGATGATCGGACTTGAACCGATGACCTCTTCCTTACCAAGGAAGTGCTCTACCGACTGAGCTACATCAGCTTGCATCAACCAACTTGTGTGGGTAGGGGAGGATTCGAACCTCCGAAGACATATGTCGACAGATTTACAGTCTGCTGCGTTTGACCGCTTCGCTACCTACCCATGTATACGCTACGAGCTGGTGATGGGACTCGAACCCGCAACCTGCTGATTACAAGTCAGCTGCTCTACCAATTGAGCTACACCAGCAGCTCAAAAATACAGGGCTGGTAATATAGCTCAAGGTCAATTAATTCCAAAGAAAAAACACTTTCAATCGTAAGAAATTTCATTTTTCTCCCGCACCGGCAAAAAAACCGGCAATCATGACCACCGGGCGCCTCGGCATAAAGCGCTGGGTGAAGACCATCAGGCGGTCAAAAAGCGTAGGCATGACCACCGTGGAGCCCGACGCCAGGCCACGCCTTACAGCCCGCACAACGACATCCGGCGTCGATATGGGAACCAGAATCCGCTTGCTGTCATGTCCTGCGCGATCGTAAAAACTGGCGTTGTCGATAAACCCCGGACAAACGGCGAACACCCGCACACCAGAACCTCTGATCTCCTCGGCAATCGCTTCTGACAGGGTCACGACAAAAGACTTTGTGGCAGAATAGAGGCCCATACCCGGCACTCCCTGAAAAGCCGCTAGAGAGGCGATATTCACTATCGAACCACGCCCTCGCCCGATCATCGCCGGAAGGAAGAGGCGGGTCATATCGGCCAGAGCCACCATGTTGACCATGGCCATCTGACGAAGCTCCTCTTCGGGTATCGCGGTAAAACTGCCGGTGAATGAAAATCCGGCACAGTTGATCAGACAGCCGACCTCGATCCCCTGTTCCCTGCAGAAGGCAAACACGCGTCCCGAGGCCCCTTCCGACCCCAGATCCTCGCTGCAGACCCTGACTTCGACACCGTGTCTTGAGGATAGCTCCGAAGCCAGAGCATCGAGTCGATCCTTCGAACGGGCGACAAGAACGAGATTCTCCCCCCTGGATGCGAAATCTTCAGCAATTGCCTTGCCGATACCCATAGATGCCCCGGTGATCAGGGTATGTCCATTCGTACGATTCATGCAGGATCGATCCATTTACCGTTTTGCCGGATCAGCTCGATAAGGCGATCGAGCGCGTCGGCTTCGGGCATGTTCTCGACAACGCACTCCCTGCCGACATAGAGGCTCACCCGGCCCTTACCCGAACCGACATAACCGAAATCGGCGTCAGCCATCTCTCCGGGGCCATTGACGATGCACCCCATGATTCCGATCTTCAGCCCTTTGAGATGGGAGACCCGCTGTTTGATGAGCGCCGTGGTCTTTTCAAGCTCGAAATAGGTACGTCCGCATCCGGGACAGGAGATGAACTCCGTCTTCGACATGCGCACCCTGGCTGCCTGCAGGATGTTGAAGGCCAGGCTGACTTCATCTTCGGGCTTCAGGCCCGTCTCGACGGCTATCAGGTCACCGACGCCGTCACAGAAAAGCGTTCCGGCCTGGATGGCGCTCTCGATCAGCACGCCCGACCGGTCACCACCCCGGTTCCGGTAACGGACTGCGACCGGGAATTCAATGCCGGCGTTGGCCAGCTCGAGCACCAGCCTGCGGGTTGCGAACAGGCCCTGCGATGAAACGACCGACAGGCATACCCTGGTGAGCCCTTTTGCCTTGAGCTTTGCGGCGATGCGGCAAAGCACCTCAGCAGGCACCATAATGGATGAGTTCTCGTGGATGAAACAGAACTCCATCACCGTATCAGAATCCGCGAGCTGGTCGATAAAACCGGTACCAAGGCTTTCTCCCTCGACGACATCCAGTCGCACCCGGGAAACAAGCGGCAGAAGCTTCGGAAAAAGCCCGGTATCGACCGTCGAGACGACGATGCGATCTCGAACTCCTTCGAGCGAAGCCAGCAGGTTTTCAAGTGCGTGAACATCCTCGACGCAGCCGACACTCACGTTCACGAACTCCGAACGGATCGAGTCCTCGGGAAGTTCCGGGGCCAGGCGTTGCAGAATTTCATCCCGCAGGGCATCGGGATCGGTGATCGAAGTCCGCGCCTGGGTCTCGACCCGCTGCAGGCTGTCACCACCAATGGAGGCAGCGCCCGCCTGCATCGGGCATGATGAACGCCGTGCATAGCCGTATGGATTGAACGGCAGCGCGGTGTGTCCGGAAACGGCCTGTCCATGACCAACCACCTGGTTGACCGCGAGGTAGGCTTTTTCACCCTTGACCTGGAGATGTTCGTTGTATTTCCTGACGATGGCGAATCCAACCGGCACTTCGTTCACCGGGTCTTCGGTGAGCGATACGCGAATGGTATCACCGAGTCCGTCCTCGAGGAGCGCTCCGATACCCATGGCCGATTTGATCCGGCCTTCGTCGCCGTCACCGGCCTCGGTCACTCCGAGATGCAGAGGATAGGCATGGCGCAGCTCGGCGTCCGCCCTGGCGACAAGAAGGCGATAGGCATGGATCATGACCCGCACATTCGATGACTTCATCGAGAAAAGCAGGTCGAAATAGCTCTCATCCTCGCAGATTCTCGCGAATTCAAGAGCAGCTTCGACCATGCCCTCCGGTGAATTACCGTAGCGGCTGACGATTCGATCAGAAAGCGATCCGTGATTGGTACCGATCCTCATCGATACACCAAGCTCTCTGGCCTTTTTTACCAGTGGCGAGAACTCCTCCCTCACTTTATCGAGCTCGGCAAGGTACTCGGCATCGGTGTACTCCTCGCTCGAGAACTTTGCACCAGTCGCATAGTTACCCGGATTGACCCGTATGTTCTCGACAAACTCGACCGCTTTCATGGCCGCCTTCGCGGAGAAGTGAATATCTGCGACCAGCGGAGTGGTGATTCCATCGCGGCGCAGCTGTTCACGGATGTTCCTCAGATTTTCGGCATCCTTCTCGGTCGGCACGGTCAGGCGTATGATTTCACAACCGGCTTCGTAGAGACGACGGCACTGCTCCACCGTTGCCGCTGTGTCCATGGTGTGGGTATTGGTCATGGACTCGACCCTGATCGGCTGATAACCACCAAGGGAGATCTCTCCAAAACCAACTTCATGGGTGTAGCGTCGCCGGTAGCTGTACAGAGGCACCGGATAATCTATGGCTTGACCTGCCGTACGGATGTCAACGGTCATCGGGTTCGGATTTAGGGTTTCGGACGTAAGATCGGCTCTGTTTTCAGATTTCCAAGGTAGGTATTGCCCGGCATAAAAAAAAGGAGACTCCATTCCGGAAACAAAACATCAGCAGCCTGGGAGTCCGAGCATTTCTGAACATTTGCAGACAGAGCTTTTCCTGGCTTTGACACCAGTGTTCCCAACTGCACATAAAAAGAAAAAGGCCGCTTCGCTCATGATGACGAGGCGGCCTTTTCCGGTATTGCCAGAAATGTTTCAGCATCACTCCCTGATAATGAACACGGTCTCACCGGGTTTCCGGAAGTTGTACTTCTCCCGGGCGACCTTCTCGATGCTGTCCTGGTTATATGCCTGACGGATTGTCGCACGATCATCGTCGATTTTCTTCAGCTCCTCGGTCTGGCGATTCCGCAGTTCGCGATGCTCGCGCTCCATTGTAATACGCGTTACGAGTCCGAAATCACCAAACACGAACCAGAACAGAAACAGAGCCAGCAAGGCCTGCAGGATAAATTTTTTCGGGTTCGAGCGGATATAATCCCAGATGTCCGTGAAATATTTCGTCATGCTTCTGGAGGTTTGAGGCGGGGCCGCTTACCGGGGCCCCGTCCCGTTCATGGCGTCAGACCCTGAAAGCGCCGATACCCGGATAGATGGCCATCCTGCCGAGCTCCTCCTCGATACGGAGCAGTTCGTTGTATTTGGCCATACGATCGGAGCGCGACATGCTGCCTGTCTTGATCTGTCCTGCGTTGGTCGCGACGGCGATCTGTGCAATGGTGACATCCTCGGTCTCACCGCTGCGGTGGCTGATGATCGAGGTGTATCCATTGCGCTTGGCAAGGTCGATGGCCTGCAGGGTTTCGGTGAGCGTACCGATCTGGTTGACCTTGATGAGAATCGAGTTGCCGACCCCCTTTTCGATACCTTCGCCCAGTCGTCGGCTGTTGGTCACGAACAGATCGTCACCTACCAGCTGAACCCTGGAACCGATCTTGTCGGTGAGCATCTTCCAGCCTTCCCAGTCATCCTCGGCCATACCGTCCTCGATCGAGATGATCGGGTACTGGCTTGCCCACTGTGCCCAGTAGTCGGACATTTCAGCGGAGTCGAGCTCGCGTTTGGAAGACTTCTTGAAAACATATTTCTTCTTCTCGGAATCATAGAACTCAGAGCTTGCAGGGTCGAGAGCGATCATGACCTGAGCGTCGCCAAGTCCACCCTTGTCGGTCGGAGAACCTGCCTTGTAGCCGGCTTTACCGATCGCTTCGATCACCAGCTCGATGGCCTCTTCGTTGGAACGGACGTTCGGGGCAAAACCACCTTCGTCACCTACCGCAGTGCTGAGTCCCTTGCCATGCAGAAGCGACTTGAGCGAATGGAACACTTCGGCACCGCACCTGAGCGCGTCGGAATAACAGCCGAAGCCGATCGGCATGATCATGAACTCCTGGAAATCGACCGTGTTATCGGCATGTGCACCACCGTTGAGCACATTCATCATCGGTACCGGAAGCGTCCTTGCGGTGGTACCGCCGATGTAACGATAGAGCGGAAGGCCCGTCAGGTCAGCACCTGCCTTTGCACAGGCCAGGGATACACCGAGAATGGCGTTCGCGCCGAGATTCGCCTTGTTCGGCGTACCATCGAGTTCGAGCAGAGCGGCATCGATCTCCTCCTGTTCGGTAACATCCATGCCTTCAAGGGCGTCGCTGATAACCGTATTGACATTTTCAACAGCCTTCAGCACACCTTTGCCGAGGAAAACCCCCTTGTCACCATCCCTCAGCTCGACCGCTTCGTGGACACCTGTCGAGGCGCCGCTGGGCACAGCCGCACGGCCGAATCCACTTTCGGTTATCACATCAACTTCAACGGTCGGATTGCCTCTGGAATCCATGATCTGGCGGGCATGAATCATCTCGATATATGGCATGGGTACGGTGATTTTAGGATTTATGGAAGGAGTAGATACAAAAGATACGGAATGGTCCTGATTGTTCGGCAAGACCTCGTCATTTTTCGACGTAACAAACGCTTTTATCAGTGGCTGTCACTGAATGCGATTTTTTTTGTTTAAGTTTTTCTGAGGGAGTTCTCGCCGAACGCCGGACTGACCGGCTTCAGCCAACTTCAGGCCCCGCTACCCGGCCACAGAAATCGATTGTTTGACAAGGCCGGGCATGGATGAGGTGGCTCCGCAAACCACAATCAAAGAAAGGAGTTCCGACATGCAAGCTGTTCCAACCGACCAACTGAGGAACATTGTCGTTACCGGTCACACGGGCACCGGCAAGACCATACTGTGCGAATCGTTCGCCCTGAGTATGGGTGCCGTCAACCGACTGGGCAGCATCGACGAAGGCTCGACGCTGTCAGACTACGCGGCCGATGAGATAGAACGGAAGCACAGCCTGAATACCAGCCTCATCCACGGCATGTGGAAAGACAGGAAGATCAATATCATCGACACTCCAGGTCTTCTGGATTTTCATGGCGACGTCAAGTCGGCCATGCGGGTAGCCGACACGGTACTGATTACGGTCAATGCCGCCACCGGCGTTGAAGTCGGTACCGACACGGTCTGGGAGTATACGAAAGAGTACTACAAGCCGACCATGTTCGTTCTGACCAAGCTCGACGCAGACCGCGCGGATTTCGGGGCGACGATCGAAGCGCTCAAGGACCATTTCGGGCATCTGGTCACCCCTATCCAGTTCCCTGCAGAAGAGGGACTCGGCCATCACATCCTCGTCGATGTTCTGCTCATGAAGCAGCTCGAGTTCAGCCCTGACAAACCTGGAAGCATGATCGTGTCCGAGATTCATGATCTTTACCGGAAAAAAGCGGAAGAACTTCACCAGCAGCTCGTCGAGGCCGTTGCTGAAACTGACGAGGAGCTGATGAACCGGTTCTTCGAGGTAGGCAATCTCACCGAGGATGAACTCCGTGCCGGTATCAAATCAGCGCTTGTCACCCGAACTTTTTTCCCGGTATTCTGCACCTCTCCACTTCACCTCATCGGCTCCGAACGCCTCCTTAACGCTATCGTGAACCTCTGCCCCTCTCCGATCGAGCGTGGTCCGGAACACGCGTTCTGTACGGTCATGAACGACGAGAAGCTGCTTCAGCCCGAACCTGACGGGCCGACCATTGCCTTCATCTTCAAAACCATGTCTGAACCCAGGGTTGGAGAGATCTCCTACCTCAGAGTTTACTCCGGTCATATCGAAAGCGGTCATGAACTGATCGACGTACAGACAGGACAGACAGAAAAACTCGGTCAGGTCTACACCATGCTCGGCCAGAAGAAGATGCCTGTCGACAAGCTCCTTGCAGGAGACATCGGCATGGTGGTCAAACTCAAGGACGCCCATACGAACGACACCCTCGCTGACCGTGGTATCGACTGCCGCATCAGCCCGATCGTATTCCCTGAGCCGGTGCTCTCCACTGCCATAATCCCTGCTGCCCAGGGTGATGAGGAGAAGATCTCCTCCGGTCTGCACCATCTCCATGAAGAGGACCCGAGCTTTTCAATCGTCCACGACGTCGAATTCAACCAGACCATACTCAAGACTCTTGGCGAGAACCATCTCGACATTATCATCAACCGCCTCCAGAACAAGTTCAACGTCAAGGTAGACATCGCCCCGATCCGCATTCCCTATCGTGAAACGATCAGGGTAGCGGCATCTGCCCAGGGTAAATACAAGAAACAGTCAGGCGGGCGCGGTCAGTATGGCGATGTCTGGGTACGCATAGAGCCCAAACCTCGTGATTCAGGATTCGAGTTTGCAAGTGAGGTCGTCGGTGGCGTCGTTCCGACACGGTATATCCCGGCTGTCGAGAAGGGACTTCGCGAGTCGATCGTGTCAGGCAGCCTGGCGGGGTATCCGGTTGTCGATCTGAAGGCCGTTGTCTATGACGGCTCGCACCACCCTGTCGACAGCTCTGAATTAGCGTTCAAGGTTGCCGCAAGCATGGCATTCAAAGCCGCCGCTGAAAAAGCCAAACCGCTGATCCTCGAGCCGCTCTGCACGCTGACCGTACACACACCTGACCAGTATACCGGAGAAATTGTCGGTGATATCTCGAGTAAACGCGGAAAGATTCTCGGCATGGATACCGATTCCCGCTTCCAGGTGATCAAGGCTATCATACCACAGGCATCACTCTCTGCCTTTCACCACGCGCTGACACGCCTGACGCAGAGCAGGGCTCGATATCATTATGAATTCAGCCATTACGAAGAAGCTCCTGCCGACGTGGTAAGCCAGCTTATCGCTGAAAAGGAGAAGGAGAAAAACAGTGACAAGTGACGAGTGACAAGTAACCGCCGCCTCTGGGACGATGTTAACTACATTAACTTGCGAAGTCGCAAGTTAATGTAGTTAACATCGTCCCCTTTTTACAGCAGCCGCAAGATCGACAGCAGCTTCAGCCACCAGACCATCCAGACCGCCTCGAGGATATTTTTCCTGGTCATTTTGGACTTACCGACGGTTCGATCGACGAACACGATCGGTATCTCCCTGATGACGAACCCCCGCTTCCAGGCACGGAAATTCATCTCGATCTGAAAAGAGTACCCCTGTGAATGTACACGGTCGAGATCTATTGCCCGGAGAACCTTTGCGCTGAAGCACTTAAACCCACCCGTGGGGTCGTAGACCGGCATTCCGGTGATCACTCTGGTATAGATACTGGCTGCCTTTGACAGGATCAGTCGGGATAGTGGCCAGTTAACCACATTGACCGTGTTGTTCACGTATCTCGACCCGATAACGAGATCAGCGTCGTCCATCGCTGCGAGCAATGGAGCGATCGATTCAGGGTCATGTGAAAAATCGGCATCCATCTCCATGATCCGATCATATCCGGAATTCAGCGCATATCTGAATCCATCAAGATATGCCGTACCCAATCCGAGCTTCCCGGGTCTGCGAAGCAGTTTGACACGGCCATCGTTTTTTTTGATTGATTCGACTATCTCCGCAGTACCGTCAGGCGAGTTGTCATCGATCACAAGCACATCAAGCCGTTCATCGTACCTTGACAGGATCGCTCTGATCAGGCGTTCGATATTCTCGGCCTCGTTGTAGGTCGGGATAATGACCAGCGTCCTCGAACTGGTATTGCCACTATTTTTAATCACGGTTTCCGGATATAAAAAATATTTCTCGCCATTCTTCACCCATGGGACCTGCAGGTCTCATAGGACTCATATTTAGCATTGGTCTGATCTGTTCATGACTCCGGCTGGCTGGTATGCAAAATAAACGGTCAGTCGCACCGTTCTGCCCATCGCCTGTAAAAAAAGAGAGGCTGTCTCATACTTGTTTTACGAGACAGCCTCCGATCAGTTCGATAGCTTTTTCCGCTCTGTTTACCTGACTTCCCTGTGGAATCGGTGCAGGAACCGGAGATCGAAATCGAGCCTTTCCGGCGGAGTGTAGCTGAAATCGAGTATATCTCCATCAGGCAATACCTCGATGAGAGCTCCGGAAGGACATTCATCTCCAGAGAAACATGCCGAGCAGGAGATACAGGCAACCTGGTCGATATAGCACCGGAATCCACCCTCCTGAACATCACCGTAAAATTTGTATCCGATAGCGTTGACCTTCGGCGGACATTTGTCGAGACAGAGGCCGCAGCCAACACAAAGGTTTTCGATGATAAAGTAATGCTTTTTGGGACGCGGTGCCGCTTTGGCGACTGGAGCGCCCGGAGCTGGTTTTGCAGCTGGAACTGCCGGTGCTGCCGGTTTTGCTGCTGGTGCGCCAGGAGCCGCTTTCGGAGCAGGAGCTCCCTTGGCAACCGGAGCGCCTTTAGCTGCAGGAGCCGCAGGCTTTGCAGCCGGCGGTGCAGGTTTTGCTGCAGATGGCTTCACATAGGGAAGTGCCGATTCCTGGCGAACGCCGGAACGACCGAGATTGGTGTTCAGCGGAGAGAGCCTTGGCTTCCCCGATGACTGGGACTGCTTCGCAGCAGGTGCTGTGCCTTTCGGTGCAGCAGCTCCCTTGGCGGCTGGAGCTCCGGCTTTGGGTGCGGCCGGTGCACCTTTCGGTGCTTCCTTCGCAGCCGGTTTTGGTGACTGTTCTTTATTCTGTACAGGTTCGGCCATAACGCCCCCTCAATTTTTTACATGGTATACGTTAGTCTTGCCTTGAGATGTGCGAAGGGGCAATCGCCCCTTCGCACTCCACGGTTAAGCAATCAGCTTCATGAGCATGTCGACAACCTGGGCCAGCATCTGCTGTCCTGAGGCAGCGGCATGGCTGACCGGAGGAGGCAGCGGCTTGTCGGTCTGATAGAAGCCGTTTGCAATGAACAGGAAGACCAGCATGAAGGTACCGCCAAAGTACAGGAAGGTACCAGCGAGCTTGGAGTCCGAAATGGTCAGAACCGGGAACCTGAACTGGACGTCCCTGTTGAGGAACTTCTTGCCCAGCCAGCGAATGGTACGGGTCTGGATATCGGCACCTTCAAGACGCGAACCGCGATCTTCGAACCAGACTGCGAAGCTGATGAACCACACGAGGTGACCGATCATAAGGATGGTCGACAGGTGCGAGCTCGAGAAGATCGTCACGGTCTCTGTCCAGAAGTAGTAGAAGATACCCGACGTATAGTGATGCTTGAGTCCGGCGACGGCATCCCATGCCTTGGCATCAGCCGCAGGAACACCATACATCATCGATGCGATCCATGCACCGTCGATGTACCAGCAGACTGCAGACAGACCCTTGACCCCCCAGAGCATGGCGAACCAGAGCTGGTCCTGAATGGAGACACCGCAGGTACCACCATAGACCGGACCGAGACACGGGAACGAATAGGAGTTCTTCTTGAGGCCGAGGTCATCCCACAGCGGAGAGGTGTGGGCAAAGAATGCGATACGAACCAGAGCGATCAGCGAGAAGAGCGAACCAGCGGTGATGACGTGAGCCATGACCCAGTCGTTGATGCTCGGATCGGCAAACATCCACTGGAAGATCGGAAGCGGCTTCAGCCAGTAGAACGACATCATGATGTTCGTGCCGAAGATGTTGAGCTCACAGATCGTGTTCCAGACGATGACAGCATAAACGGAAAGCATGGTCGAGAAGCAGAGGGCCATGACGGTACCCAGAATCTTGACCTGAACTTCCTGATCACGACCCTTGGTGATCCAGATCGACTTGATCTGGTTGTAGATACCGTTGAGCTGGATCTTGAGGAGGTACTGGCCGCCGTGGTAGACACCGGCGAACACATAGAGCACACCGCAGATGATGTGGTTGAAGGTGATCAGGTTGGTGACAACCCTGGACATGCCGAATGCGGAACCGTTCCTCGGAAGGATAGCGTATGCCGGGAATTCAGCGAACTCCTTCGAACCGGAGATGATCCTGCCGCCTTCCTGGACGAAGTCGAAGCTGACCCTGTTGAACGGCTCGCCATAGATATAGAATACGAGCTTGTCGAGTTCCTTGTAATAAGGAGCGAACGAGGGCTGCTGGAATGCGACGAATGCGATCACGCCGAGAGCGATGTTGATGTAGCCGATAGCGGTAAGGTGAACCGAGAAGGCCGCCTTCATGTCATCGTTGAGATGGATGGCTGCATTCGGAGGATTGTTCCACCAGTAGATACCCAGAGCGAAGAACACCACGAACCATACGAACGACATGAAGGTTTCGGAGTTGATCGTCTGGAAATCGGGAATCGGAGCGAAACCGAGAACCAGCCACATGAGCAGGCCCCAGCCGAGGAAGAGCAGCGACATGTAGACGGCGTGTGGCCCGAGAGCTTCCTTGTAGCTCTTGGCGCTGGTGCCGTTGAAAGCCAGATCGCCGAACTTGCCGAGGAACCTGAAGTCGCGGAAGTTACCGCAGCGACCTGTGAAGGGGTTCGTCAGGTTGTGAGTCCAGTGGCGCCATCCGCCGAAGAGCAGAATGGAACCGGAAAGGAAGTGGAAAGCTGCCCAGCCGAGGAGCTTGGTGGCCGCCCACTGCAGATCTTCGGTCTTGGTGCTGTACGTGTCGATACCAAGGGAGACCATACGAGGCTTGATGGTCAGGTAGAACCAGTTGTCATGGAAACCGGGAGCCCCCCAGGGAAACACCTGGATGCCCGAGATGTAATAGATCGCCATGATGAAACCAAGCACACCCAGAAGTGCCAGATGCCCGCCGACGACCTGCTCGTCATCGATCTTTTCGGTATCGAAGATCTGGTACCACTTCGTCGAGCGCGTTTCCGTTCGCTGGAACAGAAAACGTCTCATCTTGGCGGCATCCTGTTCTTTAATGACCGATGCTCCGCCTGGCGCGCCATTTGCCTTCGGAGTCGGCGCACCCTTTGGAGGCGGCACTGTCCCCTTTGGCTTCACCCCTGCGGGATTCACTTGTTCAGCCATTGTATTCTCTCCTTTGTTTGGACGTATTTTCAGGTTGAAGAAACCGAAAAAACCGGAGCCGAGCCTCATTCGGAAACAACTGGAGGACCGGCAAAATGCATCTCAGCCCAAAATCGCAGCCAGTCCGTTCAGACCCCTCCGGATACCGGCGGATCTGGAGACACTTCCGGAAAAAACAGATATGCACGGCGATCTATCAAAAAAATTACCATGCAACAGTAGCAAATAAAATAAGAAAATTTATTTAATAGTAAAGGTTTTTTAGCCTTGCCCTGAAAGGCCTTACAGACTTTCAGGGCCTTTTCCAGACCGTCCGGCAAAGGAGGGCTGGTTATTCATAACAACGTTACAAATCAGGCTTAGCAGCGCAATATGCAGATCAATTTCACCAAAATGTCAGGTGCGGGAAACGACTTCATAGTCATCGATAACCGCCTCGGACAGGTCAGCCTGACGCACGACGGGATACGGGAGATGTGTACCCGCCGAACCGGTATCGGAGC
>JAAXWP010000088.1 GCA_013334925.1 Chlorobiaceae bacterium
CCGACGAGTCTATTCCAGAACTGGCTCCAGGTATGGAACTTCTCGCGGTACGAAATACTGGCACCCCAGTTTTCCGTGGGTTTCTGCAGATTTGAAATTGTGGTCGTAGTCCCTGACTGCCCGTAGGAGCGGTACGCTTCGACATACACTTTCGGATTGATGCGGTACTCGATTTTCTGGGACGATCCGTAATAGTTGTTGTTGCTCGAGCTGCCGTTACCGGTCGGCGCACTGCCCGTGCCGATAAACCTTACCTTACCGCCAGTGCCAGGCACCTGCAGCGCGAAATAGAGTTCAAGCCCTCTCAGCGAACCGTTGTTGTCCGTTCCGAGATTGACATTGAAACTTTCCAGCCCGGCAAGTCCCTGCACCAGTCCGGAAAGCTGCGAGGAGATCAGCCCGGTACCGGCCGATACACCGACGCTCGACACGGCAATTGATCCTGCACGGCCCTGGCGCTCGGGATGGAGATACCATTGTCTCGACAGCATCAGGGAGATCACGTTCAGATCGGCGTTGGGATCGATGTGGCTCGACAGACGTCCGATCGTATTGGCCGAAGCGTAAGGTTGCGTGTCATCGTTCAGGTAATAACCCATGCGCACGTTCGGCACGTTGATGGTTCCGCTGATGGCGAGCAGCAGCTTGGCATTGTCGCGTTCGCCGGTCTGCGCGTCGCTGACCGAGAGTGATTTGACGGCGGTGACATTATCGAGCCGGCCGTCCCGGATCTCCTCGTTGTTCCATACAATCCTGCCGTTGTTCTCCAGGTCGAAATAGGTATTGGAGAACACGTACTTACCGCCAACGATATCGACCGATCCGAACAGGCTGAACTGTTGTCCGGACTTGGAGACGTTCAGTGACATGTTACTGATCGACGCTTCAAGCCGTTCGCCCCTGATGCGATCGAAAATCATGGTGTAACGTAAGGGCACGTTACAGGTCAGCCTGAGGTTACGGATCTGCAGAATATCCAGAAACGCATACTTGAACTGAGTTTCCGGTTTGGCCTGTCTGTTTTCCGAAGGTGCTTTGGCCGCTGACGGGTAACGGGGGACGAACTCGATGAACTTCTCGACGCCGATGTACTTTGCGCTCTCGTTCGAACCCTGGCGGTACAGGCTGAAATCGGCATAGGTCACATTCATATCGCCTTCAGCCGTAGGAGCGGAAAGGTCGCCATAAAAACGGAAGCTCCGGGTCGTTCCCCTGACGGTACCGAAAGAGGTGTCGTCCTTCTTGTCCTTCTTGTTGTAGAGTAGCAGATCCCTGCAGGTTGCCGATATATCGACCGAGCTGGGCGCGAAACCCGAGAGCCTGAGCAGACCGCTGAGCGTTCCGGTGCCGTTGTATTCGTCACGGATTCTGACATTGCCGACATCGATCCTCGACGGTGTGCCGTTCACCTCGCCATTCAGGTAATAGTTGACCTGCGTCGGTGCGATCCTGATTTTCGTGTCGTTCAAGCGAGCCGTCAGGGTGATATCCGGCTTCGGCAGGCTGCCCGAAACGCGTATGTCGGTCGGAATGACACCATCGGCATCATCGACCAGGTCAGTGATATAGACGAGGAACTTCGCCGACAGATCGTCCGAATGGAGCGAAGCCTGGATCGGACGTCCTTCCGGGACCTGGATTTTGAATGGCGAGTAGCCGAGGATCAGGGGAATCGAGCCGGACCCTCTGATGGTATTGATGGATGGGTGCCCGGCAACAGCCTGTTGATTGCGGGTATCGAGATCGAACCGGAGACGGTCGCCGTAGTGCTCGGCTGTGAAGGTCACTCCACCCAGCAGGATGTCGTCATACGTTACGCCCGCTCCCCGCATCTCGAACGAACTTGTCTTGGCTCCCGGTCTGCCGCTGACCATAAAACGGGCGTTAGCGCGACCCGACAGCTGCTCCAGAGAAGGAGAGAGCAGGAAGTATTTCAGCTCTCCGAGCTCGAAGTTGGAAAGATTGCACTGGAATGTGCCGGGCAACGAGCTGCTGAGGAGTCCATCGAAGGTGATCGTCTGGTTCCCTTTGGCGACAGTCAGACGGTTGAACCGGATATAATTCGATGCCACATCGAAGTTTGAATCGGGAGCTGCCTGCCAGATGCCATTCGGACTGCTCAAGGTGAACTTTTTCAGGATGACATTCGAAATCGGGCCGTTACGCCGGGCGAGAATTTCCGTGGAGAGCTTTTCCTGGTAGACAGGTATGGAAAGGTCCATCGATGCATTGAGCGTGCTGTTGCCATAGGTGGCAAGCAGGGATATGCCCTTGATCTCCTGATCGGAGAGCACGGCTGACGTTGCCGTGCCGGTGACGGATGCAGAGCTGACGCCCGTCTGGCTGCACTGCATGGCGCCTTTGAAGGCGATGTTGGCGAAACTCAGCGATTTGCCCGATTGGATGCGCTCGATATCGGCAACGGTATCGAAGGCAAGCTGAGCGCCGCTCCACGCGGCCTGTCCCGAGGCGGTTCCCTTCAGCTGGAGCTCCCGGGCCTGAAGCAGCGGTCCGAGGGGGGCGATATTCCGGATGGCGACACGGTAGTCGAATGCAAATGGAGAGGGTTGCAGTGCCGGAACGGCGATGGACGGCGAGCCCATCTCTCTGGACAAGCTCGCGCCGGTCAGTTTCAGCGCACCGAGAAACTGACTGAACGATGCATTACCCTGGATGCTCAGGTCCATGAAGTCGCTCGTCAGCATGATCGAGGTCGATGATGGGGACTGCACCAGCGAGGCGGTCATTGTCGAACGGTCCCTGATCTGGAAATCGTTGACCCACGAAGGCGAAAAGAGCATCGCCGTGCGGATGTTCAGCGAGGCCGGATCGAAACCCTGGCCCTTCACTTCGAAGGCGCCGTTCAGGTTGGTCGAAAATTCGTTCGAGTTCGATACTTTCGACAGGTCGATCCGCTTCATCGTACCGGTCGCCTGGTATGACGGAACCGGAGATGACAGGTCTGCCGTACCGCTCAATGTCAGGGCCGTGCCGTCAGTGTTCTGCAGATCAAGGGATGTTTTGAGTGCCCCACCCGCACTGTAGTCGAGGACGATCGATCCGACGGAGATCTGCTGCTTCTGCCAGAACGTGTTCGATACTGCTACCTCGGCATGTCCGGACTCCACCTTGCCGGCGGTGGTGAAAGCTCCATTGAATGTTCCCGATCCCGAAAACCCGCTGTTTACCCCCTCGAGTCCGAGCAGGCGATGGGGTACAACCTTTTCCAGGGAGAAATTGCCATCGGCCTGGTACCGCCCCGCCGACAACTGGCGGACATCGCATGCAACCGATCCGGTGCCGAGTCGGGTATCGATGTTCAGATCGGTTTTCCAGTCGGAGAGTTTTCCCTGAAGCCGGCCACTGAAACCTATGCCATCGGCATCGCGGGCAAGTTTTTTCAGATTTTCCCGGTCGGTCAGCTGCCCGATCAGGTCGGCAGTAAGCTTCGATTTCTCGAACTCAAGGTTGAACGAGAGATTTTTCGTGTCCTGAATGTTCAGGAGCTGCCCCTGCAAACCGAGATGGCTGTCGCCAAATTCGAGCACGGTAGGCATGATATGCAGATCCCCGAGTGTTCCCCGTGCGTCTCCCTTGAGCACATACATGCCTTTCGGAAGCCCATCGAGGTCAAGGAACTGGCTGAGGTCATCACTGTGCAGCCGCAGCGATTCGATGTGCACGAACGCCTGGCTTTTCGAGACACGGCTCAGGGAAACGCCGGAAAAGAGGTTCAGACCGTCGAAAGAGACCGAAAGCCGAGCCTGGCTCTTGTCGGTTTCCAGATCGAGGTCGATCAGCTCACTGCGCTTCGTCGAAAGCGCTATGGTGCCTGAACCCTTCTTCAGCCTGAATTTCCGGTCGGGCATCGAGAGATCGAGACGTTCGACGTTCCCGATGATCTCGGTTTTGCCGATGAACAGCTTGGTGACCTCGAGATTGAGCGAACGAACATCATATGCCGGAGCACGAAACGGAGCGTAGAGGAGGCTTGCATTGCGAATCGAGACCTTTCTGCACCGGAAATTCTCGATTTTCATCGTTTCGGGCTTATTGGGATCGCGTTTCGTGAAAATCCTGTCGATGTTCAGTTTTCCATCACTTCCCTGAATGATACGTCCCTGGAAGCTCTCAGCATTCAGGTCGTTGAACGAGAGGGTGGTGAGTTGGGGTTTGAGCAGTGAAAGAAAATTGAAGCGGGCCTGGATCCGTTTTGCCGAAAGGGCAGGGGTATCCGTTTTTTCCTCGAAAATTGCCGGCGCGACAAGCGTGACCCTGTCAGGAAAGTTCAGATGGACCTCTTTGAGTTCGAGCCTTCCGCGATACTCTTCGTTGAACAGCGCCTCGATCTTGCTTTTTGCAAAATCGTTGAACAGTCCGCTGTTGATCACGATCGAGAAGACGATGACCAGCACGAAAAGGACCGCCGTGAAGGTGGCCATCAGGCGAATCGTATTTCTTCTAAGCCTTTCCACCAGCAGTGCCCGGGCAATAAAGTTGAACGATCGTCTCGATGATACCGGTCGTGGATCGGCCTTCGAGCAGCGGCACGGTCTGGACCGTACCGCCATGAGCCAGCACAGCTGCTGCACCAGCGATACGATCGACCGACCAGTCAGCGCCCTTCACCAGAACATCGGGCAGGAGCGAACCGATCAGCGCTTCCGGAGTATCGTCCTCGAACAGGGTTACCGCATCGACAACAGCCAGCGCTGAAAGTACCTCGGCCCGGTCATCCTGGCAGGAAACAGGGCGGTTTGGACCCTTCAGCCTCCTGACCGAAGCATCACTGTTCAGGCCGATCACCAGCATGTCACCCAGGCCTCGTGCCGCCTCGAGATAACGCACGTGTCCGGCATGGAGGATATCGAAGCAGCCGTTCGTGAAGACGACCTTCTTGCCCTCTTTCTGCCAGTTATGAACTTTCTGACGGGTTTCTTCCTGTGAAAACAGCTTTGACGGCATGGACTGGAACTTCTGGTTTGCTAAGAGGCCGGATGGGAGCCATCTGTTAGATAATAAATAAATGTTCCGGCAGCAATATGTCCTGACAATGAGCGCATCCTGGCCACCTCCTGTCATGCTGAGGCCGACG
>JAAXWP010000044.1 GCA_013334925.1 Chlorobiaceae bacterium
ATATGCCAGCCTTTCCCGGAGGTAAGATTCGCCATAACTCAAGGCAGGAGCCGTATGCGGTAACGCCGCACGTACGGATCTGTACGGGGGGTACCGGGCAACCGGTATCCCTACCGTGACTTACTTCTTGCACTTCTCAAAAAGAGTCTGAATCTGCAGATGCTGGCTCATCCCCGGCAGGCTGCTAAACTTGGGAGATATTCTCCGGATTGGTTCAAATGTCATGACGAATGGAAACTGTCAACAGCCTTGTCTCTCAGGTCAATGTTTCAGGGCCTTCAGGGGCGGTAAGAGTTTTAATGGCAAGGGCAATACGTTAGACGGTGATATGAAGTGGTGAACAGTCAGAACGGCATAAATCCGAGGCAACATCTTGTCATCATCAAAGGTAAGGACAAAACGGATCAGATTCTGCGCATCACACGGAATGGGGGGCGTTTTGACGTGACCTATAAGGGCGGGAAGACCTACGGGTATGATGTAAGGAACGTACAATGGTTTTCAAATCCAGTGCATGTAGCAGTTCTGAATAGTCGCGTGATTGCTAACGGCGAATTGCTTTCTGAGGTCGTTGAGGTATTGCGTTTTGACAATTGGGCCAAAATCTTTCAGAAGGGTGGGGGAAGCCGTTGCTGTCGCTTTTCGGATCTTTCTGTTCAACCGATGAACTCGTCCAGTGGGCGCAATACTGATTTGCTCGACTATTTTCGGGAGCTTGCGGATTCCAATACTCTCAGGACGAGTGACGACAGGTCTCTGATGGCGATGAAATATCGGCATTTGAACACCATTCCTGCCAGCAGTATCCTGCCTGGTTTTCTGAATGCCAGATTTCCGGATAAGGCAATGAAGGCTTTGCCGGATCTCATTTTTCCGTTCGGATGCAATATGAGCCAGAAAATGGCTGTAAAGCAGGCGATTCAGAATCCTGTATCAATAGTTCAGGGCCCTCCGGGCACCGGCAAGACTCAAACTATCCTGAACCTTATCGCCAATCTGCTGCTTCTCGACAAGCGGGTGGCCGTGGTTTCCAACAATAATTCGGCTACGGCCAATGTGCTGGAGAAGCTTCAGAAATATGAGCTGGATTTCGTGGCAGCATTTCTCGGAAGCAACCACAACAAAGAGACGTTCATCCAGGGACAGTCAGCCGTAACGTTTGCGCTTTCTAAGCTTGAGCCGAAAGAGGTGGATGCGGTACTCAAGGAGATTCGGCTTCTGAATAACGAGCTTGATGATGCATTTGTAAAGAAGAACAAGCTGGCCGCAGTCATTCAGGAGATCGATGCGTTGCGGCTTGAAATGGTTCACTTTGTGCGGTATGAGGAGGAGGTGAGAGGTCGTGGTCAGGATATGGATGGCCGACCATTTCGGCCCAAGTCAACAGCCAGGAAACTGTTGAAAGCCTGGCGGGCCTGTGAGGAGAAGGCGGCTTTGAACAATACATCAGCTTCCGCCAGGCCTATGAGTTATTTCAGAGGTTTTCTGGAGCGTCTCACTCTTCTGTTCAGGTTTGGCATGACAGGCAGAGCCCTGTTCGGGCTCAGTATCGGGGATCAAATTCTCAGGCTGCAAAAGGCTTATTACCAACGAAAGATCGCCGATCTGGAAGGTCAACGTAAAGCGCTTGAGGATACGCTTGCCGGTTTCCATTTCGACAAGCGACTGGAGCAGTTGAGCTCGCTGTCGTTACAGTTGCTGAAGCATCGTCTTGCAGGGCGTTACAACAACCGAAAGCGAGAAAGGTTTACTCTCGATGATCTATGGCGGCGACCGGAAGAATTCCTCAAAGAGTATCCGGTTATCCTCAGTACAACCTTTTCGGTCATTACATCACTCAAGCCCGGTTATGTCTTCGATTGCGTCATTGTGGACGAAGCCAGTCAGGTCGACTTGCTCAGCGGTGTTCTCGCAATGGCGTGTGCAACAAAGCTGGTCATCGTGGGAGATCCCATGCAGTTGCCCAATGTCTTGACCGATCAGGATCAAAAGAGAACCCGGGAGATTTCACAACAATACGATCTTCCAAGTCATGTCCTGTTTCATCAGCACAACATGCTTTCTGCTGTGCGAAAGGCGTTTCCTGACATGCCCGAAACGCTGCTGAAAGAGCATTACCGGTGTCATCCGAAGATCATTCAGTTTTGCAACCAGAAGTTTTATGGAGGCAAACTCCTGGTCATGACCTGTGATCATGGGGAGCCTGACGTTCTTCGTGCGTATACGACCGTAGAGGGGCGACATGCTCGGGGTACGTTCAATCAACGCCAGATTGATGAGATTACACAGACGGTATTGCCTGAGCTGGGTGCGATCGATCCGGCCGATATCGGTATTGTATCGCCTTACAGGGAACAGGCGACTCGGATCCAGTCATCTGTAGGTTCGGAAGAGATTGCTGTGGATACGGTTCACAAGTATCAGGGGCGGGAAAAACGGGTTATCATCATCACGACCGTAGCGAATGAGTCCAATGAGTTTGTCGATAATCCGAATCTGCTGAACGTAGCGGTATCACGTGCCCAGGAAAAGCTGCGACTGGTTGTTTCAACGGAGATGGCAGAGGGGAATGGCAACATCGCGGATCTCGTCCGTTACATCCGGTACAACAATTGCGAAGTTGTTCCCGGCAAGGTTCGTTCTGTCTTTGACCTCCTCTACCATGATTACGCAGCAGTGCGTCTGCAGGCATTGAAAAAGCGAAAACGGGTATCGCGGTATGATTCCGAGAACCTTGCAAACAGCGAAATCGAGGCCGTGCTCAAGGAGAATGATTATCAGGGGCTTGGATTTGTATTTCAATTTCCGTTGTCGATGCTCGTACGGGACGCTACGATTTTGACTCCTGAAGAGTTTGCCTATGCTTTTCATCCATGGACCCATACCGATTTTGTGATTTATCGCAGAATCGATAAAAGTCCGGTGCTGGTCATTGAAGTTGATGGATATGCTTTCCATCGTGAAGGGACTCGTCAAGCTGAGCGTGATGTTCTGAAGGATTCTGTCCTGGCCAAGTGCGGACTGCCGTTGTTGCGCCTGTCAACGATCGGAAGCAACGAGCAGAAAAGGATCAGGAAAAAGTTGGAGGAAGTGACGGCTTAGGACTGCATGGGATGCCTGAACGGCGAGCCCCCCTTGACGGGCGCTTTTCTGTTGGGATCTAATCAGCTTTTATAACAGTACACGTACTCGGGGACGTTGTATAGTAAGCGCAATAACTTTTAGTGGTTCGGATTGATGAATGTGACAGTGGTGATTGGTGGTTGTGAAGATGGTCAGGTACGTTGAAAGCCGGGTTGAAACCCGTCGGAAGCCGTTGAAGAGGTTGTGCTGAAGCCCAATTTAGTTTATTGGGAATTGTGTCCCCGGGCTGAAGCCCGGGGCTATTGGAAGAGCCCTTGAGAGAGATGAACTGGCCTATTTGTGAGCTAATATGTTGTGAAGCTACTCGGGGACGTTGTACAGCAAGCGCAATAACTTTTAGTGGTTCGGATTGACGAATGTGACAGTGGTGATTGGTGGTTGTGAAGATGGCCAGGTACGTTGAAAGCCGGGTTGAAACCCGTCGGAAGCCGTTGAAGAGGTTGGGCTGAAGCCCGATTTTGTTTATTGGAGATTGTGTCCCCGGGCTGAAGCCTAGGGCTATTACATGTAAGAGTTGGAATGTCAGTCGGGATAAATCCATCCTGAATAAGGAAGGCGGATGCCAGGGCAATTGGAAGAGCGCTTGAGAGCGTTGTTCGGTCAGAGAAACAGTTGAATGGCGATTGGTGAAAATACTTGGAGCGTCGCTTGAATGAGCGACTGTCAGTGGCGCGATCGATGGGTGAAATACTCCCCGAAATTAGGACAGCTGGTTAAATTGGATCAACACAAACCCAGCAGTCACCATGAAGCAAACACGTCGCAAATTCACGCCTGAATTCAAAACCAAAGTCGTCTTGGAGGCCCTCAGCGAAAGGCTATCCCTGACTGAACTCGCCCAGAAGCATGAGCTTCATCCAACCCAGATCGCCCAATGGAAGCGGGAGTTTCTCGACAAGGCCTCAGAAGTCTTTTCAAAAGGCGAAAAGGCCCAGAAAACTGAGCAGGACTATCAGCAAGAGAGCGAAGAGCTCTACAAAACCATCGGCCAGTTGAAGGTCGAGGTAGACTGGCTCAAAAAAAAATTGCAGTCCTGAAATCCCTGTCAGAACGACGCTCTATGGTTGAGAAAGAACATACCGGAATCAGTATGCAGCGACAATGCGATCTGCTTTCGATCCATCGCTCAGGCCTGTATTACCAGCCGAGAACGACTTCAAAACTGAATCGCGAGCTCATGCGGCTGATTGACGAACAGTACCTGCTGAGGCCTTACTACGGCGTTTACCGCATGTGGCAGTGGCTGACCAGGGACAAGGGCTACAAGATCAACCTCAAACGGGTACGTCGGCTCTATCGCCTCATGGGTCTGGAAGCCATTGGCCCCAAGCCGAACACCTCGAAACCGGCACCGGGCCACAAGGTTTATCCGTATCTGTTGCGTGGCCTTGAAATTGAACACAGTGATCATGTCTGGGCAACCGATATCACCTATGTGCCTATGGCCCATGGTTTTATGTACCTGATGGCGGTCATCGACCTGAAGAGTCGCTATGTGCTGAACTGGTCAGTATCGAATACTATGGACGCCAAATGGTGTGCCGAGGTCTTTCTTGAGGCCGTGCGGATGCACGGTGCACCTAAGATCCTGAATACCGATCAGGGGAGCCAATTCACCAGCGAGGTCTTCACCGAGGCCGTCGTCAAAACGGCTGAATCAAAGCTATCTATGGACGGCAAGGGACGAGCGATCGACAACGTTTTCATCGAACGGCTATGGCGGAGCGTCAAATACGAGTACCTTTACCTGAACCCGCCAGCCGATGGCCTTGAACTCTACAAAGGCCTGAAGCATTGGTTCAACGACTACAACAAGGATCGTCGCCATACCTCGCTTTACGGAGAGGTACCGGAAACAGTCTATTTTGCCAAAAAACCTCAGGCGACCGAAGCGGCCTGAACAAACTTAGTTTCGTCAAATAGCTGTCCTATATATGGGGAGGGGCTCAGGGTACGGTTGCGTTCATGCTTGGATTTCTTCAGGGTAATTGGTAGTATGCATTGCATATGCAACGCATTAGCTGAAGAATCATGAAAAGCGCATCATTACCGTCGTTACGAGTTGAGCCCGCTCTCCGAAAGGCTGCAGAGCAGGTTTTACGTGAAGGGGAGTCACTCTCCGCCTTCATGGAATCGTCGCTCAGGTTGAGCATTGAACAACGTTGCAGCCAGAACGAGTTTATCTCAAGGGGTCTTGCCTCAAGGGATCGAGCCCGTGTTACCGGCAAGTATGAAGATGCCCGATCGGTTATCGACGAACTCTCCCAAATGCTTGCTGAAGAGAAACAGAAACGTTCATGACTTTCACTGTCCGCTTTACCCCCGAAGCGAAAGACGATCTTCTCCGTTTATACTCTTTTCTGCTGGAAAAGGATTTACTGGCGGCTGAGGATGCTCTCAGGGCAATGACGAAAGGAGTCGAATTCCTGCGCGATTTTCCGTTCAGTTGCCGGAAAGCTTTGCCCGATAATCCATTTCTTCGAGAACTCCTGATTCCTTTTGGAAATTCGGGTTTTGTCGCCCTCTTCGAGATCCAGGAGGAGCGGATGGTAACCATTCTTGCTGTGAGGCATCAGCGTGAAGACGATTACTATTAAGGGCACCTCAAAAAACTTGTTTCGCGATCCAATAGCTGCGTTGGTTGGGGGTCGAAAGATTGAAATGATGTGGTGAGTGCCGGGTTGAAACCCGGCGGAGGCCGTTGAGGAGGTTGGGCTGAAGCCCAATTTAGTTTTGGGGATTGTGTCCCCGGTCTGAAGCCCAGGGCTATTAAATGTCAGAGATTGAATGTCCGTCGGGATAAATCCCTCCTGAATTTGGGTAGCTGAAGCCCGGTAATGAGGAGGGGATCTGAACCCCCGACTGAAGTCGGAGGCTATTGAAAGAGTTCATGAGAACGAAGAGCTTGTTCAGTTGCCGGGCATACTCGGTGTCGTTGTACAGCAAATGCAACAGATTGGGTAGGACTCGGGGACCCAGGTGACGTTATGACTTGTCGTGTGGGCCATTGCTACCTGTTCTGTTTCTTGTCAATAGCGATTATCAGCCAGGTGAAAAGGCGTGGCTGGAACCGGCAACTTCAGCTTCTGTATTGGCTTGAAAATTTGACCTCGATATATGATCTTTAAAATCGATCATTTATTGATGCTGGACGCAAATTCATGCAAGCTGAAAAACATCTTTTTTCCACCAACGCGCTTCTGGGCCGGTTTTTCAGGAACATGGCTGTGGATCGGCTTTTTGCAAGCCATGATCGTGAGGCGGCTGTCGCTCTCGTCGGGGCGCTGGAGAGGGATCATCCGGAAGCCGACGCGATATTCGAACGTCTTCTCAAGCTGCGTCACGAAAGTGAGCCGGTCATGCACTCGGCTGTTTGGAACTACTGGAAATCGCGTCGTTTCGAGGAGCTGCTGAAGAGGGGACAGGCATCAGGGCCGATGGAGCCTGAGCTTGTGCAAGCGCTCGAAGCTATGCCGCAGAGCGACTGGGGTACCGGGTTGCTGTTCTCGTTCTGGAGTCAGTTCGACCTTGACGAAATCGCGGCAATCATCGAAGCACAGGGACGACATGCTCCGGCTCTGGAGATGGATGCTCTGTTTGGGCTGGTGCGCGGCCATCTGGAGCGGTATCTGAATCTCGAAGATCCCGATTACTCCATTTTTGAAAAAGCCTGGCTTGCCGCATCGAGCGCTCAGCGGCAGCGCATCAGCATGACGGTACTCAACAGCCAGCAGCCCAGGCTGATCGCGGCGTACGATCAGGCCGTTCGGGACGAGCACGACCCACGTCTGGTGATCGAAGCCTTTAAGCTTTGCGGCGATCACGATGCTCTGTTCGACCGGTTGCAGGGATTGGCGTTTAACGGCGCTCTGGAGGTGATTGCGTTCTGGGCGGAGAGCGGCGGCAGGCCAAAAGCTCCCGCCAAAGCTTCAGTTGTCGAGCAGGCAGTCGGGTTGTACCGTGAAGTTGCCGAGCTGCTTCCGGAGTCCCGACCATCTACCCCTTCGGGTACGAGGGAGATTTTTGCGTTCTGGATGGAGCGCTATCAGACCGACGAATCGATCCTGCAGGATTTGTCATGCCCCGATCCTTTCCAGCGTGCGGGTGCGCTCTATTGCGGTTTGCAGCGGGGGATGATTCCAACCAGCCGGATCCGGGAGATTTCCGTTAACGGTACATGGCCTGAAAAGCTCGCTGTGCACTATCTGTTCAGCGCTCCAGAATCGGGTGCGCGTACGGAACATGTGTTGTGGTTGCGGCCACAGGACAACGTCGTGGCGGGCATTCTCTCGATGCGCCTGCCCGGTACGCTTGAGGAGAGCAGCCGTTTGGCCGACCGGATCAACAACGCTTCCGCACTGGGCGGCAAGAGCTGCGAGCGCAAGCTCCTGCAACTGCTCACGCTCTTGCAGGGCTACTTTCTGCGCGGCCTCATTACGGTCGACCATAGCGACGACTCCACGGAGAGCAACGCTGTGGAGACGGAGGATGTGGCGGATGTTGAGTGGTAATCCCAAAACCATGATTTTGCTATGAGCCATAAACCGGGGCTTCTGCAGCGTCTTTTTGCAGCTCTGAAAGGGGATGGTGGGGCTGAATTCCAGGCTGTCGCGGGATTGTCGCTCGAACTTGCCGAGCGTAACGAAGAGGTGGCAAGGCTGAGAAAGGAGTATGCCTTGCTGCGAGAGCAGTCGCGGGTGCAACATGATCAGGCGGCGGCAGAGGCTGTAGAGGGCATCGTCCACCAATGTGCATCGATGCTGGCCACGCTTTCGGCGATGAAGGCTCGCCATGCTGAAAAAGGTGACCTGAATCCTGCCGATCTGTTACAGGTGGCGTCGTCATTCCAGATGATCCTTGCGGAACGGGGATTGGCGCAAATCGGCGTTGTCGGGCAGGACGAGCCCTTCGACCCGGCGCTTCACCAGATGCTTGACGGTACCCGGCCGCAACCCGGCCAGCCGGTGCTGATTCGCTTTGCGGGTTTCCGGTTCAACGGCAAGCTTGTCGCAAAAGCGCAGGCTGGAGTCGTGAAGTATACATGAATTCGCTCACAATGTAATCTATGGCTCTTGCGTTTGATTTCGGGACTTGCAACAGCGTTGTCGCTCGCTGGAACGAAGCCCTGAAGGACATAGAAACCCCAGAGCTGCCCAACCTCGGGATCCACTACTCCCAACGGGGCGATACGGATGCGCGGGTCATTCCCTCCCTGATTCATTTCGGCGAGGCGGAACTGCCACTGGTCGGGAGCCAGGTTGCCGGAGCGGGACTGGCGAACCATCCGGGGACGTTTCGCTGGCTGAAGATGGACATGCTTCGAACTGGCGGAGCCAATCGCGGACGGCGTGTGAACGGCAAGGTGATTTATCCCAGGGTGGCTGCGGAAGAGCTGGTGGATCGCATCCTGATGTTCGTGCGCGGCGCGTTCGGCGACATCGACGACGAGCTGGTGCTGACTGTGCCGGTCGAGGCGTTCGACCACTACATCGACTGGCTGCGCGAAGCTGCGATCAAGCGCTTTCCGGGCGGCATCAGCATCATAGACGAGGCGACTGCCTGCATGCTCGGCTACGGCGACGAAGTGCTCGACAACGAGCCATACTGCATCGTCGATTTCGGTGGCGGCACGCTCGACGTTTCGATCGTCCGAACTGACCTGCGGAGCACCGCTCATGCACGTTGCCGGATCCTCGGACGTGCGGGCGAGGAGATCGGGGGCATCATGATCGACAACTGGTTGCTGGAGCACATCCAGCATGAGCATGCGCTCAGCGACGACGATATCGCATCGATCGGCCCGTCGCTGCTCGAAGCGGTCGAACAGGCGAAAATCGCCATATCGAATGGCAGCCCGGAGGCCTCTTTTACCCGCTTCAACGACATGACAGGCCGCCTGATCGACGTCACGCTTACAGCCAACAATCTGCAGGCGGTGCTTGAAACAAAGCGCGAGCCGGGCATGAACAACCTTTACCAGCACATCGTCCGCACGCTCGACCGTGCCCTTGATCAGGCTCGTGACCGGGCGGGCATACGCAAGGAGGAGCTGAAGGGGATTTTCCTTGTCGGCGGCAGCAGCCTGTTGCCAGGCATCGAACAGAAAATACGGGAGTACTTTCCTGGCACAGAGGTTCATGCAGGGCGCCCGTTCGATGCGATTGCACGCGGCGCGTGCCTCTTTTCAGGAGGCGTGATCGACCAGACGCTGACCCACGATTACTGCCTGCGGAGCTGGAACCGTGAGCTCCGGGACTTCGAGCTGGTGCCCGTCGTTCCACGCGGCACACCCTATCCGACCGGCAAGCCGGTGTGCAGCAAGTACATCAAGGCCGCGTCTGACGTGCAGGATGTGCTCGGGCTGGTCATTTACGAGCGCACTTTGATGAGCCGCCCCCTCATCTCTTACGTCAACGGCGCTTACGGGTTGCGACCGGTAAAGGAGGGGGAACGTCTGGAGTCGAGGCACAAGGCGCTCAATCCGGAAGACAACGAATTCATCCACGCCGTACCGCCGTGCCGTTCGGGTGACCGGCGCTTCATCGCCGGATTCGGGGTGGACAGGAACCGTCGTCTCACTCTCTGGCTCCGGGACACTGAGCCGGGGAACCAATCCACCATCCGGTTGCGCGACGGCTCCAGCCTTCCGCTGCCGGTGAGTGACTTGCCGGTGGTGAAACTATGAAATCAACTTGTACTATGTCCTGGCTCGACGAACTCAAACTGAACATAGCCGCGCGGGTAGCCGTCATTCATCTGGTGACCATCGATGAAGAGGATGTCATCAAGGCACTTATCGACTGGTCAAGCTCATCCGGTTGGCCGAAGGGCATGGGACTCATCACCTGGGACATCGGCGATCAGTTCCGGCAGTTGCGCGAGCCTGCGGTCACCTTCAGCAAGATGGGAGCGACGCCCGAAACCGTACTTGACATCATTGACGAGTACAAAGGTTCCGCAACCTTCATCCTCAAGGATTTCCACCACTTCTGGGAGCACAACCGCAAGGCGTCCCGCATGTTGCGCAATCTGGCCTCCCGTCTGCAGTTCCGGGACGAGGCGGTCAACATTATTGTCACCAGTCCGGGTCGGAACCTGCCCGAGGAGCTATGCCACGACATTCCGACCATCGACGTCGGCAAACCCTGCAGCGAGCAGATCCTGGCGCTGCTCGAACGCGAAACCCGCTCGACTCGAGCGCTTGAAACCGCCACGCATGGCTTGCGTGAACGGCTCGTCGAGGGTGCGCTCGGGCTGTCGATGGTTGAGGCGGCACGGGCATTCCGCAAAGCGATCGTGCTTGCTGGCGGGCAGCCGCTTGACGAACGGAGCGTCCGGCAGGTGCTGAACGAAAAGCGGCACATCATCCGCGAAAGTGGAGCGCTCGAACTCTACCCCTATACCGGATCGATGAGCAATGTTGGTGGCCTCAGCGCGCTCAAGCAGTGGCTCGACCAGCGTCAGGAGGCTTTCAGCCAGGATGCCCGCGAGTACGGTCTCAGCATCCCGAAAGGGGTTGCGCTTATCGGCATTCCCGGTACCGGCAAAAGCCTCTGCGCCAAGGTCACCGCCGGGCACTGGGGCATGACGCTGCTCCGCATGGATGTGGGTGCGATCTTCAGCGGCCTGCTCGGGTCAAGTGAACAGAATATCCGCGAAGCGATTCGCATTGCCGAGGTGATCGCGCCCTGCGTGTTGTGGGTTGACGAGATCGAAAAAGCGTTCGCAGGATCGGTCGGCGACAGCGGCACCGCAAGCCGCGTGTTTGCGACCTTCCTGACCTGGATGCAGGAGAAAACGGCGCCGGTATTCGTCTTTGCCACGGCCAACAACGTCGATCGACTGCCGCCCGAGCTGCTGCGCAAGGGGCGGTTCGACGAGGTCTTTTTCCTCGACCTGCCGACCCACTCTGAGCGGGTCAACATCCTCGAAGTGCATCTCAAGGAGCGCGGCTACACGATGCTTTCGCACCGATTCGACCTTAACGCGGTCGCCTCGGCCACCGATGGGTTTGTCGGAGCGGAGCTGCAGGCGCTGGTCAACGAAGCCATGTTTCCCGCCTTTCGCGACAATCGACGGGAGATCGAGACCGAGGATCTGCTTGACGCCGCCCGCGCCATGGTGCCGCTTTCGGCCTCGCACCAGCCGGTTATCGACGGGCTGCGGGAGATGGTCAGAAATGGCCAGGTTCGTAACGCCTCCTGCGAAGCGGGCGCGAAACACACACATAAACCGGAGTCATGATGAGGTCAAACGACACGCTTTCCGAACTCAGAAGCCGTGCGATGCGTCCGTCCGAAGATGCACTGCCGCCGGTGATCGTCAACGAGCAGGACGGCTCTCCGATGGTGCTGGTGCCCTCGGGCCGCTTCATGATGGGCGACGACCTCGACAAGGAGAGTCCGCAAACCGTTGTGCACCTCGATGCGTTCTACATCTCGGTCTATGCCGTAACCAACCGTCAGTACAGGGCCTTCGTCAAAGCTACCGGCCACCAGCCTCCCAACATCGGCGCACGCATAGACTCGCTTTCGTTCTGGCGAGAAGAGGGGTGCCCCGAGGAGTTTGACGACTACCCGGTGGTACTTATCAATTGGGACGACGCAGACGCCTATGCTCACTGGGCCGGGTGCCGCCTGCCCAACGAAGCGGAGTGGGAAAAGGCAGCGCGAGGCCCGGAAGGATTGATCTACCCGTGGGGCGACCGATGGGACGAAAACAACTGCCGGAATCGCAACAATAAGGGCGAAGACTCCGTCGCTCCGGTGTTTGCCTACCCAGAAGGCGTTTCGGGCTACGGTACCTGGAACCAGAGCGGCAACGTCATGGAGTGGTGCTCGATTCGAGAAGGGGAGGGCAATTCAGGACGCGTGGACGATGGTGACAACGCGCTTCGCCAGGAACGGGGAGGCTGCTGGCGTTACCCCGACAAGTTTGTCTTCCGCGCCTCGCAACGCTCGTTTGTGGTGCCGAAAGCGGTGAATGATTTTCGAGGATTCCGGCTGGTTTTGCCGGTATCTATCTGAGGGACGTAGATGACCTTTATGACTGGCGGTGTTCGATTCGCTGGTGCGATGGAAGCCGGGTTGAACCCCGGTGGAGACCATTAAAGAGGTTGGGCTGAAGCCCCCGGTAATGAGGAGGGGATTTGGACCCCCGACTGAAGTCAGGGGCTATTGTAAGAGCTCTTGAGATCGCAAATCCTGTTCAGTCCGTGCGTGACGAAGCGGCAGGATTATTGGGGCCTCTTCCGGATGGATCGGCGTTTGTGATCAGGCAGGCCTGATCGGCAACCAGCTCCTCTTTCTCGGCAGGTTCGGCTTTTTCGGGAACGGTGGGATAAAACCGCCACTCCTTGTTGACGATTCGTGCGCCATGACCGAAGGTGAAGTACGACCAGCCCCATTGCAGCAGGACGAAAAGGCGGTGTTTGGCGCCGCTGAGGTAATAAAGGTGCACCGCGAGCCAGATGATCCAGGCGGGCAGTCCCGACAGCCTGACGTTCCCACGTTCGGCTATGGCGATGTTTTTCCCGATAGTGGCCATCTGGCCTTTATCGTTATAGACGAATGGTTTGCGGGGTTTGCCCTGGATATCGTTGAGAATGTTCCTGCCGATTGCCTGGCCTTCCTGAAGGGCGACCGATGCGAGCCCCGGCAGGATGGATCCGTCGGGCAGTTCGAAATGCGCCTGGTCTCCTCCGATGAAAACATCGGGATTGCCGGGGACGCTCAAGTCCTGGCCAACGATGATCCTTCCGGATCTGTCGGTCTCGAATCCTATGGTTTTGCCGATGCTGGTCGCCCTGACTCCAGCGGCCCACAGCACGGTGCCAGCATCGATTCTGCCGGTGCCGATCTGCACGCCGTTTTCATCGATTTTCGTAACCACACAGCAACTCAGCACCTCCACGCCAAGCTTGGCGAGTGCTTCGGTGGCTTTGGCGGAAAGCTCGGGAGAGAATGTCTGCAGGATGCGCGGTGCCGAATGGGCGATATAGATCCGTATCTGGGTCGGGTCGATGTTCTTGAAATATTTCGACAGATAGTGGCGGCTCATCTCGCCGATCGAGCCGGCAAGCTCGACGCCGGTGGGGCCACCTCCGACGATGACGAAGGTCAGCAGCTTCTTTTTTTCTTCAGGATCCAGTGAACGCTCGGCGTTTTCATACGCTTCCATGACCCGTCTGCGGATTTCGGCGGCCTGGGCGATCGTTTTGAGGCCGGGGGCGAACTCCTCCCATTCGTTGTGGCCGAAGTAGTGGTGCTTCGTGCCGCAGGCCATGACAAGAGTGTCGTAGCTGAGTTCTCCAAAATCGGTGAAGATGGTTCTGGTGACGGGATCGACGGTCTTGACGATGCCTTTGAGGACGGTGACGTTCTTGTACTTCGACAGCATCATGCGTAACGGGTAGGCGATTTCACCCGCATTGAGCGCCGCCATTGCGACCTGGTAAAGAAGTGGCTGGAACAGGTGGAAGTTGTGCTTGTCGAGGAGCGTGACCCGGACCTCTTTACGGTTGCCTAACTCTTTGGCAACATTGAGACCCGCAAATCCGCCGCCGATGATGACGACATGTTTCATTTACCGACGATCGAGCGCTTGTTTAACAATTTTTGTAACAATTGTTTAGCGTAATATAGCAAAAATAATCAGGCGGGAGAAAAATGGAAGCCGGGTTGAAACCCGGTGGAGGCCGTTGAAGAGGTTGGGCTGAAGCCCGAATCAGTTTATTGGGGATTGTGTCTCCGGGCTGAAGCCCAGGGCTATTGGAAGAGCACTTGAGAGAGGGGATGGTTCAGTATGTGAGCCAATTCGTTGCAGGAAAGGGTGTTGATGCTATGGAAGCCGGGTTGAAACCCGGCGGAGGCCGTTGAAGAGGTTGGGCTGAAGCCCGAATCAGTTTATTGGGGATTGTGTCCCCGGGCTGAAGCCCGGGGCTATTGGAAGAGCACTTGAGAGAGGGGATGGTTCAGGTTGTGAGCCAATTTGCTGCAGGAAATGGTGTTGTTGCTATGGAAGCAGGGTTGAAAACCGGCGGAGGCCGTTGAAGAGGTTGGGCTGAAGCCCGAATCAGTTTATTGGGGATTGTGTCCCCGGGCTGAAGCCCGGGGCAATTGGAAGAGCACTTGAGAGAGGGGATGGTTCAGGATGTGAGCCAATTTGCTGCAGGAAATGGTGTTGTTGCGATGGTAGCCGGGTTGAAACCCGGTGGAGGCCGTTGAAGAGGTTGGGCTGAAGCCCAGTTGATTTTTTTTGTCTGTTATTCCAGGGCTGAAGCCCGGGGCTATTGGAAGAGCACTTGAGAGAGGGGTGGGCCAATTTGTGCACTCATGTATTGCAACTTCATGTGGAGAAAAGTTCCATCGGTGAAAACGAGTAAACGAGCGCAGTTGTTGAGGGAAACATGGGAGTTGTGAGGTGCAGCAATCTTGCCTTTTGCTCCTGATGGCCGGAGTTCACGAAATTCGTTTCTGTCATCAACAGTCAAGGAGTGCATATGTACAGGAGGTTTGGCAAGTCGGATATCGTGGCTATCGCTATCGATGCCATGCTGCTTAACGGATTGGATCCGGAATTTTCGCGTCAGGTCGAGCAACAGATGGCGGATATCGATGGCCCCGGCAATGAGGATGGGCCGGATCTTCTTGATCTTACCTCTTTGCTCTGGTGTTCTATCGACAATGATGACTCGCGCGATCTGGATCAGCTGACGGCATGTGCAGTACAGGACGACCGGTCGGTCATCATCTATGTGGCTATCGCCGATGTGGACACCCTGGTGAAAAAAGGGTCGCCCGTAGATGACCATGCGCGTAAAAATACCACTTCGGTGTACACGTCGGCACAGGTATTCCCGATGCTGCCGTTGCGTCTTTCGACGGACCTGACCTCACTGAATCCTGACCAGAAACGGCTTGCAGTGGTCACCATCATGAAGATAGACGAGCATGGTGTGTTGATGAACTCGACGGTCGAACGTGCGTGGGTGAGGAACAAAGCGAAGCTCGCATATGATTCCGTTGCTGCATGGATTGAGGGGCGTGGGGAACTGCCTACGGCCGCAAAGGCGGTTCCGGGGATGGACGAGCAGTTGCGCATTCAGGATGGTGTGGCCCAAAAATTAAAGCTGAACAGGCATACCAATGGCTCTCTGGAGTTCGAGACATTTCAGCCGCATGCAGTTTTCGAGGGCGATCGCGTTATCGAAATCAGGCAGCAGGAGAAGAATCGGGCTCGCCAGCTGATCGAGGAGTTCATGATTGTGACCAATGCCTGCACCGCAAAATTTCTGGCTGACAAAGGGGTTCCTTCGATTCGCAGGGTTGTCAGGTCTCCTGAACGATGGCGGCAGATTGTACTGGAGGCGAGTGAATACGGCTATGCCTTGCCTTCGGAACCCGACTCGAAAGCGCTCGAAGGTTTTCTCGCTGAACGGCATCGGGCAGATCCGTTACGGTTTCCGGACCTTTCCCTGACCATCATCAAACTCATGGGTGCTGGGGAATATGTCCTGGAACTACCTGGTCAGGAGGCTATTGGACATTTTGGCCTCGCTGAGCGTGATTATACTCATTCGACGGCCCCGAACCGGCGTTACCCTGACCTGATCACCTTGCGGATGATCAAGGCAATTCTTTCCAACAGTCCAACCCCATATGGCGTCGATGAGCTGGAGAATCTTGCCGTGCATTGCACCCGCCAGGAAGATGCCGCCCGCAAGGTGGAGCGGCGTGTACGCAAGTCTGAAGCCGCCTTGTTGCTGGAGACGATGATCGGTCAGCATTTCGATGCCATCGTATCAGGGCATTCGGAACGGAGTTCGTGGGTGAGAATATTGAACCCTCAGGTGGAGGGTCGCCTGATCAAGAAGATCGGGAAAATCAGGGTTGGCCAGAAGATCAGGGTGAAACTTGTCCTGGTAGATGTGGAACTCGGGTACATCGATTTCGAAAGGCTCTGAAACTACTTGAGGAGGTGTTCGTCTATCTCCCTGAATCTTTCGATATCGTTTCCGGTCACGCCAGCCTCGGAGAACTCCGCTCTCCATCCTGCTACGGCAGTGTAGAGTTCATCGACAACCGACTTGACACCGCTGACGCCCCATGACCGACCTAGCTTGACCAGTGCCGATTTTCCCGGATGGATGGGATCGAGATCGATGTGCAGGACATGCTCGGAACGCTGAGCGATGTTCGGAACAAGATCAAACGCTGGAGATAACCGCCAACCTTCTCCATGACCATAAACCATCCAGAAGTTTTTCAGGTGGTCATCGGTATTGCCTGTCAGGGCATTGAAGACCATCTGTCGGAAAAGTTGCTCAGCATCTTTTGCCGGTTTGTCGCTGTACTTGCGAACCATAGCGTGCAGTTCGCCATAGCTGCTGACGTAGTACGATTCTGCACGAAGCAGGCTTCGAAAACTGATCATATGTCGTCGTCGCCCGTCAGGCATCAGGTCGAAGCGCTGCACCAGCAGGACCGGTTTATTCGCGCATACCATAACGCGGGAAGGTGCAGTGTTCAATCCGGCTTTTGCTGCAAGCGACATGGTTGCGCCCTCTATCCTGACGACATCAACCGTATCCTTGATGCTTGGGAATTTGGCCAGATGATGTTCCCCGGACGGCTTGTTGAACACCAGAACTTTAGGCCGGGCTCCACCGGGAGAACTTCCGGCGCTGAGCAGAAGCGAGAGCTCGGGATTTGTCTGATCTCCACGTTCGTAACGCTCAATTGCCTCGTTCAGCAGATCCAGGTCCATCATCGATGCTTCGAGGCCCGGTTGCCTCTTTTGACGTTTCTTCGCATCTCCAATGAACGAGAGCGCTCCAAGGCCTTCAGCGCCAAGTGCTTCAAGTAAACTGGCAGGGTCCTGTTCCCCTTTCTGCAGGTTATGCCGGCGTATCAGCAGCTTTCTGCCCCAGTCATCCGGCAGGCTGTCTTCCAGGGCATCGAACAGTACTTTCCGATCCGCCGTGAATATGTCGCTCCTGAGGGGGAGTGAGACCGGGTCGAGTGCAAAGGCATCGTCACGTACGAGGAACTGGTCCAGATAGCGGAACTGGCATCGGGCGCGTCCCGCGTCATTGATTTCGCTGACAAGCTCACCGACAGGTAATAGTTTTCCCGTTGTACGTTCGCTGATCGTGATTTTCCTGATCATGGGCGTTTCCTGGATGCCCGTCTGCGTTGAGGCGTTGTTGCCTGTTCATACTTCTCGAACAGGTTCTCCGCTGATGAGAGCAGCAGATCAAGCTCATTGGTCCTTTCAAGGAGTCGCAATGCTTTCATCCAGGCTCCGATGCTTACACCGGGATCTCCAGACTCCATTTTGCCGAGTGTCGGGCGGCTCAAACCGAGACGATCAGCGAAATGCTGCTGCATCTCGTGACGTGCGATTCTGGCTTGTCGTAAGCGTTCGCCAAGCTGTTTCAATTTGTCATCCGGCATTGTATGCTGAGTATTGATAAAAATAATTGACACAGAGTTTATTATTAATATTAATGTAAATAATTAATAGCAATAAAAAGTTGTTGTTTGAGTCACCGTTCTCTGTTTCCAGGCTTCGGTGAAATGTGGTAGCTTTATAAACGCGCAAGTTTGACGTGCCAGCCATTCTCCCTTTATCGTTTATTGGTCCCTGAAATTATCTGAGCATAAACCCTTTATTCCGGAGGTTGCCATGACACAGACAATGGATGCTGAAAAAAAGATGCAACGGGCTACTCACAACAGCTTCAGCCCGAAGCCGAAGCCTTGTGTGGCAGGTGGTGTTTCAGAAGCGACTGCCAGTTTCAGTCCTAAACCGAAACCTTATGTTTCAAGCGGTCTGGTTGATAATCCTGCCAGCTTCAGCCCGAAACCGAAACCTTGCGTAGCAAGCAGTTCTTCCGACAGGCTCGCCGGGTTTAGTCCGAAACCGAAACCCTGCGTGTTGAGCGCATCTGCGAACGATCTGACAAGGCCTTTATCGAGGATTGCTGCGTTCGACCGTGCTGAAGGCAGTGTCCCAAGTGCACTTCCGGCCTTAAGTGGCATGGGGTCGAAGCCTGTGGTGACGAAACGCTGGATGAATATGTTTCGTGGCATGATCAAACTCTGAGCGCCGTTTGGAAGGGGACCGGGGCGATATCATTGCTCCTGTCAGACAGTGCTCAGTACACGATATGAAACAGCAGGAGCCTGTCGTTTCCGGCGTCAATAAGTGTCATCCTGAACGAAGTGAAGGATCCATCTTTTTTTCATGGTAGAGGTTATGGATTCTTCTCCCGACAAGTCGTGATCAGAATGACAAGATGGTCTGTCAGGAATGGAGATCTTTAATCGCCGGAGCCCGGCGTTCCCAGGGAAAGAGGCTGACTCGGTTTTGATGCTGAGTCAGCCTCTTTGCTTTGGCGCCCTGTTAGCGTGGAAACTCACGAATATTGGCCCTTGTCCAGCGTTGCGCACCATGGCTTTCATCGAGAACCAGCACCGGTCTGCCCAGTGCAACAAACATGGTGTTCGCGTCGGCAAACCTCAGGAAGCCCACTCCTCCCTGGGTCTGACCTTCATTGCCTCGCGCAACCAGGGTGAGCACGATCGGGTCCTGTCTGTAATCGATTGAATAGGTCCCTCTTGCGATCGGAATCCATTGCCCGTTGACTCCTGCCTGTGCCGGTGGATAGTTGTAAGAGGTGGCGTTGCCGAAGTTGTTGCTGTCAGGGATGTATACGCTGTACTCGAACCGGTATTTCATAAAGGAACCGTCGGGATTGAATACCCAAGCGGCCGGTCGAACCTGGGTGTTTGAGCCTGAATGAAATACCCAGAGGTCTCCTGTCCAGGCACCAACATGAGGTCGCTGTGCTGGCGGGTGGTTTGGTGGAACCGGTTTTTCCCAGCAGCCAGTGAGAACAGTGCCAAGTATGAGCACTCTGGCGATCAGGAGGAGGTTGTTGCGCATAGGTTTGTGTGATGAGGTTTATGGAGGATGAACCGGTACACTGCCAATGAACAGAAATCCGGCATACTCTTAAGCCAATTGCGCGTGATGAGTGTATCGGATTATGATAGATATATGAATATTGGCAATAAAAGGCAAACCGCAGGGTGCGTCATCATGTGTACACAGGAAGATGTTGCAGCGTGAACGGTGACGCCGTTAAAAGCAAGTGACGGTAACAAAAATCTGAGGGATGATGTTGTCAGGCTTTCCGGCTTGCAGACAGCCCTGATCGATCCCGACCACACTCGGACGGTCGGATGTCTCGGAAGGCAAGCACAACCCTGAACAGGAAAATCAGGAACTGAACGTTACTTGTCATTCACATCCCGAATCTTGACCTGCCTCCTCGATTGTTTGCAGTACCATGAAGAGATCAGGCTCATCAGTTGCCGGGAAGCTGTCCCGAATGTTCACCTTCAAGCGGACCTGCACATAGGAACAACAGTTGAGAGGAAAGAAGGGGACATTCACAACAAACTAAACTTCAGATCATCGTTCGGTATCGTTATTACATCAGCGATCAAACGCGACAATATTTCAGCGTCACCCATACGTTAATGCCATGAGGCTGTCTCAGCAGCCTGGTTGACTACCCGTTAAGGGGGGCGCTCATTACTTTCCGCCATTCAATGGCGGACTGGAATACCCGCCCTCCTTTAAAAATGACTTTTTTTACAGCTGACAGGGCTTTTCATGGCCTTTTACCCGGTAAAAACCCGCTTTTGCATAACGAGGTAACAGCCCCGGTTTTGCTGCCGAGACAGACTCAGCCATATTTCATTATTATAAAATCAGATGTGTCTTTCATTCCGCCTCGTTTCATTAAGAGTGACAGACCTTGGACTGTTGTGTCTCCGGGACTTATTAGTCCATAAGGTTCTTGCTGTAAACTGATGCAGAAGATGTGCTGAATTCGTACATTTTACTCGGATTGCAGGGGAAGATGTCAGGCAAATTTCAGGATTATTGCTCTCTGCTGAGTCGAGATGCCTGGAATTTGTTACGGAGGTATCGAACAGGAACCGGAAAACGGGGTCCCTGCAATTTGCTGATGATTAAACATTTGAAAACCAGATAGACCTTAGATGAAGCGAATAATTCTTTTTTTGCTGACCAATTTCGCGGTTCTGTTTCTTTTGTCGATCAGTGCCCGTGTTCTTGGTGTCGACCGATTTTTGACCAGCAATGGATTGGATCTGGGCATGCTGTTGGCATTTGCTGCCCTGATCGGGTTTGGAGGTTCCTTTATTTCGCTCATGATGTCAAAAACCATGGCAAAATGGAGCACCGGCGCACGAGTGATCGTGCAACCTGCCAACCAGGACGAGTCATGGCTTGTGGACACCGTGAAGCAGCTTTCCACCAAAGCCGGTTTGCCGATGCCAGAAGTGGCTATTTATGATGGCGACGCGAATGCTTTTGCCACCGGTCCCAGCAAGTCAAGATCGCTCGTGGCCGTTTCGACCGGATTGCTGCACAGTATGAATCGAAAGCAGGTTGAGGCAGTGCTCGCTCATGAAGTTGCCCACATCCAGAATGGCGATATGGTGACCCTGACCCTGATACAGGGAGTGGTCAACACTTTTGTGATTTTTCTGTCGCGTGTCCTTGCCTATCTGGTCGACAGCTTTCTCCGAAGGGACGAAGATGAGTCCGCTGGTCCGGGTATAGGTTATATGATCAGCAGTTTTGTGTTTGAAATCATGTTTGGCATCCTCGCCAGCATCGTGGTCATGTTTTTTTCCCGCAAGCGTGAATACCGTGCTGATGCGGGGGCCTCAGTGCTGATGGGCGATCGGCGCCCGATGATCGATGCCTTGCGTGCGCTGGGCAACCTTCAGGCCGGTGAATTGCCAAAGGAGATGGCTGCCAGTGGAATTGCCGGTGGTGGCATGATGGCACTGTTCAGCAGCCATCCTCCGCTTGAGTCCCGTATAGCAGCGCTGGAATCGGCAGGCTGAATGGAGAACATCGTTGTGATCGATCATTTCAGTGATAGCATTGATCAGTAATTGCGCCGGATGAGAAGGCCTGGAACATATCTGTATCTGCCATGCTGACGGCCAGGGAGATCCGAATGCGGATCATCGTTGACAATACCGCTCCTGAAGGGCTTTGCGGTGAACACGGGCTGTCGGTGTGGATAGAAGCGGTCGGGGAAAGGATTCTTTTCGATACAGGCAAGGGAGATGCGTTCATGGCCAACTGCAGCGCTCTTGGTATTGACCTGTCTGCGACAACCTTGCTGGTGCTCAGCCATGGCCATTACGACCATACCGGGAGTGTCGCCGAAGCGCTTGCATTCGCTCCTGATGCAAAAGTAATTCACCATCCCGGAGCGATTACCGATCGTTGGAGCCTCCGGGCTGGCGTGGCGAAGCCTACCATGATGCCTGCCGCATCGAAAGCGGCGCTGGCTGCACTGCCTCCGGAGCGCGTGATCAGAACCGGTGAAGCGACGATGATTGCCGACGGGATCGGTGTTACCGGCAGCGTGCCGCGACTGAGCACTTTCGAAGATCCTGGCGGCCCCTTTTTCCTCGACACCGAAGGTCGTGTTCCCGATCCGATCGAGGACGACATGTCGCTCTGGATCGAGACTTCCGATGGGCTCGTTGTGGTTACCGGGTGCTGCCATTCAGGCATCGTTAACACGCTGGATCACATCATTGCGTTTACCGGCGAGCGCCGTATCGCAACATTGCTGGGGGGATTCCATCTCTCTACGGCCACTGCCGACCGGGTCGACAGGACTATCGATGCCCTCGCCAGTTATGATATCGGCCGAATTATACCCTGCCATTGCACTGGTCAGGAGGCTGTCGAGCAGTTCAGGCAATGGCTTCCTTTACAGGTCATTCCGTGCCATGCCGGTCTCGTGGTTTGAGTTCTGTGACGACTCACATAGACATTAATGACGGGGAATTCGGCCAATCAGACCTGTTTTCCGGAAACAACGCTACATGTCGGAGCCAGAGCTTGCTGAACCGCTGCGAGCAGGTCCTTGATCGTGAACGGTTTGGCTATGAGGTTGACCTTGTGGCCGTTTACGGAAAGGGAGTCGATCATGCCTTCGGCATAGGCTGACATGAAGAGGGTTTTCAGATTGGGAAGCCTCGATTCCAGGTGTTTGCTCAGTTCCACCCCATTCATTCCGGGCAACCGTATGTCGGTAAGCAGGAGGTCGATCCGCTCCGGTGAGTCCGAAGCAATCCGGATGGCTTTTTCAGCATCAGCCGCGCTGAGTACCCGGTATCCTTTCTTTTCGAGGATGCTGGTGACCAGGCTGAGAATTTCTGCTTCGTCCTCGACCAGCAATATGGTTTTCTGGATGTCGGTTTTATCGGGTGTGGCTCCTGCGATCTGGGACGTGGTGGCGTCACCGGCATGCTGCATGAAGTAGATCGTGAAGTTCGTTCCTTCATTCCCGGTGCTGGTGCACTCGATGTACCCGTGGTTCTGCTTGACGATTCCGTATACCGTGGACAGTCCGAGGCCTGTTCCTTTGCCGGCTTCTTTGGTCGTGAAGAATGGTTCGAAGATATGCGGTAGCGTCTCACGGGCTATACCGCTGCCGGTATCTGTGACCGACAGGCGGATATAGTTGCCGGGCATCTGGCAGATGTGTCCTCCGGTGCACTCTCTTTTCATGACTCTGACGACATCGGTCTCGATCATGATCCTGCCCGTGCCTGCAATCGCGTCGCGTGCATTCACGCACAGGTTCGTCAGGATCTGGTCGAGCTGGGAGGGGTCGATGAACACAAGCGAGGAGATCTGTCCAGGGTGCCATTCGAAGCTGATATTTTTGCCGACGAGCCGGGTCAGCATTGGCATCATCGCTTCGATTTCGCGGTTCATGTCGACCACCTTGGGTACCACGGCCTGTTTTCGGGCAAATCCGAGGAGCTGTCTGGTCAGTTCCGCCGAGCGCAGGGCCGTCTGGCGGATCTCCGTGAGCTGTTCGACATATGGTTCCGAAGGTGGTACATCGTGGAGGACCAGGTCGATATTGCCAAGAATTGCCGTGA
>JAAXWP010000045.1 GCA_013334925.1 Chlorobiaceae bacterium
GCTTCCCCACTCCATTGCTGGTAGTCGAGGCATGACTTGGGGCCATGATGGGTGGTTATTCCTTTCATGTAAGACTCTTTCATTCTCTACTCTTCGCCGGTTTTCATCGGCGCTTTCATAGCGTCCCGCTGCTCCCCCCCGCTGCTCCCCCAAAAGCATAGCGAGAGACGAGCGCCACTTTTTGCTGTCCGAGTGCATGTGATTTTTAGGTGTATTCAAGTAAACCATCGGTGTACTAGGCCATCCCAGCCATGATGCTTCTCATGAAATGACTCCATCGCGGCCACATATTGCGACAAGATCAACGTAACGTCACTTACTTGAGGAACGTCATCCTCATCAAGAAGATCTAAAAAATCTATTGACTCCTCGTCATCCAGAACTGTTCTCACTCTAGTTAGAAGCCTGTTCGCAATATTTATCTTGCTTTTGCTAACGGCAGCATCGGGCTTTTTCTTCGACAGCTCTTTAAATTCCGAATACATAGAATTTAACAGCGGCATCGTTGTATCATGCGTTGCCGCTTTATCCAGTGTTGTAGTTGCCTTGCCTGCTTTCATCGCTAATCCTTCAGCTTCTTCGGTTTTACTGTGCGTATCTTTATCATCCCATCTTCATCGACATTATCGTGCTCATCCCCTTCAACTTTCCAGAACCAAGAACCATACTCCAGAACAACATTATCAGCCCTAAGCTTCTCAAAACATTGAAGATACTGCGATAATATAAAAACGACATCGCTGGTGTGTGGAATGTCGTCCTCCTCAAAGGAGTCAAATTCTTCAAAGGGGCGATATTTTGCCAACAAGAACCCGTTGCTTTCCACAATGAGCCGGTTGACGAACTTGAGCTTAAATTTATTTACAGCATCGTTTGGGTTCTTCTTGGACAACAGCGACATCTCTTCATAGACGCTTATCAATTGCCCAGAGAGTTTTTCAAATCTGTCAACATCGGATTTATTCACGATTTCTCCTTCAAGATGGGCAGCTTCTTCTGAACTCAACGTATTTCTTCTTTAAAACCTCAATCGGAGCCCTTTGCTTACTTTCGTAAACTTGAACCATTAACTTAAGGTCTTCATCGGTTAATGCGATTATGCACTTTCTCTGGGATGACCATAAATCAATGGTATTTTGATACATTGCCTTTGGGAGTTCGTGCCTTGTCAGAAATACACCAAAGTTACCAAGCCCCGATTGCAAGTAACGGTTTAACTGGTTTATGTGATCACGCTCTATTGTTTTGACGTTTTTCATCTCAATAACAAGCTGTCTATTCCCATAGTCCGAAAATATCTCATCAAGGAAATCCACGTCTCTATTGTTGTAAAAGATAAGATCCCTAATGTGTCTGCCCGACTCTGTTCGACTTTGTGTTTGTGCGAAATCTAGGTGTGGATAAAATATAGACGATAGCAGACTTGCGGACAACTCCTCATACTTGAGATCAGACCCATCTTCTTTTCCAGTAGGAAGCTTGGTAAGCTGATCCAGTTTTCTTTTTGCCGATAAAGTGGGAATCTGACTAAACAATGGATCATTGGTGCAGTCATCGATATTTCGCGTCTTGTATTCAATATACCCTTGCACCACCCCATAATGGTCACGGTTATAATTTAAAACCTTCACCCGTTCTTGAGGCTCGTTAGGGTTAATAATTTCGTCTCGCGGGCAATATGACTGAAAATAGTCCTCAAAATTAATCCATGGGTTAAATCGTAACCACCGTTTTGGGGTGAATATGATGGGTTCTTTGTTGATTGGATTAATTGGCAGGTTAACCTTCTGATTAAAATCTAGAGCATTGTTTTTGTAATTGTAAATTGAATCCAGAATAACACCTTCAATCGGAATGGCGAGCGACTCGCACTGCTCAATTGTGTAATCAATCAAAAATGACTTGATATAGCTGCATGCTATGTCACTTATTCTGTCTTTTGAAACTCCAGATATATACAGCTGTATTACTTCAAAATGAGTGAAGCCGAATTGACTATACTCTGGAATATCGCGAAAAAGCTGTAAAATTTGTTCGGCTTGGCCTTGCCCTATTTTTACGCCTTTTCGTGTTTTCGATACTCCAAGACCGACTTCTTGGCATTCAGATATTGCGATTAGCGTTGCAATTGCATCATCTGTTCGATTTTTCTTGATCAAGTAGTTTAGGTGGTTAAATGAATTTGTTATCGCCGTATGTAGCGCCTGGTCTTGTTGAGATGGTGATTTCCATAGCAAAAACGGATCAACATAAAGAGGAATGTCTTCGTCAAAGAATTGAATTGCAAAGTCAATATCAGACTGGCTTTTATGTATCCCATGAAAGTCAGTTAATCTTGGTCTAATCAGGTTCATTTGGCTCCGGTCATCTCTTTACACCTAACAATGTTTAGACTGATCCGCATAAACTGCGGATTTTTGAATTACAACCCATATAAGATGCAATCAAAACACCGGTGAAATAACTGTTAAGATCATTCAATAATATGAGTTAATCTTCGCCTTATGATTTATTTATGCTTCTTATATGGATCGGCATAAGAACACTGCTCACAGCCCGTCAACTGGACTGCGAGCACCAGACGGTCTACGATTGAGAACATGGGTATAGGTCATTGTGGTTCTGATATTAGAATAGGGTGATAAATCCTGAACCGTAAGGATATCAGGCAATTCCGAATGGTGAGTGTCGTTCAACGAATGGGGTGCTTGGAAAAGCTGTCCATAGAGGCGGGGATTTCCCGTCTGGAAAGAGGTCGGCGTCTGTTCGACTTTAATCCGGGTAGCCATGCCTTGGGTTGCTTCAATGACAATGCCAACTGAACAATCAACAGTACTACTGAAGCAATTTAGCGCATTACCCGCGATAAGTCAATGCTATCGCGATAGATATGCAGTATTTTCGGATTGAGTTCGCATTCAAAGAAGTGAGTATGCGAGTCGAGGGAAAGGTGGATGGAGCTCAGGACACGATCTGTCATCCTGAACGAAGCGAAGGATCCATCTTCATGCCAAGAAAGGACTTCTGGATGAGGCTGTCTCAAAAGCGCCAACAGAGCCGCTTACTGACGCCAATTCGTTCACTTTTTCTGTCATTCTGAGTCTGACACAGTCGGGCGAAGAATCCATCAGCATCTCGTAAGGCTTTATATATCTATCGCTTATGAAGTTTTCCTAAATATTCTGGATCCTTCACTTCATTCAGGATGACATTCAGGAACAAACGAAAAATACATATGTAAATACCTTCTGAGACAGCCTCATAACAGCGCAAGCTATCGTTCGTCGTGATCTAAATTCGCTTGAGTAATAAACTTGCCCCGGCCTTGAGACCGGGGTAAACAGAATCCCCCCCCTGCAAAGCTTCGCAGGTCGACTGACCGTCGTGAGGGGACCGAGTGCAAGGCGGACGGAGCGCAGAAACCGGAGCGTACACGCAGTACGTGAGGATTTCGAGCACCGCCCAACGCAGCAATCGGGTCCCGGAACAGGTCAGTCGGCCTGCAGGAAATATTCTTTCATCCGCTTATACACATCCTTCTTCCCGATCAGGCCAGCGATCATGCCGAGCACCGATGCGGCGCCGGAGGCGAAAAAGATCGGACGTGACGAGATGTTGTTGGTGTAGTAGATGGCCGGGATGCCCTGCTCCTTGGCGAAGCTGTCGAGCGCGGTGGTACCGATGACCAGGTCGGGACGATACTTCAGCACGGCCTCTTCGTCATCCTCGAGGTACTTCCGGTACTTGACTTCGGTGCCGAGCATGGTCAGCAACTGATGGTCCTCCTCCCCGAGCGGTGTGCGGGCGATCGAGGTCGAGGCGTAGGGAACGTCGAGCCCGGCTTCGAGCAGCAGGCGCACCAGGGGCAGCTCGTTGCCTTCGTAACCGGCGACGATGACCGATCCTGTCAGATGGCTGAAACCCGAGAAAACAGCCTTCGCTTTCTGCCGCTCCTCTTCGGCAACCTGCCGGACGGTTTCAGGATCGAGGTCGAGGGCCTCGCCGATGCGTTCGATCCACTGAGCGGTGGCGTTGGCCCCAATGGGATTGCCTTTGACGATCTTCACGCCGGCAGACTCGAACAGCGATGCCGAACGTTCGTAAAAGGGATGGAGCACCGCACAGGCCGCTGCACGACCTGCCTGGACGTAGTCGTCGAGATCGGCTCCCGGAAGGGTCACCACCGACTGCACGCCGATCTTCTGCAGGATTCCGCCGATCATCATGGCATCGACCGGGAAGATCTCGCCAAGCACCACGAGCGACTTCTCTTTCCTGGGCTGGTCGAATGCTCCGAAACGTTTGACGAGTGAGGATACAGCCACATCCTTGGCTTCTGGATGGGTCCTGATCTGAAACGCGGGAAGCCTGACGAGCAGCACTTCAGCATTGCCGACCTTTTTCGGAAGCAGCTCTTCGGCGATACCAGCCGTTTCGGCCACGCAGGTGCTGACCACCGGTATGAACCGGACCGACGGGTCCTCCGCTATCTTTTCGATCGTCTTGCGCAGGTCGTCGATCATGCTGCCACCGGAGATCTGGACGTTCATAAGTTCCGGAGAAACGATCGAACGGCGGGCGACATAAAAGTGCGACACGAATGTCAAACCGTACAGGCAGCCCTGGTCGGCGGCCATGCAGACCTGGGTTCCGTCGATACGCATAAGTACCCGAAGCCCGCCGAATGCCGGGCACATCGACTGCGGATGAAGTTTGCTACAGGCCATGTTCCCCATAAATCACGACATTTTTGTAAGCTTGCTGAATATAGGCAGTTTTGACCAGCCCTCCGGGCATTACCCGCAGACTGTCGTATGCCGAACGATAAGTGCCGAAGTCGCCGGTGACAAGCCTGAAGTAACGGCGCCCACCATCGCGAACCGGCCAGATCATGATCCGTAGCCCCAGACCGGAAAGACGGTGCGCCTCGGATTTTGCCACCTTCGACGAGCTGTATGTGGCTGCGATAACCGTAAAGCGACCTTTGCCGAGAACAAGTGAATCAGTCTGAGCTGATGATGCAAAACTGCTCCCGGGCGAATAAAGGAGGGTCTTCGCTGCGTCAGAGGAGGCTGGCGCAGTTATTTCTGGCAGTGAGACCTGGTTCGCATCACCTGACTGCGTAGCCCGAAACACCAGATAACCGCCAAGGCAAACCAGCAGCACTCCCAAGACAAGCGCGGCCGATTTCAGTTTATTGCTCACTCCGCCTGCGGTCATCCCTCCGCCATCAGGCATGGCAATGGCCTCAAGACCATGATATGCCGTGTTGAGCAGTTCACCGATCGCCGCATCGGGCGAAAATAACCAGGTACCGTCACGCTGGGTCAGAAAAACGCCGATCCCCCGCAATTTGAGATCGACCCCCTGCTGCCGGCAGTGATTGAAGGTTCTGGCCAACGCAAGCACCAGCGATTTAGCCGCCTCCGTTTCGATACCCATACGTTTGGTGACGATGCCCAACGACTCCGCAAGACCTGGTGATCGCGCATCAAAGACGAGCCTGTTGCGTGGCGGAAGAACACGCATCCCCTCGGGCGTCATCTCACGGGAAGGCCCATCATGAGCGACCGAAAATGTGCCGAGGCCATCGACCGCCAGGCGCCCCTTTTCCAGCAGCTCGGCAATGATGACGCCTGAGAATGCATCGAGGCGATGTTGAGCCGTCTCCCTGTCGGTTCCCAGGTTAGCGGCGAGGATCTCCGAAGCCGTTTGACTACCCATATCGTTCATGAGGCATTGTGGATAAAAACCCATTCCGAATATAACACTTGGTCACCGTCTGCCATGAAGTGAGACCGGAAAACCGTATTTTGCCGGACAAGCGCCAGTTACGGCGAGATTCTGCAAGCCCATCGACTACCCCATGAGCACACCCACTGCCCAGAGCGTCAGCGAACTGACCAAAGCCATCAAACAGGAACTCGAAAGCCAGTTCCCCTTCGTCAGAGTCAGGGGCGAAATCTCCAACTGCAAACAGCACAGCTCGGGTCACGTCTATCTCACCCTCAAGGATGCCGAGGCACAGTTGCCCGCCGTCATCTGGAAAAGCGTGCGCAGCCGCTTTCCGATAACACTGAAAGATGGCCTCGAAGTGATCGCCGAAGGACGTCTCGAAGTGTACCCTCCCGCCGGTCGTTACCAGCTCATCTGCACCGCGATCTCGGGAACCGGCGAAGGCGCCCAGCAGCAGGCGCTGGAGCAGCTCATTGCCCGTCTGGCCAAAGCTGGTTACTTCGACCCTGCCCGCAAAAAGCCTCTGCCCAGGATTCCCGGGACCATCGGCATGATCACCTCGCCGACCGGAGCGGTCATCAGGGACATGAGCGACGTCTTCGCACGTCGATTCCCCGCAGCATCGCTTCTGCTCTACCCCGTACAGGTACAGGGCGACCGGGCTGTCGAATCGGTCATTCGCGCACTCGACTATTTCAATGATCCACCCATTCCCGAGCACCGGCCCGAGGTGATCATCCTGGCCAGAGGAGGCGGATCGGCAGAGGATCTGCAGGCTTTCAACGACGAGTCGGTCGCGGAAGCGATTCACCGTTCGGCAATCCCCGTCATCAGCGCCATCGGTCACGAAACCGATCTCAGCGTGGCCGACATGGTCGCCGACCTTCGCGCCGGAACGCCCTCCATCGCCGCCGAACGTGCCGTTCCCGACCGTGAGGAGCTGCTGCGCCACATCGACAGCCTCGCCGGGCGACAGGCGATCCTCATGGAGGGCAAGATCTCCGGAGCCCAGCTCCAGGTGGACTCCATCTGCAGCAGTTATGCGTTCAACCGCCCCGTGCTCATGCTCGGCCAGTTCGAAGAGAGACTCGCAACGCTGGAGAAAGATGCCCTGAGAGCAACTACGGACAAGCTCCGCCAGCGGGAGATGCTGTTCGATGCGGCTGCAGGGCGACTTGCCATGCTCGATGTCAAACGGGTACTGAAACGCGGCTTTGCGCTGGTATCGGGTAAAGATGGATATGTGACGTCGGCCTCAGGCCTCTCGGCCGGAGAACGCGTCGATCTCGTGTTTCAGGATGGCAACCGTAGTGCCGAGATCACGGACGGTAGCGGCTCCTGAACAGCCTGCGCACCTCTTCCAGCTCCTCCGCGGTATTGACACCTGGCGTATCGACGGTCGTCTCGATGCACTGGATCCGGTAACCATTCTCCAGCAGACGCAACTGTTCGAGGGATTCGGCCCGCTCCAGCATGGATGGCGGCAGGGTGACGAATGCCCGAAGCACATCGGCACGGAAGGCGTAGAGGCCGATATGGCGATAAAACTTCGTCGTATCGAGCAGCTCGCGGCGATACGGAATGGGACTGCGGGAGAAATACAACGCTTCGCCTTTCGTATTGAGCACCGCTTTGACCACATGCGGGTCGTCGATCACCTGACGCTCATCCGGTCCGACGGGAAAGACCAGTGTCGTGCAGTCCGGCGGTGGCTCCTGACGGAAAAACGGTTCGATGGCCAGATCGATCGTTGCCGGATCGATGAGCGGCTCGTCCCCCTGGAGGTTCACGAACACATCACCACCGACAATCGCAGCGGCTTCGGCAATCCGGTCGGTACCGCAGGCTGCGTCAGGCGAGGTCATGACGAACTCCGCTCCCGCGTCACGAAGCACACCGGCGATCCGGTCACTGTCAGTGGCGACCACAACGCGCGATGCCAGGCGCGACTTTATGGCCTGCTGCCACGTTCGCACGATAAGAGGAGCTCCCTCCAGATCCGCGAGCATTTTCTCGTTCAGACGGCTCGATGAAAGCCTTGCGGGTATGACGATAACTGCGTTCATGCGGAATCAGGTACGTTTGGGCGATTCGAGGATGATGGTGACAGGGCCGTCGTTCAGGAGCGATACCTGCATATCGGCACCGAACCTGCCGGTCCCGACCGTGCAACCGGACTCCTCGAGGAGTTCTGTGACAAAACGGTCGAAGAGCGGACTTGCCGTCTCCGGTGGTGCAGCCTCGGAAAAACCGGGACGGTTACCCCTGCTGGCGTCAGCATAGAGCGTGAACTGGGATACCGCAAGAATCGAACCGCCGATATCCTTTACCGACAGGTTCATCTTGCCGTCCCCATCCTCGAAAATGCGAAGGTTCGAAACTTTCCTGCTCATCCAGGAGAGGTCTTCCTCTGCATCATGGCGACCGACACCAACCAGCAGCAGCAGCCCTTTGCCGATCTCTGAACAGAGCTCGCCGCCAATCGTGACACTGGCATGGCTGACCCTCTGGACGACAACCCTCATGGTGCAGGAGGAACGGAGGTTTCGAGATATGGGGCGAGGATCTCCCCGACAGCGGAGGCGGTGAGCCCGTCCACCCTCAGGATCTTGCTGCGCGACGTACGGCCGGATTGAACTGTGACGTTCGACTTCGGTACGCCAAGAATCTTCGACAGCAGCTGGCAGCACTCCTGGTTTGCGGCATCGTCAACCGGTGCGGATTTCAGGCAGATCCGGATGCTTTCGCCGTACATACCGGCAACGCCGCTGCGTGACGACCGGGGCTGGACCCGGATGGAGAGACATGCGCCGTCTCCTTTCTGGGTGATGGCCGCCATGCAGGATTCAACCGATGACTTTGGGAACCTTGAAGAAGCGGTCCTGATGATCAGGAGCGTTCTTCAGTGCCTGCGCGTTGGAGAGCGACGGAATCTCGACATCCTCGCGAAGCACGTTCGACTGGTCGTGAATGCTGCTGAGGGGCTCGACGCCTTCGGTATCGACCTGGTTGAGCTTCTCGACGTAATGCAGGATCATGTTGAGCTCGCGGGTCATCTTCTCCTGCTCGGCCTCGGTAAAACGGAGGCGGGCAAGTTCTGCGATATAGGCGACGTCCTGGAGTGTGACTGACATATGGGCAATCGGATGAATTCAGAAAAACAACCGAACCGGGCCCACCCTCTGTGGCAGACCCGGCCGGCAAGTGATCAAAGCCTGCAGATACCGAACTTCTGCTCGTCGATGATGCGTTTCGGACGCTTTTCGATCGGCACGAAGTTCCTCTCCTCTTCGCCGAGGTAGACCTGCCTCGGGCGAGCGATCTTCTGCTCGGGGTCCTTGACGTGTTCGATCCACTGGGCGAGCCAGCCGGGAGTGCGGCCGATAGCGAACAGCACCGGGAACATGTCGGTCGGGAAGCCCATTGCCTGATAGATGAGGCCGGAGTAGAAGTCGACGTTCGGATAGAGTTTCCTCTTCACGAAATACTCGTCTTCAAGCGCAATCCGTTCCAGTTCGATCGCGATATCGAGCAGCGGGTTCTTTCCGGTCTCCTCGAACACCTGGAAAGCGATCTCCTTAATGATTTTCGCGCGCGGGTCGTAGTTCTTGTAAACGCGATGGCCAAAGCCCATCAGGCGGCCTTCGCCGTTTTTCACCGACTTGATGAATTCAGGGATGTTGTTGACCGAACCGATCTCGTTGAGCATGTGAATCACTGCCTCGTTGGCACCACCGTGCAGCGGGCCGTACAGAGCGGCGCAACCTGCGGCGATTGCCGAGTAGGGATCGACCATCGAGCTGCCAACCGAGCGCACGGCGTTGGTAGAGCAGTTCTGTTCGTGGTCTGCATGCAGGATGAAGAGCACGTCGAGCGCTTTCTCGAGCACCGGGTTCGGCTTGTAGGTCCGCTCCATCATACGGAACATCATGGAGAGGAAGTTGCCGGTGTAGCTGAGGTCGATATCCGGCGGTACATACGGCAGGCCGAGACTGTGGCGGAAGCTCATGGCAGCCATCGTCGGAATCTTGCCGATAAGCCTTCTGACCTGCAGCTTGCGGGACTCTTCGTCGGAAATATTCTTGGCGTCGGGATAGAAGGTCGAAAGGGCACCGACCGTACCGACGAGAATGCCCATCGGATGGGCGTCGTAACGGAAACCATCCATGAACTTGGTCAGGTTCGAGTGGACCAGGGTATGATGGCGAATGTTGTAGGTCCAGACGGCAAGACGCTCCTTGTCGGGAAGCTCGCCCTTGATCAGCAGGTAAGCGGTCTCAAGAAAGGTGCTCTTCTCGGCAAGCTGTTCGATCGGATAACCACGGTAGCGCAGAATGCCTTTATCGCCGTCGATGTAGGTGATGGAGCTCTTGCAGGAAGCCGTGTTCAGATAACCAGGATCGTACCCCAGAAGCCCGAAATCGTCGTCGGAAACCTTGATCTGACGCAGGTCCATGCTGCGGATGGTCCCATTCTCGATGGGAAGATCGTAGCTCTTCCCGGTGCGATTGTCGGTGATCGTCAACGAGTTACGAATGTCGGAATCGGACATATGCGTTTAATTTTTTAGGATTTACAAAATGACGCGTATCCTTTTTCAGGGGACTTGCCGCTGATATCGGCAGAAGTTACAAAACTCCCGGCATTTCACCCTCATCCTTTTACTGCCTTCAGCGCACTTCAATCATATATCGATACAGCAAATATCAGCACAAGCAGCAAAAAGTGAAAAAAATATTTGGAAAGAATAACCCTGCTGGCTACATTTGTCAACCATTCAGGAATGGAGCTGTAGCTCAGTCTGGTTAGAGCGCCTGCCTGTCACGTAGGAGGTCGCGGGTTCGAGCCCCGTCAGCTCCGCACCGTTCCGAAAGGAAAAAATAAAAAAGCCCTTGCATCGCAGGGGCTTTTTTCGTTTCAGGCCGAAACACTGAATCCCTGACTTTCGATGACCGCCCTGATCGAGTCCAGATTGACCTTTGTTTCATCATATTCCACACTGATCACCCCTGTCTCATGGGAGGCCTGAGCCTTTTGTACTCCATCCATCTCCTCGAGCGCTTCGGTGACGAGAAGTTCGCAGCCGGTGCATCGCATACCGGTGACATGCAATTCTGTTTTCATGATGCTGGCAATTGGTTTGTTTGAGTTTATACCCCTGTATGAAAGTTGGGTAAAAATTGGCAGCGCGCAAAGAGGAGTTCGAACCTTTACCGTCACGGCATAACACTGTTCGACGAAGCGCACGAGAAGGTTGGCAGAAACATGAGTCAGTCGCTATATTGATACTACATACCGGCTATTATGCTTCCCTTTTCCGGAAGCCGTACCGGCCGGTGTCAGACAAGCGAATGTACCGTAGAAAGGACAACGTTTTACCGGGAGTACCCTCAGACCATATGATCCATCTGTCGAAAATATCCGAAGCTTCCGGGCGAAGGTGCCTCCGTTCAGTATTCCGCCCGTTGATGATCCTCCTCTGCATTGCAGGACTCGCGGGATGCCAGAACAAAGAGACCAGAATCCGCGAGTTGCAGCAGACTGTCTGGAAAAACCCTGAAGATGCGAGAGGATACCTGAACCTTGGCAAGGAGTATTCCCGGCAGCAGAAGTATAACGAAGCCATCGAAGCGTACCAGAGGGCTATAGCACTCGAACCGGGACTGGATGAGGCTTACTCGGCGCTTGGTGCGGCCTATTTCAACAAGAAAAATTATGCCGCCGCCCTTCCCTGGATGCAGAAACGGGTACAGATCGCGCCGGATGACTCGCTCCGGCATTTCGACCTTGGCAACGTCTATTTTCAGATGAAACGGTACAACGACGCCATCACCTCCTATCGCCAGGCTATCGACAACAGCTACTCGTTTGATGAAGCGTGGTACACCATGGCGGTCAGCTATATCAAGCTTGGCAGGATGGACGAAGCCATGAAAATCCATACATGGCTTCAGAAGAAAAACAATTATCTTGCCGTCGCCCTCGAAAAACACCTGCAATCCGCCCCCCATCAGAACGGATCGCGATGAGCATGGGGTTCATCGGGTGCCGGCCTGCAACGGCTGAAAGCTGCAAGACTCGGGTGAATAACCGTATCACCCGGAGTTCATGAATTTCACGGGATTTATGACAGAACTGCTCAACAATATGCCGGCTGACAGCCGCACTGTAACGATATCGTCGGCGCTCGACCTCCTGAAAAGCTTTGTCAGGAAGGCCCTTGGCGAGCCGGAAATCGAACCATGGAACCGCAAGCCTGTCCTGAGAACGTTCAGCGTGGCCATCGATATGCCGGACGTCCTTGCCTGGCTCTCCCGTCAGGAGCTCTACCCGAGGCTTTACTGGATGAACCGCGAAAAAAACGAATGGATCGCAGGCATCGGTGAGGCTGACCGTATCGAACTGAACGGTAGTGGACCGAACGACAGGAGTTTCCTCCTGCTCGAGGAGACCATGCGGCTGAAACATCCCGGGGCGCGCTATATCGGCGGATTCTGTTTCAACAACATGCAGCCGCAGAACGAGCTGTGGAAAGGATTCAGCCCGAGCCTTTTCATTCTGCCACTCATCGGCATCGAAGGCAACGAAACCGAAGCGACCATCACCTGCTCACTCTGGCTTGAACCGGGAATGGAGCGTGATGCCGCGTACTTGAGACTGATCGATACACTCGAATCGGTCGACCCATCATGCGTGCCGTCAGATGTCGAACTTCCCGAGCTGATAAAGATCGCGTACAGCCCCGACCGTGAACAGTGGATCATGAGCTGCAGAAAGGCGCTGAAAGCATTCGAGTCCGGCGAGATAGAGAAGATGATCCTCGCCCGGCAGACCGAACTGGAGTTTTCGGGCCAGGTGCCGGCCATCCGTTTCCTGATGAACTATCCGTTTCCCGAAAGCTCGACCTATCGCTTCTACTTCGAACCGGTCAGAGGCCATGCATTTTTCAGCTTCACGCCCGAACGGCTCTATCGCCGTGATGGTGACAACCTCCTGACCGAAGCACTTGCCGGCACGGTGACCAAAGAGGCTCTCAAGGCCGACGACAACACCGCCTCGGAGCTGCTGCTCAACTCCGAGAAGGACGTCCGTGAACACCGGTTCGTCAAGGACACGATCTTCAGGGAGCTTCAGCCGGTCTGCGATGACATCGACATGGAGGAGACGGTCCAGGTACTGCAACTGAGTCACCTTGCCCATCTCTATACCAGATGCCATGCGCGGCTCAAACCCGAGTTCATCAACGACAGCATTGTACTCCGGCAACTCCACCCCACCCCTGCAGTTGGCGGTGTGCCGAGAAAAGAGTCCATGCAGCTGATCGTGACGCTCGAGCCCTTCTGCCGCGGCTGGTATGCCGCTCCGGTCGGCTGGCTGAGCAGGGATGCAGCAGAGTTCGCCGTGGGCATCCGTTCCGCTCTCGTCAATGAAGACCACGTCTACATTTACTCCGGCGCAGGACTCGTCCAGGGCTCCGACCCCGATTCCGAATGGGAGGAGGTCGACCAGAAAATCGGTGAGATCCTGGCAATAACGAAGCAGACCACATGAACCACAGCCAGGTAACTGCACTCTGGAGTCAGTGCCTCGTCGAGGAGCTCATCCGGCAGGGCGCCGGATTTTTCTGCATCTCCCCCGGTTCCAGGTCAACACCCCTGACCATCGCCATCGCCCGCAATCCGAACGCCCGCTTCAGGCTCTTCCCGGACGAACGTTCAGCCGGATTCTATGCGCTCGGCTATGCGCGTGCCACCGGTATGCCTGCCGTGCTCGTCTGCACTTCGGGAACAGCCGTGGCAAACTATTTCCCGGCAGTGGTAGAGGCTTCCGCCGATGCCCGCCCCATGATCGTGCTCTCCGCCGACCGTCCCTTCGAGCTGCTGGAGACCGGAGCGAACCAGACCATCAGGCAGCAGGATATTTTCGGAAGCTATACGCGCTGGAGCTTCCAGCTACCCACGCCCGACATGGGTACACCACTCGCGTCACTGCTCACGACCGCAGGACATGCCGTCAGAAAGAGCATTGCCTCGCCCGCAGGGCCGGTTCACCTGAACGTGCCGTTCCGCGAACCGCTCGTACCTGAGACTCCCGATCTCGATCACCCATGGGTCTTGCCGGTCCGTACATGGCTCGAATCCGGAGATAGCTGGACCCGCTTCGAGATCACCGACAAAAGCCCCTCTCCGGAAGGGCTCGATGCGCTCATGGAGATCCTTGAAACTTCGGAAAACCCGCTCTTTGTCGCAGGCAGCATCGAACGCCCCGAAGATGCCGACGCGGTCGAGGCCCTGGCGCTCACCCTCGGTGTACCGCTGTTTGCCGACCTGAACTCCGGAATCAGGATATCGAGACACTGCCTGCCGTGGCAGCTCGCCTTCCAGTCGGAGAGCTTCATCGAACGTTTCCGCCCGGACGCCGTCATTCATTTCGGAGGCTCGCTGATCGGCAAGCAGCCCGGACTTGCCATCCGCTCATGGCGACCCGTCCACTATGCCGTCGTCAGGGAACATCCCGACCGGTTCGGACAGGACCACAACGTCACCCTGACCGTGGAGGCATCGCTATCGCTCGTCGCGGACGTGCTCTCCGGATGCCGGACACCGAGCAAGGCTATCGACGCTTCCGGATTCTTCACCGCTGCATCCGAAGCGGTGGAACGCGAAGCCTGTGCGCCCGATCTGCCGGTGAATGAGATTTCGGCGGCACGAATCGCATCGTCGCTCGTCGACGAACGGCACGGACTCTTCGTGTCCAACAGCATGCCGGCCCGTGACATGGACAGTTATGCCGCCCCGACAGCCGACACGACCGTACCGACGGCGCTTAACCGTGGTGTCAGCGGCATCGACGGTATCATCTCGACCGCCGCGGGTTTCTCCGCCGGACTCGACAAACCGGTGGTGCTGCTCATCGGCGACATCTCTTTCCTGCATGATCTGAACGCCCTTTCGCTGCTCCGGCACGACTGGAACCGGGTCATCGTCGTCGTGCTCAACAATGGCGGAGGAGGAATCTTCTCATTCCTGCCGGTCTCTTCGCAGACGGACGTCTTCGAGCAGTGTTTCGCCACGCCACAGAGCTTCAGCGTCAGGTCGGCGGCCGAAACGTTTGGAATCGGTTACACCCACCCTGATACCAACCGGGAGTTCACCGACGTACTCTCGAGAGCCATCGAAGAAGGAGCCTCGACCATCATCGAGGTAACCGGTTCAAGGGAAGAGAACCTGCAGCTCCACCAGCGCATTAAAGAGGCTATCGTCGCTTCGGCAGAGCTCATCCCGATCGGCTGAAACCGGGATTCAGAGCGGGACTTTCATCTTCCGCCCACCCGTCACGGAAAACCCTTCACGCTCGTAAAACGCCACCGTCCGTTCGAATTCAGGCAACGGTGGCGTTGCCACCTCAAGTCGAGTCCAGCCAAGGGACTCGCCGAAACGCTTCGCTTCGGCAAGCAACGCCTGCCCAAGACCGGAACTGCGGAAACCGGGGCGAACATAAAACTCGGGAATGGTACCATATACTCCACCGGCATAGAGCGAGCAGCTTTCGCACAGGGCGATGAACCCGGCCGGTTTCGAATCTCCGCTGAACGCCACGAACACGATGTAACGACCCGCATCCAGAAAATCACGAAGCAGGGCCGCTGTCCTGGCGGGGCTGACATCGAATGCCTGCTCCCCGATCGTCTCCATGATCTCGGTGAGAAGTTCGTCAACCATGCCGGCGACAGGCGAAGCATCCTCCGCCATCGCCCTTCTGATCGTGAAATGGGTATTCATGTCGCTCTTTCGAATTGTTATTGCTCCGGCGATTAAAGATCACAACTTACGATTGATTGTATTGTCATGATGCTGTCTCAAAAGCACCAACAAAGCCACTTACTGACGCCAATTCGTTCACGTTTTCTGTCATTCTGAGTCCGACACAGTCGGGATCAGGATGACATGCAGGGCCAAATGCAAAACACATAGGGGAATCCCTTCTGAAACAGCCTCCTATTGATGAGTCCGCATCACGCGTTACGATCCATCATCTGCCTTGTCACTTGTCACTCGTCACTGATCCCCCTCACTTCGTTCAGGATGACATTCAGGGACAAACGCAAAACACATAGGGGAATCCTTTCTGAGACAGCCTCCTATTGATGAGTCCGCATCACGCGTTACGATCCATCATCTGCCTTGTCACTTGTCACTCGTCACTGATCCCCCTCACTTCGTTCAGGATGACATGCAGGGACAAACGCAAAACACATAGGTGAATCCCTTCTGAAACAGCCTCGATTGGGCAAACCACTGATCTGCTACTTATTGTTGCCTGATTGATAACAAACAGTTCAGGCTGTTGATCGGAACCTGACCTATGCGCGTTATTTCGGGCGTTTTTCTGCCCTTGCCAGCAGATGCTCACGCAACACGAGTGCGTGGTTGCACTCCGGATCGCGGGCCGCGTACAGCAGCGTCACCCGTCCCTTGCGCGCCTCGTCGAGAAGCGCCTGCTCTCCCTCGAATCCCTTGTCGAGCTCTGCCAGGTACCGATGCCTGAACTCCTGCCATTTGGACCGGTCATGACCGAACCATTTCCGAAGTTCGGTACTGGGCGCAGACGCCTTCAGCCACATGGCGGCCTGGAGCTTCTCCTTCGTAACGCCCCGAGGCCACAGCCTGTCGACAAGCACACGCAGGCCATCATCGGGACTTGCGGGATCGTACACCCGCATGATGCGGATATCGGGCATGATGGTGCTCCTCAGGGGGAGGCTTGTGTAATGAGCAACGGTTGCCGTCAGGGCCGGGCAACCAGACCGAACCGCTCCTCGAGCAATGACGCAATCTCTTCCGGAGCGATTTTCTTTTCGACCGTACCCTCGGCTGAAACGGTCTTCATAGAGTAACTGGTCAGGACCTTCTTGCCCGACTCGGTCTGCAGAACAACTATCAGGTTCCGGACGAAGATCGAGTCCGGATGGGTCGAGTTCATGAAGTTAGCCGGTTCGAAATCAACCCACTCCTGGGGAAAAAGGTTGAACTCGTACAGGTTCTTCCACGCGCTATCGGTCTGCGACTGCAGCAGGTAGTCATATTCGGATACCATGGTCAGCCTGAAGGTATCGATTCCCTGCCGGATTTCACGATCGATCCATTCGAGGTCGATGGGTTCACGGATACCGAAACTTCCGAACCCCAGATCACAGAGCCACTGCGCCCCGTCGATCGTCGCCACGATCGCCATATGGGTCTTCGGACGGCGCACCGGATAGGTCATCGGCCTTGCGGCAACGAGCCGGTATGGTATGCCGATCTCTTCGAGCGCCATGGCGAAGATCCCGTTCACCTCGTAACAATAGCCTCCGCGCCTTCGCTCGACGATCTTCGAAACAATCTCTTCTGGCACCAGAGACACCACCCTGCCGGCCTGGACATCGAGGTTCTCGAACGGCACCGAGCACAGCTGGCGGCGCATCATCGACTTCAGCGTCGCAAAATCAGCAAGAGCGGGCGCTTCGAACCCGATTCTCGAAAAGTAGGACTGGAGATTGAAATTGGCTGCTTTCATGCCCTTGTGTTCATTCCGGACCGCGTTCCTGAAACAGAAAGCCGTCCACTGCGTTAACTCACCTCAAGATAAGTATACGCAATGAACGGCGTCTCACAAGCCCCCAAGCGAGGCTGTGCGGTAATCTTCCTGACGTTCAGTCCATACGGACCAGCTCGCCGTGCCCGACGATATTCCAGGCCTCGCCGGGTTTGCCCTCCGCCTGGTTCGTCACATGACGCATCCACACCAGATCCAGTTTCGTAGCGTTGATGGCGCTCATGGAGAACACCTGGTTTTCCGTCCATACCCCGCCCTGGTTCAGCCAGGTGAACATACAGATGTCCCGCAACTGGGTAACGACCGATTTCTCGGGCTGGATTGCGACCCAGCCCTGTTCATCCCGGTAATAGTGGGTCGCCTGATTGCCGTTGATGACGATCCTGACGCGCAACTCCTTGCCGGAATCGGTCTGTACGGAGCCGCGCCAGTCACCATCGAACGTAGCGGCGTGAGCGGGTGAAACAAAGAGCGTGAGAAAGAGAAAAAGTGAAGTGAGCGCTTTGAACATCATGGTACTGCGGAGTTTAACGGTTACTGCAAAACAGGGCTCAAGTTACGAACAAACCGCTATCCCCGCATTGTAAAATTCACTCGCAAGCCCAGTGCCTCAGAGTTCAGCATGGCCAGCAAGGTTCAGGCTGGTGAGACCAGATCCAGACGATGTAATCGGTCATGGGAGGATCGATGGCGATCTCCCTTAACCTTACGCAAATCTGTCCGCGATGGTAAGCGCTGTGGGAAAACACCTGCAGGAAGGTCTGGGCGAGCGTGGGGTCTCCGGGCTCGAAGCCGAGCCGTTCGGCCATCAGGCGTTTCGAAGGGAGATCGACGATCCTGTCGAGCTCTTCCGGCTTGACCGACTCGTGGAAACGGGCAGTCTCCCCATGCACCGCTTTCGCGAAAACGGACAGGGCATGGATATCGAGAGACTTCGTCAGATGGGGATCTATCGGCAGGCCTCGCCAGAAATCGAGAAATGCCCTCTGGACCAGATGCTGGTGCCGCAACTTTTCGATTATCTGTGCATCCTCTTCAGCCTCCCGCCTGCCGATGATGGCACTCAGCACCAGGGCATCGGCCCACGCGGTCTGCCTCGTCTGTTCACCGAAAAGTCGAAGCATGTCCATGATGAGTGATTGAAATTCAGGAAACGACGTTTTCCCCTGAATTTACGAAAAGTCGGCCCGGGTCGGAGCACATGGATCTGACACCTGCGGTTCTGGCGACAGGCTGATCACCATGTGACGCCAATCCCGGGTGGCAACAGCGGAGGAAAGCGCACGGGCACCGCTGAAACGCGGTGGGAGTGAGCCTTACAGCGTGACGTTATAGCGGTTTTTCATTTTCCTGAGCACATCGCTGATGACGAGAGCGTTCGCCCGGTTGCCACCCGGAGATGTTTTCGAGTAAGTCACCTGCATTTCGAGGCGATGCGCCCGCGATTCGACTGGCCTGTTCAGAGTGCCGGAGCCTCTTGCCTGCACTCCCGAAAGGCGCGGGTTCCATATATTTCCGGGCCTTCCGCTGACGACGAAGCTGGTGTAGCCGAGCTGACGACCGATTTCGGCGGCCAGAAGCAGCGCGAAATCGTTGGTTCTGCTGGTGATTTTGCGTTCGTTGCCGGTAAAACCGATGACATAGACGCTGTCGGTCACTTTCCGATGATAAAAACCAACGCGTTCGTCCTGCCTGTAAGCACCGGAGCATCCGGCAAGCGTGGTGATGAACGTGAGTATGACAACGAATGCAGATAACTTTTTCATAGGACAACCTCCTGACAGGGGGCGAGGCTGAACCGAAACGGGCAACTGGCACAGATTCCCGATCGACAGAAACTCATGCCGGCTATCCTTTCGGGGGGACAGCACACACCAATAACAAAATACTTACCGACATGGCCAGAATGGCCAGGCCGCACAGCCACACAGAATGATCTTCATGTTGATGACGGGGGATATGCCCGACCATGGAAGTGACAGGGATATCTTGGGTTTATTTTTTAAAGTATACAAAAAAACAATATCAAAAAATGAAACCGACATTTTCTTCTTGAGTACAGATCAGAACAGAACGGACAGGAGGTGAAATGAGCTCCGTAACTCTTTACAGCTACGCGTGAAGCTTCCTATATTACCGGCAGAGACGCCACTCCGTCTGCTGGCCGTGCTGCCGACCGGTCACCATTACAACATTCAACCATGAGCACAACCTCATCCGGGCATACACATCGAGTCCTGACCCTCGGAGATCCCGCAAACCCTGGGATCCTGTTCCTGCATGGGTTCCTTGGTTCCGGACGTGACTGGCTGCCCGTAGCTCAACGGCTTGCCGACCGGTTCCACTGCCTGTTGCCGGACATGCCCGGCCATGGCGACAACCGCCAATGTATCAAGACAGGTGCGACGTCGTTCCACCATGCCGCTCTCGAGCTGCTCTGTTCCGTAGAACCGTTGCACTCAGGACCGCTGCACCTGGTGGGTTATTCGATGGGCGGTCGCATGGGGCTCTACCTGACCCTGCGCTTCAGTGAGTGGTTCGTCTCCTCGACCATCGTGTCCGCGTCTCCAGGGCTGAGAACCGGTGAGGAGCGCCGTCAGCGCCAATCGAGTGACGATGCGCTGGCAAAGGATCTCGAGCGGGATTTCGGGGCTTTTCTCGATCGATGGTACAACCTGCCGCTCTTCGCGACGCTGAAGGCCGATCCCTCATTCGGCGAGGTGCTGGCGGCACGACGTTCCGGCGATCCGAAAGCACTTGCCGCCTGCCTGCGCGCCCTCGGCACCGGAAACCAGCCACAGCTCTGGGACGAGCTCTCCGGAAACCGGGTCCCGATCCTCTTCTGTGCGGGCGAAAAAGACGCCAAATTCGTTGAGATTGGCCGCCAAATGGTTAATTTGTGCCCCGTATCGGCACTTGAAATTTTTCCCGGCGGCGGCCATACCCTGCACGTCGAGGAGCGCGCCCGTTTCATCGAGCGCCTTACCGTTTTCATCAACAACCATCGACTCTCCTGAAATGAGCACTGTCAACTGGATATCTGCCGGTGAGTACACCGACATTCTCTACCACAAGGCTGAAGGCATCGCCAAGATCACCATCAACCGCCCTGAGCGGCGCAACGCGTTCCGCCCCCAGACGGTGGACCAGATGATCGAAGCCCTGCAGGACGCCCGCAACGACCAGGAGATCGGCGTGATCATCCTGACCGGCCAGGGCGATCTGGCGTTCTGCTCCGGTGGTGACCAGAAGATCAGGGGCAACGCCGGTTATGCCGACGAAAAGGGTGTCAACAAGCTGAACGTACTCGACTTCCAGCGCGATATCCGCACCTGTCCGAAACCGCTTATCGCCATGGTCGCCGGTTACGCCATCGGTGGCGGACATGTGCTGCACATGCTCTGCGACCTGACCATCGCTGCGGAGAACGCAAGGTTCGGCCAGACCGGTCCGAAGGTCGGTTCGTTCGACGGCGGATGGGGCGCCAGCTACATGGCACGTCTCGTCGGCCAGAAGAAGGCGCGTGAAATCTGGTACCTCTGCCGCCAGTACAACGCCCAGGAGGCTCTTGACATGGGCCTGGTCAACACGGTCGTTCCGCTGGAGCGCCTCGAGGAGGAGACCATCCAGTGGTGCCGCGAAATCCTCGCCAATTCGCCGCTCGCCATCCGCTGCCTGAAAGCCTCCCTGAACGCCGACTGCGACGGCCAGGCCGGTCTGCAGGAGCTTGCGGGCAACGCCACGCTGCTCTACTACATGAGCGAAGAGGGCCAGGAAGGCCGCAACGCCTTCGTCGAGAAGCGCAAACCCGACTTCGGCAAATTCCCGAAACGGCCTTGAGTCCGATCCATGCCGACATCAGCCGGTATGGAATCCCGTTTACCGTTCCGGTCATGGTCAGGGGCCTCCCCGTCGAACGGCGCGAAGGCCTGCTGCTGGGGCTGAGAACACCCGACGGAGGGGCGACGGCATTCGGCGAAATCGCCCCTCTTCCCGGCCTGCACGACGAATCGCTCGAAGAGGCCGAACGCTCACTCGGAGGCATCATCTCCACCATACCCGACCTGATCGACGGTCCGATCGATACGTTACACCAACTCATCGAGCATGTATCCCTGCCTCCTTCGGTAGCAACCGGCGTCGAAATGGCCGTGCTGAACTTCAGGGCATCCCTTGCCGGCACCCTGCCCCCGCTGCCTGCCACCTTGCGCCCAGCCCGACGGATCGCCGTGAATGCGCTGCTGGCAGGCACGCCGGAGACCGTGCTCGCCCGCGCCGAAACGGGATACGCGGCAGGATTCCGCACCTTCAAGCTCAAGGTCCAGTCAGGACGTATCGATGAAGCCATAGCCAGCGTCAGGGCATTCCACGAATCGTTTGGCGAAAAATCGGAGCTGCGGCTGGATGCCAACCAGTCGCTCACGCTCGACGAGGCGATCGGCTTCGGCTGTTCGATCCCGGGAGGCAGCGTCACCTACATCGAGGAGCCTGTTCAGGACGCCGCACTGATCCCGTTGTTCCACGAGCGAACCGGCATCCTTTCGGCACTCGACGAGACGCTCTGGCAAAAACCTGAGCTGCTGGCCGAAATTCCGACCGAAGCACTTGGCGCACTGATCCTGAAGCCGAACCGCCTCGGCGGTATTCTGAAATCGCTCGACCTCGCGGCTCTCGCCGGCCGCATGGGACTCGAAGCCGTGTTCAGTTCGGCGTTCGAAAGCGGCGTCAGCCTGGGTATGTACGCGCTCATGGCTTCCCTCACTTCGACGGAACCTCCGGCGAGCGGCCTCGACACCATCAGCTATCTCGACCATGACCTGCTCGACATCCCGTTCGCCACCCCGGGCGGGTCGGTCGACCCTGTCGAGGCCTGGCAGAACAGCCAGCAGGTCGACAACACACTGCTCAAACCCGTCAGTTCATGGATCTTGTAAAGGACGCCGCAAAACGGTTCGGCAAACACCCGGCACTCATCACCCCGGAACGAAGCTGGTCGTTCATCGAATGCGAACGTGAAAGCGCACGCATCTCCTCGACGCTCGCCTCGCTTGGCATCGTGTCCGGCGACATCGTGTCGATTGTCGCGCCGAACAGCCCTGAACTGCTCCTGCTCCTGATGGGCCTGCTGCGCCTTGGAGCCGTGGCCGCACCGGTGAACCACCGGTTTCCAGCAATCCATATCGACGGCGTGATCGAACGGCTCGCCCCGAAACTGACCCTGTTCGATCCGGAAGTATGCCCCAGCCTTACCGTAGAACGTGCCATAACGTTCGAAACCTTCGAGACCCTGCTTCAGGCGAGCCTATCATCGAAATTTACCGCCGCACAGAAGCCCGATCGTCCAGCCTCGATCATCCATACCTCGGCAAGCACAGGTATGCCCAAAGCGGCGATGCACTCCGTTTCGAACCACTGGCACAACGCCGTCGGCTCAGCCATGAATCTGCCCTTCGGACCCGGGGAGTGCTGGCTGCTCTCGCTGCCGCTGTATCACATCGGCGGCTATTCCATGCTGTTCAAATGCCTTACCGGTGGCGGAGCCCTCGCGGCCGCGCCACAGG
>JAAXWP010000089.1 GCA_013334925.1 Chlorobiaceae bacterium
TGCAAAAGTTGCATGCTCAAGCTGGAAAATGCAACTTTTGCAAGGCCTGACCCCAGAGCTGATTACGCTTACGCGCTGAGGATCACGCTGCAGATCCTGTCGATCTCCTCCTCTTTGAGGTAGGGGTGCATCGGAAGCGAGAAGACCCGCGCGCTGAAATCCTCCGAAACAGGGAAATCCCCTTTTGCATATCCAAGACCGAGGTAGGCCTTCTGCAGGTGCAGAGGTATGCGGTAGTAGATGACCGAGGGTATGCCATCTTTCTGCAGGGCACCCATGATCGTCTCACGCTCTGCGGTCGAAGAGGCCAGCACCGAGTACTGGGCCCAGCTGGAGGTGTAGCCAACCGGCGTGCCGGGAACCTCGAGGCGATCTTTCAGGCGGACGGAGTATGCGTCGGCCACCCTCTGGCGCTCGACGAGCTCGTCGTCGAAGATAGCCAGCTTCTCGATCAGCACGGCTGCCTGCATGGAGTCGAGCCTGCCATTGATACCGATACGCACATTGTAATACTTGTCATCCCCGTCTCCCTGTCCATGTACCCGAACCGAACGGAGCACACGATCGAGTTCGTCATCGTTCGTAAAGACCGCACCGCCGTCGCCATAGCAACCGAGCGGTTTGGCCGGGAAGAAGGAGGTGGCACCGACAAGGCCGAAGCTGCCTGCGCGCCTGCCATTCAGGGTTCCGCCAAAGCCCTGGGCGGCATCTTCAAGAATCCAGAGGCCTTGCTCTGCGGCTACCTTTTCAAGCCGTTCGTAATCGGCCGGAAGCCCGAAGAGGTCGACCGGAATGAGCGCTTTCGGATTCAGCCCTTTCGCCCTGGCCTGCTGCACGGCAGGAGCGACAAGTGCCGGATCGATATTGAAGGTGCCGGGCAGGACATCCACGAAAACAGGGGTCGCACCGACGAGGCTGATCACCTCGGCAGTCGCCACGAAGGTGAACGGCGTCGTGAGTACGGCATCGCCAGGTCCCACGCCTTTTGCCATGAGCGGCATGAGCAGGGCGTCGGTGCCGGATGAGCAGGAGACACAGTGCTTCGTGCCGACATAGTCGGCGAGCTGTTTCTCGAGTTCGAGCACTTCCGGGCCCATGATGTACTGACCGTGGTCCACGATGGCTTCGAGACGCTGCATGAGGCCTGCGCGGATCCGGTTTTTCTGCGTGATCAGATCTATGAATTGCATTGGACGTATTTCCCGGAAAATAGATTGAGTGAAGGTTGTGCGATAAAATACATATTCCGGCCATGATTACCGCACAACGGGGCACTTGCGGGGATGAGCGTTTTTGCCGCTTCTGCCTATTTTGTTTACTATTATCGGACAGAGCATACCGGGCGCCGTGCCGGCGTCCTTAACCAATCTCGTTCTGCCTTCATGAGCTCAATCTATTTCATCGGCATCGGTGGTACGGCAATGGCCTCGGTAGCCGTCGCCCTCTCCCATATGGGTCATGCCGTCACCGGTTCGGACACCCAGCTCTATCCCCCGATGAGCACCTATCTCGAAGAGCACAACATCCGCTACTTCAACGGCTTTGCGGAAGAGAACCTCGAAAGCGCCTCACCTGACCTGGTCGTGGTCGGCAACGCCGTCAGCCGGGGCAACACAGAGCTCGAATACGCCCTTGACCGCCGGATGGAGCTGGTCTCCATGCCGGATCTGGTGCGTCGTGAACTCATCGGCAGGAATACTTCGATCGTTGTGGCCGGAACGCACGGCAAGACGACAACCACCTCGATCACCGCCTGGCTCCTCGAAGAGGGCGGACTCAAACCCGGATTCCTCATCGGAGGCATCCCGGAAAACTTCGGCATGGGATGCAGGCCGTCAGGCTTGACGGAAGAGGGATTTTTCGTATCCGAAGGCGACGAATACGATTCGGCATTTTTCGACAAGCGCAGCAAGTTCCTGCTCTACCGTCCCGACATCGCCATCGTGAACAACGTGGAGTTCGACCACGCCGATATCTTCAGCTCGCTCGACGAAATCAAGCGGAGCTTCAGGCTGCTGGTGAACCTCATCCCCGGCAGCGGTCTGCTCCTGGTCAATGGCGACGATCCGAACGCGCTGGAGGTCTCCTCGAAGGCTCTCTGCCGCATCGAAACATTCAGCCTGACGCACGAGGCGGACTGGAGCGCCACCGAAATCACCGCAGGCATCGAAGGCACCACCTTCACGATCCTCAGGAATGGAGAGCCCCTCGGCAGGGTGTTCGCTCCCCTGTTCGGCAACTACAATATCATGAACGTGCTCGCTGCGACGGGTGCGGCCATGCATGCCGGAGTCAGTTTCGAAGCCATAGTTCGGGGGCTTGCTTCGTTCCTCCGTCCGAAACGACGGATGGAGCTGCTCGGCGAATTCCATGGGGGAATCACGCTCATGGAAGATTTCGCGCATCACCCGACCGCAATCAGGGTCACCCTCGACGCCATAGCCGACATGTTCCCGTCAAGAAGAATCGTCGCCTGTTTCGAGCCACGCTCGAACACGACCAGCAGGAACATCTTCCAGAAAGAGCTGGCGGAGTGCTTCGACACGGCATCGGTCGTAGTGTTCGGAAAAGTGAACCGCCCCGAGCGGTACGCTCCCGGAGAACGGCTCGACACCGCCCGTCTGTGCGCGGAGCTCGAAGCGAAGGGCAAAACCGTGTTCGCCTCATCCCAGAGTGGCGAAGATTATCCGCAGGATATCGTGAAGTTTATCGAAAAAACGGTACAGCAGGGTGACGTCGTGGTGCTCCTGAGCAACGGCAGTTTCGCCAATCTCAAGGGGCTTCTGGCGGAAAGTTTCAAAAAAAATTCATGAGATTTTCACTTCCCTATTCTATCTTGTGACATAAATTAGGCTGCCAGAAGGCAGTAAGGGTGTTTTTCGGTTTTTTTTGTTCTCATACTAACATATTCCGCAAACAACGCATCATGGCGAAAGTTAAAGTAGGCATCAACGGCTTTGGGCGCATCGGTCGCCTGGTCTTCAGGCAGGCAATGAACAACCCTGACATCGAAATCGTCGGTATCAACGACCTCACCGACGTGAAGACCCTCGCTTACCTCCTGAAGTACGACACGACTCACAAGAAATTCAAGGGCGAAGTGAGCGTCGAAGGCGACAACCTTGTCGTCAACGGCCGCCAGATCGCCATCTGCGCACAGAAAGACCCGGCCCAGCTGCCATGGGCATCGCTCGGCGCCGACATCGTCGTCGAATCGACCGGTATCTTCACCAGCCGTGAAGCCGCTTCGAAGCACATCGCCGCAGGTGCGAAAAAGGTCATCATCTCGGCGCCTGCCAAGGACAAGGTCGACGCGACCATCGTCATGGGTGTCAACAACAAGGACATCACCGGCAAGGAGGAGATCGTTTCCAACGCAAGCTGCACCACCAACTGCCTCGCTCCGATGGCAAAGGTGCTCCAGGAGAACTTCGGCATCGTCAAAGGCTTCATGACGACCGTCCACGCCTACACGAACGACCAGAACATCCTCGACCTGCCGCACAAGGACCTTCGCAGGGCCCGTGCCGCAGCAGCATCGATCATTCCGACCTCGACCGGTGCCGCAAAGGCGATCGGCGAAGTGCTTCCCGAACTCGCAGGCAAGCTGGACGGCTTCGCCATGAGGGTTCCGGTACCGGACGGCTCGGTGACTGACCTGACCGTCATCCTCGAGAAGGCCGCCACCAAGGAGGAGATCAACGCCGCCATGAAAGCTGCCGCTGAAGGCGAGATGAAAGGCATCCTCGAGTACAGTGTCGACCCGATCGTCTCATCCGACATCGTCGGTAACCCGCACTCCTGCATCTTCGATTCACCGCTGACCATGAGCTCCGGCACGATGGTGAAGGTTGTCGGCTGGTACGACAACGAGCTGGGTTATTCGACCCGCGTCGTCGACCTGATCGATGTCTACTCGAATTTCATCTGAGCACAACGCTCGACATGGAAGAAGAGGGTGCCCTGAAAAGCACCCTCTTTTCGTTTCAGCCCCGACCCGCGCTTTCGAAAGAGCTCCCTGTTGAGATTTTCGGGTGAATATTGGTATCTTCCGGTTCAGGATCACCGTTTCCCCGTCGAGGCTCAACCAAAGCATGCAGCCCATGACCCAGAACGCTACCCGGCCCATGAAGGCCATCATCCTTTTCGACAGCATGTCGACCGGCGGATCGACCGACCAGTTCATCGAGGCGATCGGCCAGAACCTCGCCAGAACCGGAGCTTACGTCGAAAAGGCCAGATGTCGGGAAAACGGTGACTTCAGCTTCGTCGACGAATTCGATGTAGTGGTGATGGGCGCGCCCATCTACTATCTGCTCGTCTCGTCACAGCTCCTCGGAGCCCTGTCGAGAAGCAATCTCAAAGCCCATCTTAAAGGGAAAAAGGTTGCGCTCTTCGTGGCTTGCGGCAGTCCCGAACCCATGGCTCACCTGCTCTACCTGCCACAGCTCAAGATGAACCTTGAAAATCCCGTAATCCTTGCCGAGCGGGTCTTTGCACCGGACCAGCTCAAAAATCCGGAGGCTGCTGCCGATTTCGCCTCTCAGATCATCGAGGCCTACGACCGGTCACTGAAACCATAACCTTCAACCATGATCAGTAACGAAGAACAGCCAATACGGGCTATAATCCTCTACGACAGCAAAACCAGCGGCGGCTCGACCGACCGTCTCATCGACGCCATCGGCCATGAACTGGCTGAAATGGGAGCGTACGTAGAGAAAGCCAAATGCCGGGCGAACGCCGATTACAGCTTCGTCAGGGAGTTCGATGTCGTCATTCTTGGCGCACCGGTCTATTACCTGGTCGTCTCTTCCCAGCTCCTTGGCGCGCTTGTACAGAGCAACCTGAAGAAAAACCTCAGGGGCAAAAAGGTCGCCCTGTTCCTCGCCTGCGGCAGCCCGGAGCCGATGGCCCTCACCATGTATCTGCC
>JAAXWP010000046.1 GCA_013334925.1 Chlorobiaceae bacterium
TCATAACTCGCCACCTCTTCCTCACAGCTTGTGCATATAATTCAGCGCCCAATTGGTCTGACTGTGAGAAATGACCATACCATCTCCATTGGTGTCCGTTACTCTCGGAGCCCAGCTGAAAGCGGCCGCCACACTGGATACATCGTTCAACTGATAACCGAAACCGCAGGTGTAGTGATTCTTGATGGTAGCCGGAAACAGGGGATTCGTATACAGGTCGGGGACGGGCTCCATGGAGAAACTTGCACCACCACGCAAAGCCAGTTTTCTGGTGGGCTTGTACTGCACGCCAATTGACCAGATCGTCTGATTTTTCCATTTCTGAAACATTTCGACATCGATGCTCTTTCCCCTGAAATCACCGTTCGACACGGAATCGTCCGCCGTAAAGCTCATGGAAAACTTATCCATGACGCTCGACCATTCGATGTACTTGACATCGCCGGTGATCAGCAGCTTCTCGTTCGGTGTGATCGCGATTCCGGCAGCAAAAGTTGCTGGCCATTCGAAATTCCTGACCTTGACTTTACCCGAAAGCGGAATCGGACCATTGGCAAAGGCAGGACCTGCTCCGAAAAACGACAATGTCGCGTTACCTGACTCAAGATCGGTCATGGCCGTCTGCGAATGATAGCTGCCTCCGATAGTCACCGTCTTGCTCAGCTTCTGTGTCAAACCGATTTTGAATCCGGTACCGTAACCAACAGCTCTGCCAATAAGATGCGAATCGTTCGAAAAATCGAAACGTGCATAATTGATATCGGATATGGCACCGCCCATCATGTATCCACCCAGAGAGTCGTACATCGAACCACTGACCGTGCCTCCGTCACCCTGGGTAAATCTCCTGAAGTGTGCGCCATCGAGATCCATCTGCATATCCATGCTGGCCCAGACGAAATCGACGCTGGCACCGATCGTCGTATCTTCGGACACCTTCCATGCAATCGGAAACATCACCCGGCCTACGCCAACCTCAGAACGGTTGGTCTTGCCGCTGAGCGGAACGTTCGCAACGCCATTCCAGGAACTGCCTGCGGCAAACAGTGGCGAATCGTCACCGTAATCCGCGCCCATACCTCCCTGGGAAAACATCGCGGTACCCCAGCTTATCGCCCCGTCGCGCCGGATGTAGGAGATCGACGGCATATAGAACGCGGTTGATCTCGAATAATCCGTGTATGGACCATACTCCCCTTTGACTTTTGGATGGAGGCCTCGAATCCCGAAACCAAGCTCAGAGGTCCCCTCTTTGTAAAAGCCGAGCGTTGCCGGGTTGTTCATCGCTGCGGAGTTTCCGGTATCGTAAGCCATACCGGTGCCGCCCATGGCTTGCGACTTGGCACCGTACCCTTCGAGGTTCATGCCGTTGGTTGCGAATGCTGGAGAACTTCCGGCCAGGACGAGCAACGCCAAAGCCGTAGATGCGGTTCTACGAATCATGATGGATGAAGTTTAAAGTTGCATCAACGATAAACGGTCCGTAACCCGGCGCTGACAGACAGAAGGGCTGAAGACTGCCCAGTCCGGTAATAGCGGCAGGAGGACTGTGTGACCAGGCTGTCGGCAGATAAAGGAAGGGTAGACGAGGCGCTAAAATAGATTATATGCCCATACAGCCATATAGTTATATAAATAAACAATCGTTAATGGCAAAATTTTTCAGCAGTAATTCTGCATGTCCACGAATGGAAACTCCAGGCTCCATTGGCTCAAAAACGAGCGAAGCGGGCTCACGCCCGCTTCGCATCATGATATGAAGCAGTCGCTGACTGCTCCTCGCAGAGTCACTCTGGTGCAAGTGCCCAGTGCTCCGGAGACATCCAGAGCGTCGAAAGCATCAGCTCGCGAATATGAGCAAACTCTTTTGGCAGCTTGTCATACAGCTTTTCAAGCAGCTCTTCATGAGAGAAGAGCTCCTGCTTCCAGGCCTCCCGGTCAACAGACATGAGCTTGACGAACTGATCGTAGGTGAACTCTTCCAGTCCACGCCAGTCGAGTGATTCATACTTGGGCATCCAGCCAAGCGGACTCTCCACCGCTGCCGATCGGCCATGTACACGACCGATGATCCACTTGAGCACCCTCATGTTGTCACCGAAGCCCGGCCAGAGGAACTTGCCGTTCTCATCCTTGCGGAACCAGTTGACACCGAAAATCCTCGGCGGCTCGGACAAGGTGCGTCCGATCTGCAGCCAGTGGTTGAAATAGTCGCCCATATGATAGCCGCAGAACGGCAGCATGGCATAGGGATCGCGGCGGACGTCGCCGATCTTGCCTGCCGCGGCGGCAGTCTTCTCGGAACCCATGGTAGCGGCGAGATAGACGCCATAGTACCAGTTGGCCGACTGATAGACAAGCGGAATGGTGTCGCCACGGCGACCACCGAAAATGAAGGCGGAGATCGGAACGCCATCTGGATTCTCCCAACCCGCATCTATCGAGGGGCACTGGCTCGCCGGAGAGGTGAAGCGGGCATTCGGGTGCGCCGCCGGACGACCGCAGTCGGGAGTCCAGGACTTGCCCTGCCAGTCGATCAGGGACGGAGGTGCCTCCTTGGTCATATCCTCCCACCAGACATCGCCATCGGGGGTCAACGCCACATTGGTGAAGATACAGTTGGCGTAAAGAGTTGCCATGGCGTTCGGATTGCTCTTCACCGAAGTGCCGGGAGCGACACCGAAAAAGCCGTACTCGGGATTGATGGCGTAAAGTCGACCATCCTTGCCTGGCTTGATCCAGGCGATATCGTCGCCGATGGTGGTGATCTTCCAGCCCTCCATGGCAGCCGGCGGAATCATCATGGCGAAGTTGGTCTTGCCGCAAGCGCTCGGGAAAGCCGCTGCCACATAGTCCTTTTCGCCTTCCGGAGACTCGACGCCAAGAATCAGCATGTGCTCGGCAAGCCAGCCTTCATCACGGGCCATCGAGGAGGCGATGCGAAGCGCGAAGCACTTCTTGCCCAGGAGTGCGTTACCGCCATAACCGCTGCCGTACGAGACGATCGACCGCTCTTCAGGGAAGTGCACGATGTACTTGGTGTCGTTGCACGGCCACGGGACATCCTGCTGGCCAGGCTCGAGAGGAGCGCCGACCGAGTGCAGGCAGGGAACGAACTCGGCATCTTCGCCGAGAAGCTCCATGACAGCACTGCCCATGCGGGTCATGATGCGCATGTTGGTCACGACGTAGGGAGAGTCCGTAATCTCGACACCAATGTGTGAAATGTGCGATCCCAGAGGTCCCATGCTGAAAGGGATTACATACATGGTGCGTCCCCTCATGCAGCCATCAAACAACTTGTTCAGGGTTGCTTTCATCTCTTTTGGAGCGACCCAGTTGTTGGTCGGGCCGGCATCTTCCCTGCGCCTGCTGCAGATGAAGGTTCTGTCTTCCACCCTGGCCACATCGCTCGGGTCGGAGCGGCAGAGATAGCTGTTCGGCCGCTTCTCTTCCGAAAGCTTGATGAACGTGCCGCTTTGTACCATTTCCCCGCACAGACGGTCGTACTCCTCCTGTGAACCGTCACACCAGTAGATGGAGTCAGGCCGGCATAACTCTGCGGTTTCCTTGACCCATTGCAGGAGTTTCGGGTTCCTGACATAAGCAGGAGGATTAAGTGGGATCGGTTCCATAATGGTAATTATCTGTTAGTGAAATGATGTACTGAACCAAGGGAGAAAATGACGCGCCCCGGCAGGAAGATCCCCCGGGGCGTCCAAAGTGAAGATGATTTTCGATTGTCTGTCGCGTTGCTCATGACGGAATACATGGCGTCACTCACTTACCCGGCTTTTTCGCTATCGAAGTGCTGATGATCTGCTCGAAAGCCGCCTTGCTTCTCGGCCCGACAATCACATTGGTCATATTTCCTGATGCATCGATGACAAACGTTGTCGGAATACCGGTGATACCTCCCTCGACATACCGGTTGTACGTCTGGACGAGTGCCGGAGTGGCCATGATCACGGGATAGGTGATGCCGTTGCTCTTCATGAAGCTTTTGACCGAAGGCACGGTCTCATTGACGGCGATGCCGATGAAGGTGAATCCTTTGGGAGCCCAGGCTTTCTGCACGGCAACCATGTCAGGAATCTCCGAACGGCATGGCGGACACCAGGTGGCAAAAAAATTCACGATATAGGCCTTCCCCTTGAGGTCGGCAGATGAGATCGGCTTGCCGTCGACGGTAACCCCGGTGAATGCCGGAGCCTTGACCGGAGCCGCAGAGGCGGTGCCGGAGACGGTGATGCTCGATATGACAAGTATAAGAGCAACCAGAAGGCCGCTCATTCGGGACAAATATGGTTTCATAGTCGTTCGTTATGCTGATCGTTCGTTGAGGTTTGCTGATCTCATCCGGAACTTGCCAAGAAAAGCACTTGCCAAGTCAGGTATAATAGATGAATCCGGGATTTTTTTCAACACCTTGAGCCCTCTGAATATTCTTTGTGTTTTGAAGATAAATAGAGTATATTTCGGCTTTGATTTTAAGCTGCGTCCTTGTGGACAGCCATTTTCAAGCCACCTTAGCTCAGTGGTAGAGCAACTGTTTCGTAAATAGTAGGTCGTGGGTTCAAGTCCCTCAGGTGGCTCGCCCTCCGGGTCCGAAAAGGGCCCTGGAAAAGCAGAGAGCTTAATGTGAAAAGGGCAGAAGGGCCCGGCGCAAAACGTTTTATCGCAACACAAATCCTATCCATACTGTCACAATGCAAGAAGGTAAGATTTCCCAGATCATCGGCCCTGTCGTTGACGTAGATTTCCCGGAAGGTCAGCTGCCTTCCATTCTCGACGCTCTTACGGTCACCCGTCAGGACGGATCGAAACTCGTTCTCGAAACCCAGCAGCACCTTGGTGAAGAGCGAGTCAGGACCATCTCCATGGAGAGCACCGACGGCCTGATCAGGGGCATGAGCGTCGCCAATACCGGCAAGCCGATCCAGGCACCTGTCGGTGCCGAAGTTCTCGGCAGGATGCTCAACGTGGTCGGTGATCCGATCGACGGCCGCGGTCCGGTACCTTCGAAAAAATCATACTCGATCCACCGCACGGCGCCGAAATTCGACGAGCTGTCAACCAAGGCAGAAATGTTCGAAACCGGCATCAAGGTCATCGACCTTCTCGAGCCGTACTCCCGCGGCGGTAAAACCGGTCTGTTCGGTGGTGCCGGTGTGGGCAAGACCGTTCTCATCATGGAGCTCATCAACAACATCGCCAAGCAGCAGTCCGGTTACTCCGTGTTCGCTGGCGTCGGTGAGCGTACCCGTGAAGGTAACGACCTCTGGCACGAGATGATGGAATCGGGCGTTATCGACAAGACCGCTCTCGTGTTCGGCCAGATGAACGAGCCCCCGGGAGCACGTGCACGCGTCGCGCTGACCGGTCTCAGCATCGCAGAGTATTTCCGTGATGAAGAGGGCCGCGACGTTCTGCTCTTCGTCGACAACATCTTCCGCTTCACCCAGGCAGGCTCCGAAGTGTCCGCACTTCTCGGCCGTATGCCCAGCGCTGTAGGTTACCAGCCAACCCTCGGTACCGAGATGGGTGAACTCCAGGACAGGATCGTTTCCACCAAGAAAGGTTCGGTCACCTCGGTGCAGGCCATCTACGTGCCGGCTGATGACCTTACCGACCCGGCTCCGGCCACCGCATTCACCCACCTCGACGCAACGACGGTTCTTTCCCGTCAGATCGCCGAGCTCGGTATCTACCCGGCTGTCGACCCGCTCGACTCCACCTCGCGAATCCTCGATCCGAACGTTGTCGGTCTGGACCACTACAACACCGCGCAGGCAGTCAAGCAGATCCTCCAGCGCTACAAAGACCTTCAGGATATCATCGCAATTCTCGGTATGGACGAGCTGAGCGACGACGACAAGCTGGTCGTTTCCCGTGCTCGCAGGGTCCAGAGGTTCCTTTCGCAGCCGTTCTTCGTCGCCGAGGCATTCACCGGTCTTGCCGGCAAGTACGTGAAACTCGAAGATACCATCAAGGGCTTCAAGGAGATCATCGACGGCCGTCACGACAACCTTCCGGAAGCCGCGTTCTACCTCGTCGGCACCATCGAAGAGGCAGTCGAGAAAGCAAAAACGCTCTAAACCAACGGTAAGACATGGCCAGTTCCGACAAAGCCTTAATGATCGACATCGTCACTCCGCAGAAGCTTTTCTTCTCAGGCGAGGTTACGAGCATCATCGCACCCGGTCAGGATGGACTTTTCGAAGTCCTGAAAGGCCACGCGCCGCTGCTCGCCGCTCTGAAGAATGGAAAGGTGAAGCTCTCGCTTCCTGACAAGTCTTCGCAGTCCTTCCAGATTGCAGACGGTTTCTTTGAAGTGAGCAACAACAAGGCGATTCTGCTTACCGAGGCAGTTTCCTGACAAGGGAGCTCCCGTAAGCGCAACCAACCTGAACATCAGCAGTGCCTGCAAGTGCTGCTGATGTTTTTTTTTGCCCATGAAGATCCTGATACCAAAAGCCCTTCGTCAGGGAGACGTTATCGGACTGATCTCCCCCTCATCGACCTGCGCCGAACCTGAAAAGATCGACCAGGCGATCACCTACCTCGAGCGAAATGGCTTCAGGGTGCGGCTCTCCCGTTACCTGAACCAGTCTGAGCACGATCCGGCCCATACCGACCGCTACAAGCTGCACGACATCCATCAGATGTTTGCCGATCCGGAAGTCAGGGCAGTGTTCTGCCTCAGGGGAGGCGCCGGAGCCACCCGGCTGCTTGACCGTATCGATTACAGGCTCATCGCATCGAACCCTAAAATCCTTGTCGGCTACTCCGACGTAACGGCCCTGTCCCTGGCCGTGTTCGCGAAAACCGGCCTCGTCAACTTCTCCGGCCCGATGATCGCGACCGAGCTGTACGCACCAAGCCCGTATACCGAAGAGCATTTCTGGGGTATGCTGACCGATCCCGATTACGGACGAGCCCTCAGAAACTTCGACAAGCATGACGTCCGCTGTCTCAAACCTGGCAATGCCACCGGAAGGCTGATCGGTGGAAACCTCTCCGTGCTTTCGTCGATGATCGGCACACCGTTTCTGCCCTCGTTCAACGAGACGCTTCTGTTTGCCGAGGACGTCAACGAACCCGCATACCGGATCGACCGGATGCTGTCACATCTGTCCAACGCCGGCCTTATCCGGCAATGTCGGGGACTCATCTTCGGACAGTTCTGCAAAAATCCCGCTGATGAAAACTGTGACTACCGGTTCGACAAGATGTTCGCCTACTATGCGGACCGGATGCCTGAAGGAACCCCGGTCATGACGGGTCTCTCCTATGGCCACATCCGGGAGCTGATGACCATTCCTGTCGGTGCAAAATGCACGCTTGAAGTAACGGATGAAAAATTCGCGTTCGGCGCTGTCGAGCCGGTTGTCGAGGCCTGATGCTTGCCAGATTCCGGAACGATCGATAGATTTGTGTTTATATGATTATTTACCACTGAAGAACGCAATGACACCCATGGATACGATAAGGTTTTCAGTACAGCAGAACCCTGTTGCCAGGCCGGAAGAGGCAGTTGAAGATACCGGCACGCTCGACGCTTACCGTGTGGTGCTCTTCAACGATGACGAACACACCTTTGACGAGGTGATCTTCCAGATCATCAAAGCCGTTCGCTGCACCCGTGCGACCGCAGAGAAACACACCTGGGATGTGCACAACAAGGGGCTCGCCATTGTCTACTCGGGAGACATCGCCAACTGCCTCCGGGTCAGCGCTGTCCTCGAGGAGATCGCTCTCAAGACCGAGATCCAGACCAGCTAAGGCACAGCCCGATCAGTTTATGCAAGTCCCATTTTCACCGATTTCCTCCCGATGATTTCTGCCTCAGACGCTCAACTGCCAGACTGATCCGCTGCTGGAGTTCCGGCATTTTCTCCTGCATCATCGCCTGGGTTTTCTGCATGGATACCTGAACCAGCTCTGGCATTTTCACAAGCATCTTCCGGCCAAGCGGCGTGTGATAGAACTCATCGATCTCCCGCAGCTCCTGCTCGGTAAACACCTCCATGTAAACATCGACGTACAGCGCACGCATCGAGTCCCATGACATTGATGAGCGCATCCATGCGGAAATTTCCCGCTTGACCGGAGCTGCCTCTTTCAACTGTTCCGTGGTCATACCCATCGAACTGAACTGCTGTTCCATCATCCTGTCCATCGAAACGAGCATCTGATCGAGCAGTTGCTTCGCGTTCACGGTTTCGATCAGCTCGAGAGCCGCTTTCCGATGACTGGCTTCATCCGCCCGAAGTACGCCCTGAGGACAGCACACGACAGTTGCCAGGATGGAAGCCATGACAAGATGCCTTTTCATGCTCATGATGTTGTAATGTTTTTATTTCGCTGAAGTTAAACAATGTAACTCAGCAACCCTGGCTCGACAAAACGTGATTCATCGTCTGCCCGGCAATCATCGGCAACTGCCTCAGGGGTCAGCGTACGCCTCGAAGATGTCGCCCTCAAAACCCTCCCCAGAGCAGCTGAGCTGCATTTCAGCAAGCCGATCCGGTCACAACGGAACGGATTTCGCCTTCATAAGTCGCTTCGCGCCGGCACGATCAGAAACGACGCGATGCCCCGGGTATCCTGCTGGACATCGCATCGTTCGGTAAGTTGTCTTAATCGGAAAACCCGTCATTGAATGTTCCTGTCGTCGAGATCGGGTGGATTTCGACCTGTCCGTCCAAAGGGCACAGCTGGAACAGGAAAAGGTTGTCGGGCGATGTCGAGAAAACTTTCAGCACCGGCCAGCTCTGAATTGTTAGCGATTCCTTCATGTCGATCGTTCCGCTCCCACTCGTCGTCCTGAACCGGCTTTCCGACATCCAGTACGCATCGTCGGTCATGCGCCCAACGGTACCGTCATCGTTCATCTCGTGGATACGCGCAAGTCCGTCAGGATCACCCGCCTTATGCAACAGGAGCAGCGTTTTCGATGATGGGCGGAAAAATTCCCCGACTGTCCAGCCAGAGCTCCACTCATATTCAGCAACCATCTCTCCAACCCTGCCATCGTCGCCGATCCGGTGAAGATGTACCGTCCCTTTTGCGGATTTGACCAGCATAAGGTAGTGCTTTCCATTGACCGTGTAAGGTTTGACCATCGACCAGCCAGAGCTCCAGTCATACCTTTCAAGCAGTTCACCAAGCGAACCATCGTCATTCATACGATGCAGATGCACTTCACCGCTCTGCGTTTTGAGAAGGAGAACACAAGTGACGGAACCGATGGTATAGAATGCGGCAACGTTCCATCCGGACGACCAGTTGTAAGTAGCGACACGATCACCAACCTTTCCATCGCTCTGCATTTTGTGGATATGGACCTCACCGCTCTCTTCCTTGAGCAGGAACAGGAAGAGACCTCGTTTTGTCTGGAAGAGTTCAACGACATTCCATCCGGACGACCAGGTGTATGCAGCGACGCGTTCACCGACCCCTCCATTCTCCTGCATCCGGTGTATATGAACCTCTCCACTGCCATGCTTCAGCAGGAACAGGAAATGGCCCTGTGATCCGCCATACAGATGCGCCGAGCTCCAGCCTGGTGTCCAGGAGTACTGATGCGCCGGCTGATCGAAACGGGCTCCGATCAGAGTCCCCTGACGGAAAGAGGTGTATCCTGCATCGCGGGCCGCTTCGGCAAACGCGTCCATGGAGTCGCTGAACCAGAAGTTGAGCTCATGCCAGGACCACGAATCGGTGCTGCTGTTGTTGAGAACCGTGAACGTCACATCGGTCAACGTACCATCTGCCACCCGTCGAACCGTTTCGATACCTGCTATCGTCACCCAGTGTGATCCGTCACATGCCAGCGCAACGGCGGGGAAACCATGCTGCAGGTAGTGCTCGATCCTGGCAACCGTAGCCTCCTTGTCGGCGCCGGTATGGCGGACGATTTTGTACCGACGGTCGAACCTGGTGTCAAGAACGCTCCTGATACCTGTAGTGAGCTGTGCCGGTGTCGTCATGATCTTCGGATCGAACCCCGGCACGTCAAGGAATGGTGTTAGAAAATCGAGTATCATCAGAAAAAAGTTCGGCCATTTCGTCATGTCACTGGTTTCCACATAACGATTTCTGAGCTCAATCTGCGTCGTGTCGATGCCGAACCACCGGGCGACGTTCTGAGCCGTCTTGACGCCGCATCCTTCGTATGAAGTGTCATCCGTTTCAGGACCAAACTTTTTTGTCGGGGTAAGCATAAGCGTGATCTTCCGTCTCAGGGTTGCGGCATCTCCGCTTTCGGTGATACGGACATACCTGTCGAGACGACTGCCGTCCTTCAGGGCAAGCTTCAGGTGTCTGGTGATGGTCTTCATTGAACGTTGGGGGGGGATAGATTGTGTGATATCTGTTACGTCACACCGGTTGCACCAGACAAGCTCACCGATATATGGACTTTGTCGGGAAAAAACCGATGCAACGGAAAGATAACCATATATCGTTCATATCGTTACCGGATTCCTGCTCTCGTAGACCTGGTTATGACCGCTTTGAGACCATCGATGAATTCCGATCGGGACCGATGAGCCTTTCGCAGAGGATTCCGTCAGGCTCATGACCATCGGGATCTCCGAACGGATTGAACACCATGCCCTCCAGAGTTGCGCAGGTGAAGAAACAATGAAAGTGCGGTGAATACAGATCGAAAATATCTGGTATTGCGGCTGTTGAGGAGAATGAAGCGAAGAATTGACTATTGCGATTCCATCTGCAGATAGGCGCTGCTGATATTGGCGCGATGCAGGGTGTCGAAATGTTCCAGGCGGGAAAACTGCGGCGCATGGGAAAGAGCCGAGACCGCCTGTTCGACGCCGGCCAGGTTCTCGGCAAAGGGTTGCACGCCACCAACAATGAAGTCGAGATAATCCCCTGTGTCGCGCTGGGCGGTCCGCAGGGTACAGATTCGACCGTGACCGGGGACGATTCGTTTCGGTTTGAGCTTTGAAAGTTTGTTGAAGGCATCGAGCCAGGTGACGGGATTGCTTTCCGGAAGTATGCCCAACATTCTGCCGACATACAGGTGATCGCCGGCGAACATGATGCCGGTATCGGGAAGCCGGACTACAATGTCGCCAGGAAAATGAGCATCGGCAAGATAACTCAGGATCAGCGTGACGCCACCAGGGCGGATAACCGATTCATCAGTCAATACCGGTGATGGCGCAATGACGGGCCGGGTGCCGTCCAGTCGCTCGCGAAGCACCGGATACAACGACTGAATCTGTTGTGACGACACCCTCCTCTGCGTGGTCGCGGTTCTTTGAAGCGCGATGATTTCAGCTCCCTTTGATGCGAAGTATCCATTGCCAAGCCAGCGGTGATCCTGGGAACCGGTGTTGACGACCCATCTGACCGGCTTGCCGGTTGAGCGATGAACCAGCGTGTCAAGAAGCTCGGCACCGGCAGCGGAAGCACCGCTATCGATCAGGATGACTCCATCCGGGGTATCGATGAATCCGAAATTGGCATTCATACCGACATTGTCATAAGTCCGCCCGGCTGTAGATCCAATGACGGCATAGACACCCTTATCCAGTCGTTCGACCCGTAAACCCGCGCTTTCGGGTGAGAGCACCCCTCCTGCCCGGGACGGTAACGTCCAGAGCAGGAGAACGATCGACAGGGCGGCGACAGGAATCGCGATGCGTTTCATCATCTTCCGAACTGGCGCTGCAGCTCTTCGGCGGTGCGGTCGTCGGCAGGAGTGACACGGATGCGATCGGGTATCGAACCATACAGCGTCCTGAAGTTCCTGACACAACCCGGCGAGGAGAAGTAGATTTCGTCAATGAACTCGAGGTCGACGGCATCCTCCTGGCGCTGGGCTTCATGCACGTAGACACCGAGCGGTGTCACCCTGTTGCCGGCATCGCGCAGTTCGGCGGCCACCGATTCGTCGACATTGCCGGAGCAGGGCAGCAGGATGTGCTGCTGTGCGAGGCCCTCTTTACTGAGCAGGCCGGTCAGGCCGAGACCGGCAGAGCCTTCCGCTTCGAGGCAGCAGTCCGGAATGATGCCATAGGTCAGAAGTTCCGCCGCAGCGGCACGACCCGAGGTGCAGATGGTCATGTGAGAGAGGTGCCGCACGTCCCTGCCGTTTTCGAAGAGGTATTTGAAAAAATACTTGACCGAAGACTTGTTCTGGAAGAAGAGCATCGAGAAGTCGTCGATACCTTCGATAGTTGCCTTGACGGCATCGAGGTCGGCTCCGGCAACCCTCCTGCAGGGAAAGTTAACCACGATGTAATCGGTTCCGGGGTAGCGCTTCGAGTCCCCTCCGGTCATGAGCACCTTCTTCTTCCGGGAGTACCAGCTGGTTTCGATGAACTGGCTGATGTTGTCCCCGATGATGAGCAGGGCGGGAGAGTAGACTGCACGTTCGCGTTTGCGGAACTCGTCGAGGGTGCCGGTGAAGGTCTTCTGGTTGTAACGCGTGGCGTTCTGCACGACGGCGACCTTCGTATCACCGCTCCGGCCTTTGGCTGCGACCATGTCGAGCACATCGTGCACTGAGGAAGCCACCATGTAGTAGACGATGGTGTCGGTATCCGGTACCTGGATCTTGCTGACCGGATGGCCGGTACAGAAGGAGACAGACGACGAGACCTTGCGCATGGTGAGCGGAATCTCGGTGTAGGCGCTCGCGCCATGAGCCGCCGTTATGCCGGGGATGATCTCGTAACCGATCCCCTGACGGCGCAGGGTATCGATCTCCTCGCCACCGCGGCCGAAGATGAAGGGATCTCCGCCTTTCAATCGCACCACAATTTTTCCTTTGAGGGCGTGGCGCACGATCTCCTGGTTGATCTCATCCTGTTCGAAGTGGTGGCTGTCCTTGCGCTTGCCGGTATAGATCTTCTCAGCCGCGGGATACTGGTCGACCAGGTCCGGACTGACCAGGTCGTCATAGAGAATGACGTCGGCTTCCAGAAGTACCCGGTGGGCCTTCATCGTGAGCAGTTCCGGATCGCCCGGCCCCGCGCCGGCGATGTAGACGTACCCTTTCCCGGTTGCGGTGCCGGTATCGTTGTGTTTTGACGGTTGTTCGTGCATGATGCGTACCTCCTTCATGCGTTAGTCGTTGACGTCCGGCCAGTCGTTGAGCACGGTGTCTCTCAGGCGGTTGCGCCATTCGACCGATTTCTTCACGTTCTGGCCATTCGAGGAGACGGCAATGGTCATCTCGCCCTTGCGGATGATTGCCGGAGAGATGAAATCCGAAAGTTCGCGGTTATCCACGACGTTGACCATGATGCCGCGAGCCTCGGCGTCATCCCTGACGCGACGGTTCACCTCATGGTCGTTCGTGCTGGCATAGACGAGGAAGAAGCCGTCGAGATCGGACGGCTCATACCTTTTGATGACCTCGGTGAAACCCTTGCCCTGAAGCTCTCCGATGATCTCGGGTGCAATGATGGTGATGTTGCGGGTGTACTTTTCGATCGTCTGGATCTTGTGCAGGGCGATCTTGCCGCCGCCGACAAACAGGATCTTCTTGTTGTCCACCCGGATGTTGAGCGGCAGGAATACCTTCATCGATGTATGGTTTTGAGGAATAAGCGACGACCCCGGCGCAGGGTCAGTTCCCGCACCGGGGCCCGGAGTAAAATATACGAGGTTATTCTGGATTGACGACAATCGGCATGAGGTCATGCCTGCGGTAATCGGCTCACTCCTGGGTCTTCACGGCAATCGCTGTCTTCAGCAGCACGGTCAGCACCAGGAGACCAATGGACCAGATCCCGAGCGTCACCGAAAGTTCGGTTGCCGTGGGAACGTAGTCGACGATGGCCTCAAGCGGAGTCGGAACGAATCCGCCGATCACCAGACCGACGCCCTTGTCGATCCAGATGGAGAGCACCAGCCCCACACATGCCGCGATCAGCCAGGAGTTCTGGCGGCGAATCGAAGGGGAGATGAGCAGGCCTACCGACACGAGCCCCATGATAAGCGAAAGCCACATCCAGGGTACGAAGGGCGCATGGCCTTCAAGTCCGAAATAGAGGTACTGCAGGCTCTGCTTGTGCTGCGGCACGTTGCTGTAGAAGGCGGTGAAGAACTCGGTACCGAGCAGAAAGAAGTTTGCCACACCGGCATAGGCGCTCAGGACGGCAAGCTTGTTTCGTGCCTCCTGGCCTGCGTCAAACGACGCTACCTTCCTGAGAATGAAGGTCAAAAGAATCAGGATAGCCGTACCGGCGGCGAACGCCGAAGCGAGGAACCTCGGTGCGAGCACGGCCGTCAGCCAGAGATGGCGGGACGGAAGACCTGCGAAAAGGAATGCGGTGACCGTGTGGATGCTGAATGCCCACGGGATCGACAGGTAGATGAGCGGGCGGGTCCAGGGGGCCGGAGGCACCCCTTTTTTCTCGGCGCCGAGCACGGCCCAGCCGCTGATCAGGTTGATGAACAGGTAGCCGTTGAGCACCATGACATCCCAGAAAACCATGGAGTGGGGAGAGGGGTAGCGGAGCACATTGAGCACCCGGTCAGGCCGACCCATATCGGCCAGGATGAAGAGCATGCACATCAGGGCAGCCGAAACGGCAAGAAACTCCCCAACGATGACGATCTTCGAAAAGGCCTTCTGGTTATGCAGGTAGTAGGGCAGCACCACCATGACGGCCGATGCGGCAACACCGACCAGAAAGGTGAACTGGGCGATATAGACACCCCAGCTGATGTCACGGCCCATGCCGGTGACGCCGAGTCCGAGGCTCATCTGTCGTGCGTAGGCCGAGATGCCGAGTCCGATGAGCACGAGCAGGAGGGCAACCCATGCCCAGTATCCGCGGCTTCCCTTGAGCGCTTTCTCGATCATGGCTTGTGATTAGATGATGTAAAAGACTGACGGCAGCGTGCCAAGTTCCGGCTTGCGCTGCATGGTTTCATTGGCCGCGAGCATCTTGCGGAGTTCGGACCCCGGATCGTTCAGGTCTCCGAAGGTCAGGGCGTTCCCGGCACACGATTCGACACACGCCGGCAATTGCCCCTTGACGAGGCGTTCGGAGCAGAAATTGCACTTCTCTACCACACCCCGCTCCCGGGTGGGATAGGTGGCACTGAGCTCTTTGACTGCCGGACGCGGGTCCTGCCAGTTGAAGCTGCGCGAACCGTACGGACAGGCCGCCATGCAGAAACGGCAACCGATGCAGCGATGGTAGTCCATCGACACGATGCCGTCCCAGCGGCGGAAGGTCGCTTCGGTCGGGCAAGCACGCGTGCAGGGCGGTTCGGCACAGTGGTTGCAGAGCGTCAGCACGTTCCGGTTCTCGACATCGGGGCTCTGGAACTGTTTGCTCGCAGTCGGGAAAGCCTCTTCATAGCGGCTCTTCCAGATCCATTTCACCTCGTTTTTCGACTTGCCGAAATCGGGAACATTGTGGTCATGGTGGCACCTGACGACACATTCGTTACAACCTTCCCGGCACTTCCGGGTATCGACGAGCATGCCCCACCGGACCTTGCCGGGTACGGGCTTGTCGGTGAACACCGTCATATCGGTCTTTTCGAGAGCGAACAGCGGCAGCATTCCCGCAGCGGCACCAATACCGGCAAGAGCACCGAGCCCCGCTTTCCTGAGAAAATCTCTACGTTGTTGGTTCATTTGGTTGCCTCCATGGGCGAAATATGGCAATTCCAGCAGGTTGGCTTGACATTCGCATACTCATGACACATGAAGCAGAACATCGGATTGGACGCATGGCAGCCGAGGCAGGTATTCAGGCTTTTGTCGAAATGCCTGCCGTCAGGAGTCGCGTAGGTGCGGTTGCCTTCACGGACCGAGTCATGCCGCCACTGGTTCAGCAGCTGCATGTGATGCGACTTCATCCATTCGGTCGATGCAACGCATCTGGTGCTGTCGATAGGGACCTCTTTTGGTGCCGCCACCGGTGCCTCCGCACGAGCGGGAGCCGATGCGCCATCTCCTGACTGCATGAAGAACCAGGCAGCCACGAACATGATGACGGCGATAACAAACGCCAGAATGGTTGAAATACGGTTACTCATCGTCGTCCTCCCCGAACCCGGCCATGGGGTTCTCTCTCAGGTCCACAGTTCTTTTTTTCTCTCCTTTCATGACAAGAGCGTTGCCTACCAGTTCATGCAGGCCATACACCGACACACCGGGGTTCCAGTAGCGCATGAGTGCGGGCAGGCTTGCCCGGTCGATGGCGCAGATCGTAACCAGTGAATCCACCTGGTGTTTCTTCCGGACATGGCTCACGGCGCCAGCCCTGGGCAGGCCGCCCCGCATGCGCATCTCCATGAACTCCTCGGCGTTGATGCCGCTGCCGGAACCGCAGCAGAAGGTCTGCTCACGGATGGTGTTCTCCGGCATCTCGTGAAAAACATTGCACACTTTGTTCAGGACATAACGTGGCTCTTCGAACATGCCCATACCCCTGGCCACATTGCACGAGTCATGGAAGGTCGTGCGCAGATGGTCGTTTCTCGAGGGATCGAGCTTAAGCTTGCCGTTATGGATCAGGTCGGCCGTGAATTCGGCGATATGCACCATTTTCGTGGCGTTGGCATTGGTGAATCTGGTCCCGGTGATTGGCGAAACCGGCTTCTCGAGAAAATCGGCCGGGCCGTTCATGGTGCTCATGTACTGGTGTACCACCCGCCACATGTGCCCGCACTCTCCACCGAGCAGCCACTTGACCTTCAGACGCTCGGCCTCATGGTACATCTTGGCGTTCAGTTTCTTCATCATGTCGGCGGAGGTGAACATACCGAAGTTCCCACCCTCCGAAGCGTAGGTGCTGATGGTGTAATCGAGCCCGATGTGGTGGAACAGCAGCAGGTAACCCATCATGGTATAGACGCCGGGATCGCCGAACACGTCGCCTGATGGTGTGATGAACAGCACCTCCGCACCTTTACGGTTGAAGGTAGGATTGACCTTCACACCAGTCAGATCCTCGATGTCATCCACGAGGGATTCAATGTTCTGCACGAAGGTGTGCGGTTCGATGCCCAGGTGATTGCCCGTCCGGTTACAGTTGGCAACAGGAGCCAGAATCCAGTTGTTGTTCACGCCGATCCTGTTGAGCAGATCCCTGACGACCATGGTCATTTCGGCCGTATCGATGCCGAGCGGACAGAATATGGAGCATCGGCGGCACTCGGTACACTGGTAATAGAACATGTGCCACTCTTTGACCACCTCTTTCGTGAGCTTCCGTGAACCCGAAAAGCCCTTCAGGATCTTTTCGGCAAGCGGAAAATCGTTGCGGTACACCGAACGAAGCATCTCCGCCCTGAGGACAGGCATGTTTCTCGGCTCACCGGTACCGAGGTAGAAATGGCATTTGTCGGCACAGGCGCCGCACCGGACGCAGGAATCGAGATAGAGCTTCAGCGACCTGGACTTTTTCAGCCACTCCTTCAGACCATCCTTTATCGTCTTTTCCCAACCGGCAGGCAACTGCCAGTCGTCATCCGTGGCGGCCCACTTGCGGGGATTGGGAAATCCCAGCTCCTGGAGCACCTCAGGCTTGGCCGCATGGCACCAGTTGCCGTCCCGGAACTCGAAGGGCTCGTCCCACCAGTCACCGCTGATGCGATTACCATTGAGCAATCCCTTCTTCTGCTGGATATCCCTCGAGAGATCTTCCTTTTTTGGAACATATTTTGACATGGTCACTCCTTTTCGAGCGGCAGTTTGGCCTTTTTCATCTTCTCGCGGAACTCATCCTCATATTCGGCGTAGGTCCGGAACTTGATCGGTTTGTTCCACGGATTGACGTGGCGTTTCTCACGGCTGTTGTTGCAGAGATTTCTGGTCGGACTGAGGAAAATCCCCCCCATGTGCATGAGCTTGCTGAAGGGGATGTACGCCATCAGCACGGAGACGAGGAACAGGTGCACATAGAAGATCGGGCCGATATCACCCGGCACGGGGTCGAAGGAAAACTGGGCAAGGTTCATCGTCAGCGCCTTGACGGTCATGATGTCGACCTTGTCAACGTAGCGCATCAGCACGCCGGCCACGGCAATCGATCCGATCAGGAGCAACGGGAAATAGTCGGTTGGCAGGGAGATCACGCTGAGCTTGACGTCACGCAGCCTCCTGACAAACAGAAAGGTGATCGCGGCGAGCACCAGCGCGTCGGTGAGATAAAACGCCGGCAGGGTCAGCTCCATGAACCGGTCGGCAACTTCGATCGGCTGGACAAATCCCGGCAGCTCGGCAAAAAAGAACCGGGTATGACGCAGCACAATGACCAGCAGCGACCAGTGGAACGCAAGACCGCCCATCCAGAGCCATTTACTGGAGGCAAAGGTGAATGAGGGCCCTTCACGAAGCTCGGCTTTGGTGTTCCTGAAGAGCGAACGGAAGAAAAAGACTTCAAGCAGGATGCGGACCCAGGCCTGCATCGGCGTTGCCGGGCTGTCGATGCGGTTGTAGGGAATCCAGTCGAGCGTTTTTTCCTGACCGGCGGTCGTGGTGATACGGAACGGAACCGGCCGCTTCAACCAGTCGATCATCCGGTAGAGGAACCCCAGCAGGAAAATCGCAGCCGCGGTATACGGGACGATGACACCGAACAGGTACGCCTGGCCTCCTGCAGTGACACCAACATAGGGAATGGCGACAAGCACGGCCACCATCACGAAGGGAATGAGCACTTTTTTCATGACACAGCCCTCCTCAGCAGCATGTGCATTTTTCGCTGGCTCTCCTCGACCTTCATCCGGTAGAGAATTTCACGACTCTCCATAAATCGGTCGAAGGCCTCGAGCAGCAGTTGCTGAACTCGACCGCGAACAGCCTGTCGCTCTGCATCGTCATGCAAGAGCTCTCCAATGATCTTTTCCAACGCTCCGAAAAGCGTAAGAGAACGTGAAGGCGGCAGCTGCTGGATAGCCAGAAAACGGGCAATGCCGCCGATCCCTTCGGCGCAATCACCCTTTCTGCCATCGAAGTCGTCCAGAACCAGCCCCATGGCGCCGGCAAGAGTCTCTCCGGCAGGACTCGAAGAGGCCATCGTACCAGTGAAAAGCTCCAGCCCGGCCCCCATCCATCGATCAAGGATGAGCTTGCGGTTGCGAGTTATCGTGCTCTGCGGGATATGTTTCATAATTCGTGCTCTCTGCGTTTCCAGGTTCGGTTACAGAATGAATTCAGAGCCAGCTGTTGACCTGATGGTGTTCGACAAGCTCGACGAACCCGTCGTAATCGATGGACTGGACCCCTTCGACGACAGCGTCTATCCCCCTGGCGTCGAGATCGGGAAGCAGGGCATAGACCGGATTGGTTTTGAGAACGTCCCTGATATCAGAGGTATAATGGCCTGCAGACCGGACGGCGTAAACTCCGTCTTCGATGAACAGTACCGGATCACCAGGCTGAAGGAACCTGAAACAGGTCAGCATGGTACCGTTTTCGAACGGTGATTTGTTGATGGTATGCAGCATGAGCTGGAAATTGACAGTTGATAATTGATAGTTAACTGTTAACTGCTCAGTGCGGGATGATCACATCCTGCTCATTCATCAGGGCGCCGATCTCGTAAGAGTCGAGCACCTTGACATCGACAAGCAGATCATCGGGCGTCAGGCCTCGCTCGGCAAGGGAATCGGCATCCGCATAGAGCTTCTCGACGTCATAACCTTCGAGCGCCATGAATGTCTTCGCGAATCCCTTGATGCCGATACCGGCAGTCTCCTGGCCTTTTTTCAGTGCGAACACACCATCACCGATGAACACGACCGAAAGGTCCTGCTCGTATGCGGCCATGATGAGAATCATCTCAAGCCCTTCGTAGGTGTAGATCTTACCGTGGGGCGCATGACGCATCACGTGCATGATCTTTCTCACATTGTTGTTAGCGTCACTCATGGTTCAGTCTCCGAAAGTTACGAGTCTGTCAGTACGTATGGCGATATCGGTCAGCGTACCGAGACCGGTGATCTCGCCCCCCTCGATGATCACATCGTTATTGATGCCGCGCCGCTTCGATGCGGCGATACAGGCGAGAACCTCGACACCGTGTTTCTTGTTGAGTTCATCCCACCTGCTGGCAATATGGCGATCGTCCTGGGGCGGATCCATATGGCGCGTCACATTGAGCACACCATCGTTGTACAGAAAAATGGCATCCACCCGGTGCCCCCTCGCGATTGCCGCTTCGGCGAACTTGTACGCCGTATCGGCGGCCTGATGGTTGTATGGTCCTTCCTTGAGCAGTATTCCGATGTTCACGATCGTCTGTGGTTTGGTTATGAAAACAAGCCAACGTCAGGCCGCATTGCGCGACCTGAACGCCTCGTACAGCGGGATCCATGTTTTTGCATGCCCTTCCAGGGGCTTTTCGATATACTGGCAGAAGTAGAGCGCATTCTCGGCCGCCTCCAGGTCTCCCCGCTTCAATGCGTCAAGAGCCTTTCTGCCCGATTCGGCCGTATCGGCCCCTGCGAGACGGACCTGAAGCCAGTAGTTCACCGCCTCGTCGCGGTACACGGCGGTTTTCGGCAGGGATTCTGCCGCCTTGAGATTCGGCACCTCGACGTTACGAACGCCGAAGGTTGCCGCCCAGCCGGACTCGTGCCAGCGGGTACAGGTGTCGATCGCCGCTTCGACCTGCCGGATCATATCGTCCATCATCAGTTTCTCCTCTTCTTGAAGTTCCTGGGTTGTCTCTGCAGCTTACAAACCGTCACCCATGCCCATCTGGATATACCCTGACGGGCAGACCAGCGAACAGAGATGGCATCCGACGCACTTTGAATAGTGGGTATAGACCTTTTCCCCTGCGGGATTTTCCCGATAGCGGGAGATCGCCTCCTGCGGACAGAACGACACGCACTGCTTGCAGTCGAAACAGAGGCCGCAGCTCATGCAGCGGGTCGATTCGGCTTTTGTTTCAGTGTCCGTCAGGGGCAGCAGCAGCTCGTCGTGGTTCCCTATCACCACCTCCGGCTCGAGGCTCCTGCGCCTTGCTTGTGGCGTCGGAAGGAAATACAGGATATCCTGCTTCTGCACCTTGGTGATTTCACGATACCCAGGTTCCGGCATTGCATCACCCTTCAGGAAGGCATCGATCGCTTCGGCAGCCTTACGGCCATGGCCAATGGCCGTGGTGATGAGATCCACCTTGATGGCATCACCGCCACCGAACAGCTTCTCCCTGCCCGGAATCCGGTAATTGCGGTCGACCTTCAGCCAGGGAGAGCCCTTGATGATGCTTTCCAGACCGCTCATGTCGGTCGACTGGCCAATGGCCGCAACGACCATGTCAGCCTCGATCTCGAACGTTTCGCCGGTGCTTTTGTACCGGAGAAAGGGAATTGGCGAGTTCCAGCCCTCTTCGCCCTTCTCTTTCCTGACCATTTTCGAACAGCGAAGTCCCGTAACGCCCGATGCTCCTCCAAGCACCTCCATGGTCCCGGTCAGGTAATACATCTTCGTGCCTTCCCGGACGGCATCGTCGAACTCGTTTTCGAAACAGGCCATCTCCTCGCGCGGCACACCCGAAACCACAGCGGCCTCGGAACCGAGCCTGAGGGCCAGCCTGGCGACGTCCATGGCAACGTTACCGTCGCCGATGACGACGACCTTCCTGCCGACCGGGATATCGTCACCCATCACCTCGTAGTTGCGCAGGAAATCGATTGCATTGGTAGCTCCCGGAGTTCCATCGAACCCGGATACCGGCAGACCGCGCCCCTGCTGGGCGCCAACGCCGACGAATACGGCGTCATACTCTGCCTCGAGCTGTTCGAGCGTGACATCACGCCCGACCCTGACACCCATCTTCGTCTCGACACCGAGTTCCAGGATTCGGGCAATCTCCGCCTCGAGCACCCTGCGGTCCACGCGGTAGCCCATGATGCCGTACAGCACCATGCCGCCGAGCTTCTCGTTGGCATCGAAGATCGTGACAGCATGTCCTCTCCTCCGAAGCTGATAGGCAGCCGAGAGACCAGCCGGACCGCCACCGATGACCGCGACGCGCTTGCCGGAATCGGGTCCTGCGCCAGGCAGTTTGAGCCCCTTTTCGATGCCATAGTTTCCGATCGATTGTTCGACGGCGTTGATGGCCACGCTCTCGTCATGGAATCCGCGATTGCACTTGCCCTGACAGGG
>JAAXWP010000047.1:0-20736 GCA_013334925.1 Chlorobiaceae bacterium
GCCGTCATACCACGGCATCGCTTTCGAAAGGGTGGCGATATTGTCCCCCTCCCGCGCACTGACAGGTATGAAGCTCACCGGCTCGACGTCGATCTGCCTGAGATATGCAGTGTAATCCTGCTTCAGTGCCTCGAAATCGGACTGCCGGTACCCGGCGAGGTCCATCTTGTTGACCAGCACGGTCACCTGCCTGACGCCAAGCATCGAAACCATGTGCCCATGGCGTTTCGAATTCTCCCTGATCCCCTCGTGGGCATCGATGACCAGTAGGGCCGCTTCGGCCCTCGAAGCCCCGGTAATCATGTTTTTCAGGAACTCGATATGTCCCGGCGCGTCGATGATGATATAGTCACGACTCGCTGTCTTGAAAAAACACCGGGCAGTGTCGATCGTGATTCCCTGCGACTGCTCATCCTTGAGCGCATCGAGCAGGAACGCGTACTCGAAAGGTTTTGAATTTCTGCGGCAAGACTCCCGTACGGCCTCCAGCCTGCCTTCTGGAAGCGAACCGGTTTCCGCCAGGAGGCGGCCGATGACCGTGCTCTTCCCGTGGTCCACATGGCCTACGATGACGATATTCATCTGCGACCGTTCCCCTGTGCCCATGCTGTTGTCGATGTTCTGCATATCGTCGATGATTTACATATAACCGTCTCTGCGGAGGGTCTCCAGACCCCCGTCTTCTTTGTCCTGTGCCCGTCCGGAACGCTCAGCCACACCGGCAAGCCGGCCGCTTTCAAGCTCTTCGATGATCTCGGAAACCGATCGCGAATTCGATTCGATCGGGTTGGTGCAGGGCCAGCACCCGAGCGAACGGTACCGGGTACCGCTGCCCTGATCGAAATAGAGCGGAACGATCGGAATGCGTTCCCGTTCGATGTACTCCCAGATATTCAGCTCCGTCCAGTCCAGCAGCGGATGAATCCGGACATGGGTGCCCGGAGCGAAATCCGTTTTGTACTGGTTCCAGAACTCCGGTGGCTGATCGCCCACATCCCACGAGTTCCCGCTGTCGCGCGGCGAGAAGTAACGCTCCTTCGAACGGCTCCCCTCCTCATCCGCCCTGACTCCGACAATGACACCGGTAAAGGGGTCGTTGACCGGATCGGGCTCGTAACGCTTCAGTTCGTGATTCATGCGGTAACGTGGCCACTCCCCGGAAAGGGTCCGTTTCAGCGCTTCGCTTTTCAGGTTCCGGCAGCAGGTCATCCGGTCGGTATTTCCCGCCGGGAAGGTCTGTCTGAGGTCGAGTGCGTCTCGGTTCTCGCCATAGATCATGTTCAGGTTCCATTCGATCGCCATCCGGTCCCGATACGCGATCATCTCGGGAATCTTGAAATGGGTATCGATATGGACCAGCGGTATCGGCACATGGCCGAAAAATGCCTTGCGTGCAAGCCACAGCAGCACGGTGCTGTCCTTGCCGACAGACCAGAGCATGCAGAGGCTTTTGAACTCCCGGTACGCTTCCCTGAGGATGTAGACACTCTGTGCCTCGAGTTTGTCAAGATGATTCATCGTTCACATTCTGTATTTACTGATCCTTGTGCCGGTGCAACCCGCATTCACGGTGTCCTGCATGCTCCCACCACCAGCGGCCGGCCCGGACGTCCTCACCCGGATCGACCGCTCTGGTGCAGGGAGAACAACCGATACTGGGGAATCCCCGGTCATGAAGTCGGTTGTAGGGAACACCGTTCGTCCTGATATACTCCCAGACCCACGCTTCGCTCACTTCTGCAAGAGGATTGATCTTGAACACGCCAAAGCTTTCGTCCCACTCGACGATATCGATATCCTGACGAGTGACCGACTGTCCGCGACGAAGGCCGCAGATCCATGCGTCCAGTGTCGAGAGTTTCTTCCTCAGCGGTTCGATCTTCCTGACGCGGCAGCACTCCCGGCGGTTCTCGACGCTTGCATAAAAAAGATTCGGACCATGCTGCGTCACCATGCGTTCAACTGACAACGCTTCGGGAAACAGCACTTCGATCTGCAATCCATATCGCTGCCGTGTAGCCTCGAATGCATCGTAGGTCTCCTGCGGCAACCGGCCGGTATCGAGCGTAAACAGAGATACCGGTAACTCTTCGCGATACAGGAGGTCCGTAACTACCTGGTCTTCGGCACCGAAACTGGTTGCAAACGCGAGCCGTTCAGGACCGAACGTCTCGAATGCCAGGCGCAGTAACGTTTCCGGCTTCTTGCCGCGCCAGACACGGGCCAGTTCACGAGCGCGGGCGCTTACGAATGCATGCATCAGCCAACCCCCTCGATCTTTCTGGCTTTACCGACAATGATGGCCACGGCATTATCGAGCTGTTCACTCGAAATGATCCTGAACCCGGCATCGTTGATCGACCGGACTGCCTGTATGAGCGATTCGCCCGCATCCAGGATCACTTCGACCAGTTCATCATCGCCGAGTGCGACAACGGCCTGTTTGACTCTCACCGCATTGACGGGACAGGTCACCCCCCTCAGATCAATCCGGTTCACCGTGTATTGCAGCTGCTTTTTCAACGATCTCCTCCCTGATTTTTTCAAGTCCGATGCGGTCGATCATGTGACCGAACCGCTCTTTTTTCAAACCATGCTCCCTGAAATACCCGATCGAGGCATCAACCAGGGCATATACCTCCTCTTCACTTTCAACGATCTTTTTCAGCACCGAGCCAAAACGGGGGTTTCTGCCCATGGTGCCGCCGATGAACACGGTATACCCTTTACGACCTGCAACCCATGCATTCGAAGGGCAGAGCGAGGTGCACACGGTGCAGTTCACACACTGCTCTTCGTCGATGAGATAGGTCGCCCCGTGGTTCTCCGCTTCCCCGGAATGCCGACGGCTGATAGCGCCGAGTGGACAGAAACTGACGCACAGACCGCAATCCGTGCAGTTCGCCTCCTCCCAGAACGGCTCTATGGCTCCCCTGATGCCGATATCGTTCTCATTGGCTTTGGTGCAGTTGCTGGAGCATCCGGTAACCGACAGTTTGAATTTCGACGGCATCTCCTGCTTGAAGTAACGGGCATCGAGTTCGCGGGCAAGCGACTTGGTTTCGATCACACCCCAGCGGCACGTTTCAGCACCGGGGCAGGCGATGATGGACCTGACGCGAGGCCCGCACGCACCCATTTCAACACCGGCAGCCGCAAGGGTCTCTTTCGCTTTCTCGAGATGATCCCGATGGACATAATGGATCTCGACGCCCTGCCGGGTAGAGAGATGGACTGACCCCTGGCCATAGAGTTCGGCGACTTCCGCGATGCAGGCAAGCTGGCGAACATTGAGGTCACCGGCGACCGCCTTGAGACGCATGACATAGTATTCCGGCTGCACCTGGCGCATCATGCCTACACGTCCCAGAGCCGCCTGATCGAGTTCGCTGAGCGACATATTTCGTTGTGTGTCATTAGGGAAATAGCGGAGCGTTGCTCCGTTGAACTTGCGGCGACGGCAAGATTCGAACTTGCGGAAAAACGGTTTTGCAGACCATGGTTTAAGCCACTCACCCACGTCGCCATTATGCCAGCGCCCTGAACCGGCGAACCGGCTTTCGCGTCAGTAACTGCGACAAAAAACGAGCCTTGCGGCGATTCTCCAATGAGGATACCATGAAAATACCGTGATCGCGGTATGAGACTTCCCGATACAGAAAGCGATCTTCTGGTATAGCGGAAAAGGTTCAGGAAATCGTTTGGAAATGAACTGCGGAAGCAGTAACAATTGTTAACAATAAAACACAGAAAAGGTGGCGTCACTGCATTGAACGAGCCAAACACTCCATGTGCCATAAAGGACAGACTTCACGATCATTTCCGTTCTCCTCAAGCACGAAAAAGATCAACCTTCAGATGATGCAATGGAACTGAACTTTGCGGCATTCATGTCATATTCTCATTACCTTATCAGATAACACAAGCAAACCAGAGCAGCAACCAGAACCATGCATTTCGAAACCCTTGCGATTCATGACGGGCAGACACCCGACCCGGTGACGGGAGCCGTCTCGGTGCCCGTCTACCAGTCTTCAACTTTCGGACGTGAAAGCCTTGACAGCAGACCCGATTTCTTTTATTCCAGGATCGGTAACCCGACCCGGTCGGCGCTCGAATCGACGCTCGCCCTGCTCGAAAACGGCAGGCACGGCCTGGCGTTCGCCTCGGGCGTAGCGGCAATGACGGCTGCTCTCCAGGTATTGAAACCGGGCGACCATATCGTGACCGGCAGAGACGTCTACGGCGGCAGCTACCGTATCTTCGAACAGCTCATGAGGCCCTGGGGAGTCGAAACGAGCTATACCGATAGCGAAGCGACCGACAGTTACGCAAAGTACATCCGGCCAAACACGAAAATGATCTGGCTGGAAACCCCTTCGAACCCTCTCCTGCAGATCACCGACATCCAGGCGATATCGGATCTGGCGCATGAACGGGGCATCATCGTCGCGGTGGACAACACCTTCCTGAGCCCATTCTTCCAGCGTCCGCTCGAACTCGGCGCCGACATCGTTGTGCACAGTACGACCAAATACCTCGGTGGACACTCGGACGTCATCGGTGGTGCGGTGGTGACCTCGGACGACCGGCTGCACCATACCATCAGGATGTACCAGGGTGCCGCCGGCGCAATTCCAGGCCCATGGGATTGCTGGCTGGTGTTGCGCGGTCTCAAGACACTGAAAATCCGTATGAAGGAGCACGAAGCCACAGCATTTCATCTTGCTCGTGCGCTCGAATCCCATCCTGCCATTGCAAGGGTGCTCTATCCCGGTCTCGAATCGCATCCGCAGCACAAACTCGCCAAAAGCCAGATGAAGGGCTTTGGCGGCATGCTGACCATCGCGCTGAAAGATGGCCTGCCTGCCGTGCAAAAATTACTTGAAGGGACAAAACTCTTCGTGCTTGCCGACAGCCTCGGCGGCGTGGAATCGCTCATATCATCTCCTGCGAAAATGACCCTTGGGGCACTCTCCGAACAGGAGCGCCAGCTTCGCGGTTGTACCGAAGATCTGGTACGCCTTTCGATCGGGCTCGAAAACGCCGAAGACCTCGAGACAGATCTCATGAACGCTCTTGCAACCATTTAAACGGACAACATCATGGCGCTCTACCCGAACATTACCAATACAGTGGGAAAAACCCCGCTGGTACGGCTTAACCGGATGGCCGAAGGCCTTGAAGCTGAAATCCTCCTGAAAATCGAATTCTTCAACCCGCTCGGCAGCGTCAAGGACAGGATTGGCCGGGCGATGATCGAAGCCGCCGAAACCGAAGGCAAGATCGGACCGAAAACGCTCATCGTCGAGCCGACCAGCGGCAACACCGGCATCGCGCTTGCCTTCGTCTGCGCACAGCGAGGATACCGCCTCCTGCTCACCATGCCGGAGACCATGAGCCTCGAACGCCGCAAGCTCTTGCGTTACCTCGGTGCGGAGCTGGTGCTCACCCCAGGGCCAAAGGGCATGAAAGGCGCGATCGAGGAGGCTGAACGCATCATTGAGTCAGAGAAAGGGAGCTTCATGCCCGGTCAGTTCCAGAACCCGGCCAACCCGAGGGTGCATCAGGCGACCACCGGCCCGGAGATCTGGAGCGATACTGAAGGAAAAGCGGACATGCTGGTGGCTGGCGTGGGCACCGGAGGAACGATCACGGGCATCTCACGCTTCATCAAGCCGCTCAAACCAGGGTTCAAGACTATCGCCGTCGAACCGACCGCCTCGCCAGTACTGTCTGGAGGGACTCCCGGACCACACAAGATCCAGGGTATCGGCGCAGGATTCATCCCGGCGGTGCTCGACGTTGCACTTATCGACGACGTCGTGACCGTAAGCAACGAAGATGCCATTTCGACCGCGCGCGACCTTGCCCTGAAAGAGGGTGTCCTGTGCGGCATCTCTTCGGGCGCGGCCGTGCATGCCGCCCTGCAGGTGGCCACCCGCCCGGAATCACGTGGCAAAACGATCGTGGCGGTTATTCCGAGCACCGGTGAACGTTACCTGAGCACCGATCTGTTCCTGGGAATCGAGGCCTGAACAACGCATCATTATTTTTCCTGTCATGGGTGCGGTATTCCGGCTATCGTGTATATTGAGCTGCGCATGGCCGCACCCAGCAACCTTATCCTGATAACGGCAAACAATGAAGATGATCACCATAACCCTGAACGGTGAGCGGACCGGAATCCCCGAGGGCTCCTCGGTACTGGATCTGCTCTCGATCGCAGGTGCCGATCGGAAGCAGGTTGCCGTCGTTGTCAACGAGACGATCATACGGCCTGCGGACCGAAGCGCAACGACCCTGAAAGAGAACGATCAGGTCGACCTGCTTGTTTTTGCAGGGGGCGGATAAACGCCCCGGCCTATCCCTATCATTTTGTACAGACTCATGGATTCACTGCAGTTAGGTTCATATACCTTCTCTTCGCGCCTGATTCTCGGAACCGGCAAATTCAGCAGCACCAGGGCGATGCTCGATGCCGTGCGTGCCTCGGGTACGGAACTGGTGACGGTAGCGCTCAGACGCTTCAATCGTGACCAGGCCGAAGACGATCTGTTCGGCCCCCTCTCGGAGATCGGCGGCATCACGCTCATGCCGAACACCTCGGGAGCGGCCACGGCGAAAGAGGCCATCAGGGCCGCCCATATCTCGAGGGAGCTCTCCGGCAGCCCGTTCGTGAAGGTTGAAATCCATCCGAACCCGCACCATCTGATGCCCGATCCGATCGAGACCTGGGAAGCCTGTCGGGTTCTGGCTGGCGAAGGGTTTCTCGTCATGCCCTATATCCCGGCTGATCCGGTACTTGCCAAACGCCTCGAAGATGTCGGGTGCACCTCGGTCATGCCGCTCGGTTCGGCAATCGGAAGCGGGCAGGGACTCTCGACAGCCGAAATGGTCAGAATCATCATCCGCGAAAGCAATATCCCGGTGATCGTCGATGCGGGACTCCGTTCACCATCGGAAGCCTGTGCAGCCATGGAGATGGGCTGCTCGGCCGTACTCGTCAACAGCGCCGTAGCCGTCGCCAACGATCCTACCGCCATGGCTTCCGCTTTTGCCGAAGCTGTTCAGGCCGGACGACGCGCGCTGCATGCAGGCATCATGCCCAGATCGGGTTCGGCCGTGGCCACCAGTCCCCTGACCTCTTTTCTCGGATCGGCATCATGAACCAGCTTCCAGCATGGCTGACCGATCGCACCCTGTCAGCTGATATCGCGTCATTACTCGCACCGGAAAACCCGATGGATATCGAGTCACTGGCTGCCGAAGCCAGGGCGACCACACTTCGGCGTTTCGGACGGATCATTTCGCTCTACGCGCCACTCTACCTTTCGAATTTCTGTTCAAGCGGCTGCATCTACTGCGGCTTCGCCTCCGACCGCAAATCCCCGCGCCGGAAACTGGAACCCGATGAGATCGAGCAGGAGTTGAAAGCAATGAAAGCGCTCGGAATCGGGGACGTGCTGCTCCTGACTGGTGAACGTACCGGCAACGCCGGGTACGATTATCTGCGGAGAGCTATCGAAATGGCAGCCAGGCATATGCCTCGCGTCGCGGTCGAAGCGTTCCCGATGAGCGTCGCCGAGTATCATGGTCTGGCAGAAGCCGGATGCACCGGCATGACCATCTACCAGGAGACCTACGATCCGGACAACTATCGGGATCTGCACCGGTGGGGCCCAAAGCGCGACTTCCTCGAACGCCTGGAAACCCCTGAACGGGCGCTTGCGGGAGGAATACGGACCGTCGGCATCGGAGCGCTGCTCGGCCTTGCCGAACCGGTAAGCGAAGCCCTGGCACTTGCCCGACATGTCCGGCACCTGTGCAAAACCTACTGGAAAGCCGGTGTTTCGGTTTCATTCCCGCGTATCCGACCGCAGGAAGGCGGATATCAGCCGCCATTCCCGGTCGACGACCAGTTTCTCGCCAGGATGATCTTTGCATTCCGCATCGCCATGCCTGATGTCGATCTGGTGCTCTCGACACGTGAAAGCCCGCGATTCCGTGATGGCATGGCCGGGCTCGGCATCACCCGCATGAGTATCGCCAGCAAGACCACTGTCGGCGGTTACCATGACCCGAAAAGCGCAGGAAGCACTCAGTTCGAGGTCTCTGACAACCGCTCGGCAGAAGAGTTCTGCCGCGCTCTGAGGTCGAAAAATATCGAGCCGGTATTCAAGAACTGGGATACAGCCTACAACGAACCGGTTACCGGAGAGGAAGCCGCATGCCATTGAGCGTGGAACAGAAAGCCCGCTACGCCCGACATCTCATGCTGCCGGAGATCGGCGAAGAGGGACAGGTGAAGCTGTTGCATTCGAAGGTGCTCGTCATCGGTGCAGGAGGACTCGGCTCGCCTGCAGCTTTCTATCTTGCCGCTGCAGGCGTCGGCACCATCGGCATCATGGACGGAGACACGGTCGATCTGTCCAATCTGCAGCGTCAGATCATGCACACCACGGCTTCGGTCGGCACCCTGAAAACCGTTTCTGCGAAAACAACGCTTGAAGCCCTCGACCCATCCATCCGTATCGAACCATATCCGTTTCGTCTGACCGTAGAAAACGCGCCCGGCATCCTCGCCTCATACGATTTCGTCATCGACGCGACCGACAACTTCGAATCGAAGTTCCTCATCGCCCGTGCCTGCCACGAGGCCGGAAAGCCGTGGTCCCACGCCGGTATCAGCAGCTTCCATGGTCAGACGATGACCGTCCTGCCTGGACAAACGGCATGCTACCGATGCGTTTTCCATGAAGATGGCGCTCCGTTCGGGGCCACCCCGCAGGGTCCGGTCGGTGCCCTGCCCGGTGTTATCGGCTCGATCCAGGCTATCGAAGCGATCAAGTATCTGCTCGGTATCGGCAAGCCGCTCACCGATGCCCTCCTCACCTTCGACGCACTGAACATGGCATTCAGGAAAGTCGCCGTTCGGCGCGATCCCGAATGCCCTGTCTGTTCCTGCTGACGCTCCGGATATTCACGGATGGGCAAGGTGCTTGGCAGCGTCGTCAAGGGTCGTTGTGCCATCATTTGCCGACTTCAGGGGAATTCCTGATATCGGACGGAGAAATTCTGGCTGAATGGTGATTTCCACCCCCTGCATGATACTGTCGAAAAACACGACCAGCCGCTCGTCGCGCCCCTCTTTGACAACAACCCCTTCAAAATCCTTGAACGGGCCGGCCAGCACCTTCACCTTCTTTCCCGGAGGTATCGACATCACCGTCCGGTTGATGGCATCGGGCTCTCGCACCAGCCGCCGCAACCAGTCGATATCCCGCTCGGCAATCACCGAAGGATGACGACCGATACCGATGAACCTGACCACTCCGTCAACGTCGAGCACCTTGACATGCTCCTTGTGATGATTGATCCGCACAAAAACGTATCCCCTGAAAAGCGGCTCCAACACTTTTTTCTTCCGGTCGCTCCACTTTCGTACCGTTTCGATCAGCGGCAGAAAACTGTTGACCTCATTCTCCTGTAATTGCCGGAATACGGCCTTCTCCTGCCGCGAACGTACATATACGGCATACCACTCCCTCTGTAAATCTTCCATGTAATGCTTGCATGTCTTGATTGTCAATACCCGATCGATACCAGTGAAGTGAAGCGCCATAACATGCGGGGCGCGCCACCACAATGCATCGACGAACCCTTTCAGCAGCGTCAGCAAACAACCGTTGCATGAACGCAGCCTCGGAGCGTACGAAACGAACGTGCGAGCCGAACCGTGATGGGCTCGACCTGCTGGCCAACTGGCCGGAACTACGATACTACGGGAACTACTGGTACTGCTCTGTTACTACAGGTACTACTGGAGGGAGACCGGCATGCCGGTTATGAGGGGGGATTGAAAAGGCCCGGGTCTCAGATCCGGGCCTTTTGAAAAAAATCAGATGTTCAGGGCACGACCATCGGTGGCGAGTGCCGCTTCCCTGAGAACTTCGGAGAGACTCGGATGGGGGTGACAGGTCCTGGCCACATCCTCTGCCGAAGCGCGGAACTCCATGGCCAGCGCAGCTTCGGCGATGAGATCAGAGGCCTCGCTTCCGATGATATGCACACCAAGGATCTCATCCGTATTGGCGTCGGCAAGCATCTTGACGAATCCGTCCACTTTGCCGAGACCGAGTGCACGACCGTTGGCGATAAACGGAAACTTGCCTGCCTTGTAAGCACGGCCTTCCGCCTTGAGCTGCTGTTCGGTCTTGCCAACCCAGGCGATCTCAGGCGAGGTGTAGATGACCCAGGGCATGCAGTTGTAATCGATATGCGGCTTCTGGCCGGCAATCTCTTCGGCGACCATGACGCCCTCGTCTTCGGCCTTGTGAGCCAGCATAGGACCGCGAACGACGTCGCCGATGGCAAAGACACCAGGAGCTGCGGTCGCACACTGCGTGTTGACCGGGATGAACCCGCGTTCGTCTGTCTTCAGGCCGATGGCTTCGAGGTTAAGGCGCTCCGTATTCGGTATGCGACCGATCGAGATGATCATCTTGTCGCATTCGAGCTTCTGGCCTGCCCCCTGGGCATCGGTGTAGCTGACGGTAATGCCGTTCCGGCCACGTTTTACCTCTTCAATTTTGATGCCGAGCACGATGTTGATGCCCTGCTTGGGGAACAGCTTGCCTGCCTCCTTGGCGATGCTTTCGTCGCTTGCTGCCAGGAAGGTCGGCATCGATTCCAGCACGGTGACTTCGGAACCAAGTCGACGCCACACCGAACCGAGTTCAAGACCGATCACGCCGGCACCGATCACGCAAAGTCGCTTGGGCACGCTTTCGAACTTCAGTCCGCCTTCGTTGTCACAGATGGTGACGTTGTCGACTTCGACATTCGGCAGGTGACGTGCCGTGGAACCGCTGGCGATGATGACATTGCGCGCAACCACCTCCTCATCTCCGGTAGCCGTGCTGATACGCACCTGATAACCGTCATCGGTCTTGCCGACAAACGATCCGTGGCCCTTGAGCAGGGTAATGTGGTTTTTGCGGAACAGCAGCTTGATACCTCCGGTCATCCTGGTAACGATGTCAGCCTTGCGCTTGATCATCTGCTTCACATCCATCTCGACACCGGTCGTCGAGATGCCATGCTCCGCATAATCGTGCCTGACCCGTTCGTAGGCTTCCGAAGAGGCAACCAGGGCCTTGAGCGGAATGCAGCCCGCGTTGAGACAGGTGCCGCCCAGACGAGGCTCCCCATCGGGATCGTCATAAGATTTCGATTCGCAGCAGGCGACGGTAAAACCGAGCTGCGAGGCGCGGATCGCGGAAATGTAGCCGCCGGGTCCGGCACCGATGACAAGGACGTCGAATTTCTTGATCATGGTCTCAACTGAAGATTAAAGGTCGAACAGTAAACGTGAAGGATCCTCGATGGCCTCCTTCATGGCCACCAGGCCCAGCACGGCTTCCCTGCCGTCGATGATCCGGTGGTCGTATGAAAGTGCGAAATAGTTCATCGGACGGATGACAATCTGTCCGTTCTCCACCACCGGTCGATCCTTGGTGGCATGAATGCCGAGGATAGCCGACTGAGGAGGGTTGATGATCGGCGTCGAGAGCATCGAGCCGAAAATACCGCCGTTTGAGATCGAGAAGGTTCCTCCGGTCAGCTCTTCAAGCGAGAGCTTGCCGTTTTTGGCCTTTTCGCCATATACGGCAATCTGCTTTTCGATATCGGCGAAACTCATCTGGTCCACGTTGCGGAGCACCGGCACGACCAGGCCGCGTGGCGATCCGACCGCGATACCGATGTCGAAATAGCCGTGATAGATAATATCGGTGCCATCGACCGAAGAGTTGAGCACCGGATATTTGCGAAGCGCCTGCACGGCTGCCTTGACAAAAAAGGACATGAAGCCGAGCTTGACACCATGCTCTTTTTCGAACTTCTCCTTGTAGCGGTTGCGCAGATCGATCACCGCCTGCATGTTAACCTCGTTGAAGGTCGTCAAAATGGCGTTGGACTGCTGCGACTGCAGAAGACGCTCGGCGATTCGGGCACGCAGCCTCGACATGGGTACACGCTCTTCCGGACGGCTGTCAAGAAGCGAGGTGTCCATGACCGCCTCGACAGGAGGAAGGGTCGGGCGAGCCGAAAACTCGGGCCCCATCGGCGTCCATGATGGAGAGGTGGCGACCGCTGGTGCTGCCGTTGGAGCAATTGCTGCGGGTTGTGGAGCGGCCTGTTGTGCCCCGCCGGAGATCGATGCGAGCACATCTCCTTTGGTGACGCGCCCGCCTCTGCCGGTACCAGGAATCGAAGCTGCCACAAGATTATGCTCATCGATAAGCTTGGCGGCAGCGGGCATTGGAGAATGGGCAGGACCCGAAGCGAGCGGATATGCCGGTTGAGGTTCCATGCGGGGAGCTGCCGGAGCGACAGGTGCAGGAACCGGAGCCGGGACTGGAGCCGGTTCGGGAGCAGACGCAGGAACAGCCGGAGCGTCTGACGGTGCTGGAGCAGGAGCCGCGGCCCCCTCCGTATCGATAGTGGCAACCGTCTGGCCGGATACGACACTGTCGCCATCCTTTGATGTCACGGTTGCAAGAACGCCAGCGGCGGGTGAAGGTACTTCAAAGACGACTTTATCGGTTTCGATTTCGAACAGGGTTTCATCCTGAACCACAGCGTCGCCCGGCTGTTTTCTCCAGCCGAGCATGGTTGCCTCGGCGACTGATTCCGATAACGGGGGTATTGTTACATCGACGATTGCCATACCAGATCCTTGGTGCCTTGTGTTTTGATTATTTGCAGATGGTCTTTCCCTGCAGCTTGCCAAAAGCCGCATCGAGCAGAGCTTTCTGCTGCTCGGTATGTTTGCTGAAATAGCCTACGGCCGGAGATGCCGAGGCCGGACGGCCGGCATAACCGAGCTTCTGGCCAGGATGCATGATCTCCATGAGGTACTGCAGCATGAACAGCCAGTAACCCTGGTTCTGAGGTTCGTCCTGTGACCAGACGACCTCCTTCAGACCTGGATAACGGTCGAGTTCTGCCTTGAGCGCTTCGAGCGGGAAGGGATAGAGCTGCTCCATCCTGATGATCGGCACATCATTTTTTCCATTTTCACGCCTGCGGGCAATGAGATCGTAGTAGACCTTGCCGGAACAGAGAATGGCGCGGGTCACCTTTTCAGGCCGTGCCGTATCGTCGCCGATAACCGTCCTGAAGGTCCCGGTGGTGAGGTCTTCCATTGGTGAAATCGCCTCTTTGTGCCGGAGCACTGACTTGGGCGTAAGAATAACCAGCGGTTTGCGGATCGTCCGGATCATCTGTCGCCTGAGCAGATGGAAAATCTGGGCCGGATTGGTGGGCTGACAGACCTGGATGTTATCATCCACGCAGAGCTGGAGGAACCTCTCTGGACGGGCCGAAGAGTGTTCCGGGCCCTGGCCCTCATAACCGTGCGGCAACATCATGACAAGACCGGACGCAAGTCCCCATTTGACCTCGGCCGAAGTGATGAACTGATCGATGACCACCTGCGCACCATTGACGAAGTCGCCAAACTGGGCTTCCCAGATAACCAGCGTGTTGGGTTCGGCGATCGAATAACCGTACTCGAAACCGAGCACCGCTTCCTCTGAAAGTACCGAATCGATAACCGTAAAGGTAGCCTGGTTGTCGGCGACATTCTGGAGAGGAATGTAGGCCCCCATGTCCCAGCGCTCGCGGTTCTGGTCGTGCAGCACCGAATGTCGATGCGAGAAGGTACCGCGACCGGAATCCTGACCGGTGATGCGTACCGGATATCCACCCGATACAAGCGAAGCGAATGCCAGATGCTCACCCATTCCCCAGTCGAGCGGAAGTTCACCCTCGCCCATCGTGGCGCGGTCGCGAACCACTTTCTCGACGAGCGGATGCAGCTTCATGTTGAGCGGTATCGAAGTGATGCGCTCGGCAAGCCGTTTCAGCTCGGCAACCGGGACACCGGTTTCTGCATCGTCGGTCCAGGGCTGGTTGCGGAACGGCATCCAGTCGACCGCATACTTGTTCCGGGCGTTGGAAAGCACGGGATCTACCGTGTGTCGCCCGGCGTCCATCGCCTGGCGGTACCCTTTGATGAGTTCATCACTGAAGCTCTCGTCAATCACCCCCTGAGCCCTGAGACGCTCCGCGAAAAGCTGCCGGGTGCCCGGATGCTGGCCGATCTTCTTGTACATGAGCGGCTGGGTTATCGACGGGGTATCCTGCTCGTTATGGCCGTGTTTGCGGAAGCAGATGATATCGAGCGCCACGTCGTGGCGGAAGGTCTGACGATACTCGAGAGCGAGGCGCGTGGCGAGGATCACCGCTTCAGGATCGTCACCGTTGACATGCAGCACCGGGGACTTGATGACCTTGACGGCATCGGTACAGTAGATCGACGAACGGGCGTCACGAGGGTCGGAGGTGGTGAAACCGATCTGGTTGTTGATTACGACATGTACCGTACCACCGGTTCCATATCCGCGGGTCTGGGAAAGGTTCAGGGTCTCCATGACCACGCCCTGACCGGCAAAAGCCGCATCACCATGGACAAGGATAGGCAACACCTGGTGACCGTCGACGTCACCTCGGCTCTCCTGCCGGGCCTTGACCGATCCCTCCACGACCGGATCGACAATCTCGAGGTGGGACGGGTTAAAGGCGAGCGAAAGGTTGACCGGACCGTGTGGCGTCGAAACATCGCTCGAAAAACCCAAGTGGTACTTCACGTCGCCTGAAGGCAGTTCATCACCATGCTTTCCCTCGAACTCTGCAAACAGATCGGCCGGACTCTTGCCAAGAATGTTGACGAGCACATTCAGACGACCACGGTGTGCCATACCGATCACCACCTCTTCGACACCGTAAGTCCTCGCGGAACGCACCATTTCGTCGATCGATGCGATGAAGCTCTCTCCGCCTTCGAGAGAAAAGCGCTTCTGACCGACATAACGGGTGTGCAGAAATCGCTCGAACCCTTCGGCTGCGGTGAGGCGCTCGAGAATATGCTTTTTCTCCTCGGTCGTAAACACCGGTTTCGATCGGATCGACTCGAGTTTCTGCTGCCACCAGCGCTTTCGGTTGCCGTCGGTGATGTACATATACTCGACACCGATCGTGCCACAGTAGGTCTCTCTCAGGTTCTGGATCAGCTCCCTGAGGCTCATCGACTCCTTGCCGAAATAAGTATCGCTGGTGTTGAACACGGTATCCATATCGGCATCGGTGAGACCGTAGAACGACGGCTCAAGATCCGGCAGGTTCGGCCTCTGCTGGCGTCTGAGGGGATCGAGATCCGCCCAGTGCGTACCGAGGGTGCGATAGGCGGCAATGAGTTTCTGTACGGCCACGCGCTTCCTGCCGAGTTCGGTATCGGCACCATAAGCGATAACCTGGCGAATGGGACCATTTTTGGCCCTTTCGGTAAACGAGGCGACCACGGGGGCATGAGCCACGTCACGCGCATCGCTGCCATCTACCGCTGGGACGTGCTGCATGGCATCGAACCAGTTTCGCCATTTGTCAGGTACGGATGTAGGGTCGTTCAGGTAGGATTCGTATAGCTCTTCGATGTAAGGGGCATTCCCGCCGTAAAGGTAGGAATTGCGCTGGTACTGCGACATCATGGACGTTGTCACTTGATCAGGAGCAGGTTTTAGTGGTTATCCGTTGCGGCGGCTTTCGAAAGAGGAGGAGCGGCAGCTGCAGGATAATTGGTAACGATTGTTAAGACATAAAAAGAACAACCATCGAGGGTAAATCGTGTGGCTCGAAGCCAATCCCTGAAGATAGCGTTTTTTCATAAAAAATTTCTCCTGGAAAGTACTTCAACCTGCCGACCATCGCAAGTTCGGCTGTCAGCAAAGGCCTTCGGGTCCAGGTATCCGGGCAAAACGATTGCAATTGCTGTAAACAGAGAACATACCCCCACCCCATTTACCGCGCATCAGACATCAATTAAATCGTCAGATTTTACTCATGATCCCACGCTGCAGCAGGCGATTTTTGCCGTATAATCCCAGGACTTCTGGCAGCACTGTCGACGACTGATGCCTGCAGCGTCTCGACATATCAAATGCCTCAGTCATTCATAAGGTCAGATTCTCGTACGATACTCGGCAAGAATCGGCGCATCAGCCTCCGGAAAATCGTACTCGCCTGCTTCGTCGATATCGATCCAGCGAAGCTCCTCATGGTCATACGCCTCCGGTTCACCATCGATGATCCGGCAACGGAACGGAATCAGACGGAGAGACCTCTCGGGGTAGGTGTACTCTACAGGAGTCAACCGCTCGATGACCTCCACCCGTATCCGGAGCTCCTCGTGCAATTCCCGCTCAAGTGCCTCCAGTTCCGTCTCACCGGCTTCAGCCTTCCCGCCGGGGAACTCCCATTTACGTTCGAGATGCCGACCTTCCGGACGACGTGCGATCAAAAACCTGCCGTCTCGCTCGATTATGGCACAGACAACGTCACCGATATGTGGAGGAGGAGTGGACAATGGAGTATGATGAATTATAAGTGATGAGTGACAAGCAAGATACGCTATATCAGAGCTGTTATTGATCCGGCAACATTAAGTCGCAAATGAATACCGCTCCAAATCTGTCATCCTGAACGAAGTAAAAGATCCATCTTCAATATTGACAATACTTTATGGATTTTTCTCCCGACAAGTCGGGAGCAGAATGACAACCCATAATAAACCAGATTTATACTTTTAATTACCGGAGTAATAAGCCTGACAGGCTCTGGTGTCCACCCGATGCCCTGAACTCAGGCACTATAAGACCTGCCGAACCTGACAAATGACAATAGCCCAACCCGGAATCCCCGTAAAGAGTTTTCAGCAACAGAGAAAACTCCGGAAATCAAAGCGATCACTCGCATAGCGCGACAGAAAAAAATGAGGCTTCAACTTACCCGGTAAAAGAGCCAGGTCCATTTTTATGTATCGGCCTGGAACTTTTTGAGCTGCCTGATCTTTTGTAAGAGGCAGGTTGCATGAAAACACAGTTCCCCTCCCAGGCCCAGTTCTGTGCGGTAGAGTCATGCAGCAACACCCATACCCCAGCACTCAAGAGCCGTCTCAGACGCAAAGGAAGTATTAATCGCTGCTGTTCAAAGTCAGGATTAACCCCTTTCCTAATGGAGGAGATATGCTTTTCCACAAAAGTGGTTCTATCGAATTTCTGGACCAGTTGTACTCACTGGCGTTCTGGATGACCGGCTCGCTGAAAAACACCGCTGAGCTGGTTTACAAAACCTATGAGCAGACAGGCGCTCACTCCTCCGCGTTTGGACTTCTCAAAACGTTCAGAGAGGTCTACCATGAGCACGCAGACTTGGACAATCCACATTCCCACTCCAGTTCAGCATCTGATACCACCGCGACAATGCATCGCAAACAGGAGGTCGATATCAAACTCGCGGTTCTGTTCGTGGAGCTCTTCGGTCTTCAGCACCTGAAGATATCGATCATCATGGAACAACCGATCGAGACCATCCGGTTATGGCTGTCCGCGGGTCGAAAATCCTTGCTTGACTTGATCGATGGAGGTTTTGAACCATCCCTGTCCTGTTGATATCGAGCTTTTTTCTCGATCAGCTTCCGATACAGATGCGGGATGCGGTCAACGGAACACGATGGGTACCGGTTTTATGGAAACGACCATCGTCAAACAGACAAACTGACGATTACTCCGGCAACAATAGCGCTCTGAAAGCTCAAGATCAGAGCCTTGTAATTCTGCAAAACGAACAACTGGCCGCTGAGGATGACTGACGCGCTGTATTGCCGGAGTTTCAATCGATGATACTACCGGCGAAATTGTCGCGGCTGAAATCAAAACAACAGGAGGAGGACCATGATGTGGATTCCATTACTGGTTTTGCTGGCTTTTTTCACCATGTTTTTTGGCCGGCGTTTTCGAAGCAATGGTTCAGCTATCGACTGGAGCGGTATGAAACATGACGCCCGTGATCCGATTGAAATCCTCAAGCAGCGTTACGCCAGGGGAGAGATCGGCAAAGAGGAGTTCGAGGAGATGAAGAAAAACATCCAGACCCCCTGATCATGAACGTAAACGTACGTCTTGCAAGCGTTTGGGCAAGAGCACAACATGCCGGACAAACCGGCAGCGCTTGTCTGTTAATCCGGCCCTGGCGAGTCGTATAAATTACCGGAGAAAAGGCTGTCATTCTGAATGGAGCAGAGCGGAATGAAGAACCCATCTTGTTTTATGATAATGACTTCTTGATTATTATTCCGTCAAGTCCTGATAACAATCGCAGCAGAGTCTTCCGGCTCTGCTCATAAACCTTACCGGCACATTTATGGTATTTGAAAACAAAGAGTTCTCTCTGTTCAAATATTTCCCGGAACCGGTCTTCATCATTGCTCCTGATGGCACGATACTCGAGGCCAATCAGGTTTTTGCATCGAGGTTTTTCTCCAACATTCTCAATATCAAGGGGCAGAACATTTACGAACTGCTCTCTCATACCCATCATCTGCCGGAACTTGCTGCTTCGCGTAAAAAACAGGTCGAAATCGTTCTCTCAACGGGAAACCATGTCATCTTTGACGATGAAAAGTACGGTCGGATCTACAGAAGTGCCATCTATCCGATCAGATCTGACCAGGGAACCATCACCCGCCTGCTCATTATCGTTCATGACGTTACAGAACAGATCGCTGCTGAAAAACAGGCACGCCACACCGATCGTGTATTCAAAGCGCTGCTTGACGCGGTCCCCGGATCGGTCTTCGTGCTGGATGACGAGTTCCTTCTGATCAGTTGTAATGATTATGCATTTGAACTCTTCGGAGACCACAACCGACAAATCCGGCAAAACAACTTTTTCAATCTCATCTTCGATGAAGACCGCTCGCATCTATCAAAAAGGTTTGACAACATCATGGAGTCAGGCCTTGAAGAGGCTGAAGAAGCAAGGATGCATATCCATGAAGATCGAAACAGCTTCCGCTGGTTCAGCATCCATGCCCAACGGGCTGAAATCGACAATCGCCGCTATCTTGTCATTGTCTGTATCGATATACATCAGCACAAAATGACTGAATCGCAGCTCCTCCAGTATAAAAAATGGCTGATCATGGCGATGGAATCGGCCAATACAGGTGTCTGGGACTGGAACATCGTAACAAATGCTGCATTATGGTCAAACAGAATGTGGGAGCTCTATGGAATCGAACGAGTGGCTGGCCGATACCCATCTTTCGATCTCTGGAAAACGGCACTTCATCCAGACGATAAAGAAGCCATTGCCAATGCCGTCAGGGAGGCCGTCAATATGCTTGCCGACCTGAACATTGAATATCGCGTCATCCACCCGGACGGCTCGACGCATTGGATCATGGTCTGTGGAAAGCCCGTCATTGACAGATATGGAAAAGTGACGAGGTATTGCGGAACTGCTGTTGACATCAGCGACCAGAAGCAGCTGGAAAATGAGATTACCCTCACCCGAGAACACCTTGACCTTGCTCTTGAGAAGTGCCACATCGGCTGGTTTCATTTGAACCTGGAGGATTACTCGACCATCCGAACACTTGAACACGCGCGTATTTTCGGCTATGGCACACTGGATTCGGAGTGGTCTTTTGAAAAGTTTCTCAAACACGTTACTGATGAAGACCGAGGCCGAGTGAAAAAGCTGGTGCTCGACTCGATTACAAACAGGAAAGATTTCGTGACCGAATGCCAGATCATGACAGCGCATGGCGAAAAGCGGAGAATCTGGGCCTCTGCCTCAATTCAATACAATGAGCATGGTAAAGCCACTCATGTATTGGGTATCGTTCAGGACATCACCGATCGACGAGGTTGAATGATCAATACGTTTACCTCCCCCATGATCGAGCCCTCAGCCATGTGCTTCACCGCAGAAAAAAAAGGCCTCTTCCCCATTTTGAAAGAAAGAAGCCTTTAAAAATCGACTGGCGACGCAGAGCTTAGAATGAATACCTCACACCGGCCAGGATATTGCTGCTCTGCAGAGAAATATCCACACCGCTATCGGAGAAATCCGAAGGATTCAGATAGCGGAATCCGAGATCTACATCGAACTGCTCAGCCACTTTGACACTCACCCCCAGACCAAGCTGCCATGCAAAGACACTCTGAGACAGATCGTCCGTCGAATCTTTGAACGTCACATGAGCGCCGCCGATACCACCCATGACATAAGGGGTAAACGGAGAGTTTTCGATGGCAATATCGTAATAGCAATTTGCCATGTAGGTGAACATGTCCACTTTGGTATCGGAGATCGGCACATTAAGCACCTCGTCGATATCATTCGACTGAAAACCGAGAGCAGCTTCAGCCCTGAAACTGTCGAACTTCGCACCGACAGCAGCGCCGAAAGGAACCCCCGTTTTGTAGGATATCGCGTTATCCACAGAGATTCCGAGCACGGAAACATCAGAATCCCCCATAATTCCAACGCCTACATTGGCACTGAGATAGGGTTTCATGGCTGCAGAGGCTACGGCAGGAACTGAGCACATACCCGCCATGAGCAACGCGATGATGCTTTTTTTCATGATTGTCAGATTTTTTGTTAACAAAAATGAAAAGGACAATTATGCCAGACCAGGCTCATCCAACATCATGCCACACGTCACGCTGTTGAACAAACCTGGCCCCACATCAACCTAACACAGTGTTCCAGACAGCATCCAGCCTCGTTCTTTCAGAAAAAAATGTTACAGCTCAAGAATGC
>JAAXWP010000047.1:20836-22084 GCA_013334925.1 Chlorobiaceae bacterium
GTTCCCCAGTCAACCAGGCCACTGCCTCAGAGTAACTGAGGAAAGCCCTGAATCTGAAAGGCAGATCGGCCTGTTCAGCCTCCTCGCAATACAGTTGCAGTATACCGAAATGTATACCCATTGAACCGAGTAGGGCAGCTTTTTGCTTTGTCGCGCCAAATGGATAGAAGAGCTTGATCCTGTTGATCAACTCAGCAAAGTCTTCGTTTGAAAAAAGGCATTCAAACTCCTTGTCGAATATCCAGAGTGAGTTCTTGTGCGAATAATCCGGATGGAGCATGAGCGATTTCTGGGCATCCAGGAGATCCTGTTGACTCAACTTGCCATGCAGATAGACCTCGATGAAATCCACTCCGCTCTGGACGACGTGCATATACGTAATCGATTATTGATTAAAACAACATCAGATCGATTGTATAAAATAAGCTTTGTAAAGCAAAAGCACTCACCCGAAATCGGTGCTGACAGACCCGACTAACGCTGCCAGACAGCCTTATCTCAGTCTTTTTCTACAATAAAGTAACATCTCACAAAAAGAGGCCTCATACCTCTTTGATTTTTTGAGACTTAGCTGCACACCCAACAATGCTTGACAACAATATAAATCACAGGAACTTTTTTTATCAAAGCGACTGTTAATATTAGCTCATTTCAACTGCACGGCAGCAGCTGCATTGTTCCGCTCATCCTGATGCTTTTCTGCTCCTGCCCCATTTCCTGACGTATTACTCTTGATTGAAGCGCAACCCGCCAGAGGCAGGATCACATCCGCTAACAGATTCAAATAATGAGACTTAACCAATCCTAAAGAAGGAACGATGCTTATGCAGAAAACAGATCCGATTGAAATGTTAGACCAGATGTACCCGATAGTTTACTGGATGACCAGATCACTGAAAAAGACCAAGGATCTTGTCTACAAAACGTATGATCGGATAGACTCCGACACCTCGGAAATTGAGCTCTTCAAGACCTTCCGAGAAGTTTATAACGAAGATCTGGAGCTTGAATCACCCCTGCAAACCACCTCACCCGATGGCATCAGCGCATCACTCCCCAGCCAGGAAAATGTTGACATCAAATTATCAACCCTGCTCGTTGAACTCTGCGATTTCAGTTACCAGGAGATTTCGACCATCATGGACCAGCCGGTTGAAACCATCAGGCAGTGGCTGGCTACAGGCCGAACCTTATTGCTGAAAGAATATTTTCGAGTGGATTCCAATGACTAACCGGCAGGCCACCATC
>JAAXWP010000090.1 GCA_013334925.1 Chlorobiaceae bacterium
CCGATCGAGGTGATTCCGAACTTCGTCGATACCTCGATATTCAGGCGTCTGCCGGGTCGGGAGCACCTTGAGCTGCTGGGCATCGGCGATGGAAGTGTGGTGATTCACATCTCCAATTTCCGGCCGGTCAAACGCATCATGGATGTTCTTGCCGTGTTCGCGAAGATTCGCGAGCGGATTCCTGCAACCCTCCTGCTTGTCGGAGACGGGCCGGACAGGAGTGAGGCCGAAACCTGGGTCAGGGCTCATGGCCTTTCCGAACACGTACGTTTTCTGGGCAAGATCGGCGATATCGTACCACTGCTTTCCATTGCCGATCTCATGCTTATGCCGAGTAATGCCGAGTCGTTCGGTCTTGCGGCACTGGAGGCGATGGCCTGCGGTGTGCCGGTCGTTGCGACCGATGCCGGCGGTTTTCCGGAATTCATCAGGCACGGTGTCGATGGATTTCTTCATCCTCCGGGTGATGTCGAAGCCATGAGCCGCAGTGCCCTGTCCATTCTGGAAGATGATGCCGTCTGGCGGAGATTTTCGGAAACGGCCGTAAAACAGGCAGGGCAGTATGAAACCGCCCTGCAGGTAGAAAGATATGAGTCGTTTTACCGGCGTCTCGTCGAAGCTGCCGGTGCTAAAGCCGGATCGTCGGCTCAGTAGCGCTTCGTCGACAGCAGCACCGAGCGGTAGTTCTCGAGATCCTCGAGCACTGCGCCGGTGCCTCTGGCCACGGCGGTGAGCGGATCTTCGCTGATGTGCACGGTCAGCTTGGTCTCTTCGTTGATCTTCTTGTCAAGACCTTTGATGAGCGCGCCGCCACCGGCGAGGAACAGGCCGCGGTCGAGGATGTCGGCCGAAAGCTCAGGCTTGGTGACCTCAAGGCTCTTCTTGATCGAAGTGATGATCTGGGTGATCGGCGTCGCGATGGCTTCGCGGATGGTCGCGGAGTTGATCTCGCGCTCTTCCGGAAGGGCCGTGACGAGGTTTCTTCCCCTGACCATCATCGTGAGCTCTTTGTCGAGCTTGTAGGCCGATGCGATCCTGATCTTGACCTCTTCAGCCGTGCGCTCACCGATGGCGAGGTTGTAGGCCTTGCGGAAATGGCGGATAATGGCGTTGGTGATGTCCGTACCAGCTACGCGGAGCGATTCGCCCGAAGCGATACCGCCAAGCGAAATGACGGCGATTTCGGTGGTGCCGCCGCCGATATCGACGATCATGTTGCCCATCGGCTCCTTGACGTCGATGCCGATGCCAATCGCCGCAGCCATCGGTTCGGCCACCAGGTAAACCTCCTTGGCGCCGACATGTTCGGCAGAGTCACGCACAGCGCGCTTTTCGACCTCGGTGATACCTGAGGGAATGCCGATGACCATGCGGCGGATGCCGAGGGAAAACTGCTTCTTGGTTTTGTTGATGAGTCCTTTGATCAGCTCTTCAGTCGCTTCGTAGTCGGCGATGACGCCGTTTGCGAGTGGCCTGATGGTGACGATGCCAGGGTGAGTCTTTTCGTGCATCAGCAGGGCGTCATGACCGATGGCGACGACCTTGCCGGTATTTCTGTCTCGTGCGACGATGGATGGCTCATTGAGAACCACGCCCTTGTTGCGTATGAAAATGAGGGTGTTGGCTGTTCCGAGATCGATAGCGATGTCTCTGAACAGGTCACTGAAAAAGCCCATAATGAATAAGGATCTTGATATGGTACATAGGGCGCTTGGAAGGAGCTTTTTTCAGGCTGGATTTCCAAGGGTTAAATGAACTGATAAAGTACTTAATGGAAATTTTTTTCTCAAACGAAATCATTGTGACAGGCCTCTCTTTTTTGTGTTGGTCATTTTCGGCTCTACGCGGGGTTTCGTTAAATTCCGGCTTTCCGTACATTGCACGTACATCTGCCCACCCCTGATCGGCGGGGGCGGCAAGGCCCCGTTGCGGCCCGATACCCATAATCAACCCGATACGCAGTGCTCAAGATCTATCATTTCGCACAAGAACAGGACGCTCTCAGGCAGCAGCTCAGCCGGACGGTCTCTTTCGATCCGGAATCTTCCCGTACGGTCGATGACATTCTTCATCGGGTCAGAACGGAAGGGGATGAAGCACTGCTCGACCTCACCCATCGTTTCCAGGGAGTCAGGCTCGATGACCTGAAAGTTTCGGCAAGCGATATCGAAGAGGCTTATGCGACAGCCGATCCGGAGTTCATCGCTATCCTCGAGGAGGCGTACCGGAACATTACGGAGTTTCACCGACACGAAGCCGAGCGAAGCTTCTTCTACGAGCAGAAAGGCGGTGTCATTCTCGGTCAGCGGGTCACACCGATGGAACGGGCATTGCTGTACGTGCCGGGTGGCAAGGCGGCCTACCCATCGTCGGTGCTCATGAATGCGGCCCCTGCACAGGTTGCCGGAGTGAAGGAGATCTACATGACCACCCCGTGCGACGCCGAAGGGAAGGTCAATCCTCACATACTCGCTGCAGCCAGGGTTGCAGGCGTCGAAAATGTTTACAAACTCGGCGGCGCGCAGGCTATCGCTGCGTTCGCCTATGGAACCGCCACCATTCCCAAGGTCGACATCATCACCGGCCCCGGCAACAAATATGTCGCCCTGGCCAAGAAACAGGTGTTCGGGCACGTCTCGATCGACAGCATCGCCGGGCCATCCGAAGTCGTGGTGGTTGCCGACGATTCAGCCGATCCCGAATTCATCGTCATGGACATGTTCGCCCAGGCCGAGCATGATCCGGACGCTTCCGCGGTGCTCATTACGCCCTCGGAATCGCTTGCCAATGCGGTCAGGGAGACGGCAGCCCGTCTCGTCGGCGGCATGCTGCGCGGCGAAGTGATCGCGAAATCGCTTGAAGCCAACGGCGCCATTGTGCTCGTCGAGAACATGCAGGAGGCCTGCAGGGTTTCGGACATGATCGCTCCCGAGCATCTTGAACTGCACGTTACGAATCCCTGGGAGATCCTGCCGGACCTGCACCATGCCGGCGCCATTTTCATGGGCTCATGGTCATGCGAGACGGTCGGCGACTACTTTGCCGGCCCCAACCATACGCTGCCCACCAACGGCACGGCTCGCTTCTTCTCACCCCTTTCGGTGCGTGACTTCGTCAAGCACACCTCGATCATCTCCTGGTCAAAAGAGGAGTTGCGCAATTCCGGGGAGAAGATCGCCAGCTTCGCCGACAGGGAAGGGCTCCAGGCCCATGCGGAAGCGGTCAGGGCAAGATTGAGGAAACTATGAAGGTCAGCGATTTCGACTACGATCTGCCAGCCGACCGCATTGCCACCTACCCTCCCGCCGAACGGGGATCGACACGCCTGCTCGTGATCGACCGGAAGGCGGGGGAGATACGGCACTCCACCTACGCATCGCTCGACACCATGCTTGAGTCGGGCGACCTCCTGATACTCAACAACACCAGGGTGATCCGGGCTCGCATGATCTGCCAGAAGCCCACCGGAGCCCGAATCGAGCTCATGCTGCTCGAGAAGCACGAAGGGGCACAGGAGCTCGCCCTCTACCGGGGCCGGCTGAAGGCAGGCGACCGGCTGATCGCCCATGGTATCGAGATCGTGGTGGAGGAGCTGCCGGATTATGGCGTTGCCCGGCTTTCGAGAACGGACGGGGAGGATCTTCCTTCGCTCTTCGAAGCATACGGATCGGTGCCGATTCCTCCCTATCTCAAGCGTGACGCCGAAGAGCTCGACCGCGAGCGCTACCAGACCGTGTTTGCCGGGCAGCCGGGGTCGGTGGCCGCTCCAACGGCATCGCTCAACATGACCGGTGAACTGCTCGGCCGCCTCAGGGCGAAGGGCGTCGAAACGGCGGAAATCACCCTGCATGTCGGACTGGGCACCTTTCTGCCGATCAGGACCGAGACCTTCGAAGAGCATGTCATGCACCGCGAGTTCTATTCGATTCCTGCCGAAACGGCCAATGCCATCGCAAGGGCAAAAGCTGCTGGAAAACGGGTGATCGCGGTCGGTACGACGGTCACCAGAGCGCTCGAACATGCCGCAGGCAAGCTCGAAGCCACCGGTTTCAGTGAAGCGGTCAGCGGCGATGCGGACATATTCCTTTATCCCGGCCGCAAGTTCCGGATCATCGATGCGCTGCTCACCAATTTCCACGCACCCCGCTCGACGGTGCTGATGCTGACGGCGGCTTTCGCCGGTACCGACCTGCTGAAGCGGGCATACCGGGAAGCACTCGACAACAGCTACCGTTTTCTGAGTTACGGCGACAGCATGCTGATTGTGTGACGAGTGACAGGTAGGGACGTGACAAGTGACGAGTGGAATTGTGGGAGGCTGTTTCAGAGGGGTTCACAGCCGTATTTTCGTTTGTACCTGATCGTCATCCTGAACGGAGTGAAGGAGCCAGAGAATTCATAATATGTTGTAAATGGTAGCAATATAACGCCATACCAGATATCGATGGATTCTTCGCCCGACTGCGTCGGACTCAGAATGACAGAACAGATAAAGGAAATAGCCTCAAATAAAAAGCTCTGTTTCGCTTCTGAGACAGTTGCTTATCCGTCAATCACCATGTCGGAATTGCGGAAATG
>JAAXWP010000091.1 GCA_013334925.1 Chlorobiaceae bacterium
ATCCCGAATTCCTCAAGGAGGGAGACGCCGTTGACGACTTCATGAAGCCGGAGCGTATCGTGGTCGGTGTGGACAACCCCAGAACCAAGGAGCTGCTTCGCAACCTCTACGCGCCATTCAACCGCAGCCACGAGCGGTTCATCGCCATGGATATCCGTTCAGCCGAGCTGACCAAATATGCCGCCAATGCGATGCTGGCCACCAAGATCAGCTTCATGAACGAGATCGCCAACATCTCCGAGCGCGTCGGCGCAGACGTCGAGGCGGTTCGCAAGGGTATCGGATCGGACTCGAGGATCGGTTTCGCCTTCATCTACCCCGGCGTTGGCTATGGCGGCTCCTGCTTTCCGAAAGATGTGCAGGCGCTCGAGCGCACGGCCAGGAAATATGGCTATGATTCACGTGTCCTGCAGGCTGTCGAAGCGGTCAACTCCGATCAGAAGCTCAGCCTTGTCGACAAGATCCGCAAACACTTCAACGGTGATCTGAAGGGCCGGGTCATCGCGCTCTGGGGTCTGGCATTCAAGCCCAACACCGACGACATGCGAGAAGCGCCGAGCCGGCGCATCATGGAGGAGCTGTGGAAAGAGGGGGTTATCATCAGAGCCTACGATCCGGTAGCCATGGACGAAGCCCGCAGAATCTATGGAGAGCGTGAGGATCTGGTGTTTGCCGCGCACCCTGAGGATGCCGTGAAAGGCGCCGATGCTCTGGCTGTGGTGACCGAATGGATGGTGTTCCGCAGCCCCGATTTCGACCAGATCAAGTCTGATCTGACCCAGCCGGTGATTTTCGACGGCAGGAACATCTACAATCCTGACGTGATGGAGCAGTTCGGCTTCACCTACTACTCGATCGGCCGCAGGCCCCGACTCGTGTAAGCGTGTAAGTAACAAGCAAGGACAGCAGGGCAGAGACGATCCTCTCTTCACCCAGCTGTCCTTTGTCTTTCTCCTTTATCTCCTCTCCTGTCCTTTCGGGGAGCCCTTTTGCCTTCAGAAGAAATGCTGCAGAGGCCCGTGTCCGTTGCCGAGTCTCCATGATGCACCCGCCAGCAGGGCCAATCTCGTATATTCGATTCCTCGTTCCACCGCACCGGGCAGGTCAAGCCCCTTGGCCAGCTGTGACGCGATAGCCGACGACAGCGTACATCCGGTACCGTGCGTGTTGACGGTCTCGATCCTCGGGTTGACATACCAGTGGAACCGTCCTTCGTGCAGCAGGCAGTCACGGCACTCTCCACCCTCGGAATGACCTCCTTTCACCAGGACCGACCTGGCACCGCCGGCGTGCAGCAGGAGCGCGCACTCTTCAACCTCGTCACGAGTCGCAGGCACCCTCTCCAGGCCTGCCAGTACGGCAGATTCCGGCAGGTTCGGAGTGATCAGCGAGGCGAGCGGAAAGAGGCGCTCTTTCATAACCGCCAGTTCCTCAGGTGGAAACAGCGTTTTCCCGCCCGTAGAGCGAAGAACGGTGTCGAAGACGACCGGAACTCCGTCGAGCCGTTCAAGGAGCTCTGAGACGGTTTCTGCAGCGTTTCCTGAGCCGAGCATGCCGATCTTCACCGCATCGATTCTGATATCGCTGAAAATGGTTTCGAACTGCTCCCGGATGAACCCGTCTGACAGCTGATGGGAAGCACTCACACCCATGGTGTTCTGGGCTGTCACGGCCGTGATCACGCTCAGGCCGTAACAGCCGGAGGCGGCGATCGTTTTGAGGTCAGCCTGTATGCCGGCACCGCCACTGCCATCCGATCCGGCGATGGTCAGCACGGTGATATATTCGTGTCCGGAACCGTTCATTGCCAGATCCTCCTGACGAGTTCCTTTGATGCTGAAACGGGGTCAGGCGCGCCTGTCACGGCCGAAATGACCGCGATACCGGCTGCACCGGCTTCGATGACCTCCGGCGCATTGGCCGGGTCGATGCCTCCGATGGCTACTATCGGCAGTCCGACAGCCTTTCTGACCTCTCCGATTGCCTGTGTTCCGAGCGGAGGGGTAGGCTTGTCCTTTGAGAAAGTCGGGTAGATATGTCCGAGCCCGATGTAGCTGGCACCATGCTCCTCTGCCTTGAGCGCTTCGGCTACTCCGGAGACCGAGACCCCTATGATCGCATCGGGACCGAGAATCTTCCGTGCTGCTGCGGCGGGCAGATCCTGCTGGCCAAGATGAACCCCGTCAGCCTGTATGGCGAGGGCGATATCGACGCGGTCGTTCACGATGAAGACCGCCTCATGATGGCGACACAGCTCCTGCATCCGAACAGACCATTCGTAAAGCTCACGTCCGGAGGCATTTTTCCGGCGGAGCTGTACCATGCGGGCCCCGCCTTCGAGGGCCATTCCGGCAAGTTCTACAGGGCAGCGGCTGTCATCGGTTATGACGCACAGAAAACGGCGAGGCAGGTTCATATTGGCATATAGCTGCGATACGTTTCCAGGGTAGTACTGAGTGCACCGGGATCGAGAAAGGGGGCAAGGGCGGCTATTCCCCAGGCTCCCCGCTCGATGCAGGCAAAGCTTTTTTCGGGAGTTATACCTCCGACGGCGAAGACAGGTATGGGGACGGCACGGCAGACCTGTTCAAGTTTCTCCAGGCCCTGGGGCGCGCCGAAACGTGCCTTTGACGGGGTGGCGAAGACTGGGCCGAACAACAGGTAATGGACGCCGGATTTCGCGGCATCCATGGCCGACTGGACACTGTGCACGCTTTTGCCGGTAAGCAGGCCGGGAAAGGCTTTCCTGATACTGTCTGCAGGGCAGGAGGATTCCGGAAGGTGGACTCCGTCGGCTCCTGAAGCCATGGCGATATCCGCCCGGTCGTTGACCAGCAGAGGGGAGCCGGACTGTTCGAGCAACGGCCTGATTCTTTGGGCAAGATCGTACAGACGGGCAGTTTCGAGCCCCTTTTCCCGTAACTGGAAAACCACCGGTCCAGAAGCTCCGATAGCCTCTGCCTGACGCAAGGCAAGACCCGCTGCATCGGTGTGTTCGCGCCCGCTGGTGACCAGATAGAGCCTCGGCAGATGTTGTCGGTTAGCGGTCATATGCTGAAATTTCACGCACGATAACTATTTTTTTTCAGTATTCACAACAAGCCCGGCTCCGCGAGTTATTCTCTGCCGAACTGCCGCGGTCAACATCAATTTCAAATTCTGAAACCATGTATTCATTTGAGGAAACCCTGAAACAAACGGGAATCGTTCTGCCTGAGGTTCCGGCTCCTGCCGGTATGTACCAGCCAGCTTTGCGTATCGGCGATTTTATATACACATCGGGTCAGCTTCCGATGGCAGGAGGCAAACTTGTCGAGCCGGAGGGACGGGGGGCGGTAACCATCGAGCGCCAGGAGATGGCTGCGGCCGCTGCGCGAACTGCTGCCATTAATGCGGTCGCCGCGGTCAGATCGATGGCAGGTTCTCTTGATGAAATCGAGCGCATCGTCAAGCTGACGGTCTTTGTTTCCAGTGCTCCCGGATTTACGAATCAGCACCTGGTTGCCAATGGCGCGTCTGCCCTTATCGGTGAAATATTTGGTGAAGCCGGGCGCCATGTCAGGAGCGCCGTTGGTGTGGCGGCACTGCCGCTCGATGCGAGTGTCGAAGTCGAACTGATCGCTGCCTGTCGCCAGCACTGAGCCAAATCCCGCCGACAATCCGCTACTTATTTTTTGCCGGGACTCCGGATTCCCTTGTCGGGGAAGGGGAGTGCCGGCTTTTTTTATCCCCTTCAATACGCCAATAAAATTCAGCCTGTGCTTTATGGTTAAAGCCTTGATCTGGTGGTTATAAGGCGCTCTCGATACGCAAGTATTGATTTTTTAAGATTTCCGATTTAAAAGAGCAGTAATCGTTAATCATTATGCGAAAAAAGTTGATGCCATGCGTTAAACTTGTTAAAAATATGTGTATGAAGATTTGATTTATATGTGTTAGCTATGGTCCTGATTTTAATTATTTTAATGTGATGAAAACTAATAAAATAATTATAAGGCAAAATTACATATGTACTTTTAATACAATATTTTAAATTGTTTGAGATAATAATTAATTTACTATGTAATCAGAGGTTTTATTTTTGATGCTGTCTTGATATTTGCTCTTGATTATCTCTTGATAAAATTTTATATATTGTTTTTTGAATTATGCGTAGAGTGCAGTAGAAAGTGCCTATTGGGTTGTTTTAAGATTTTATAAAATCATTCAAAAGATAGGCATGATTTGCTGTTAATGTATTGTGTATGGTGTTTTGCTGTTCTGGTAAAAAAATTTAAACAATGATGTTGGCGTAGCCGGTTATTGATGCTGATAATTGGGGCGTTAATATTGGTGGGATCGCCGCTCTTCAAGGTTTGGCGGGCGAGGCGTCGAATGTTTTGTTGCGATTTACTCTTCTCTTCGGTAAACTAAAGGCAGCTTGGGCGTTTCGGGGCATAAGCGG
>JAAXWP010000048.1:0-15210 GCA_013334925.1 Chlorobiaceae bacterium
TCTACGCCGGGATGTGGCGTCTGCAGAACGAGGTGGCCGTCTGAGCGGAGCACTTCTCCGAACCGTTCAGATTTTTGGATTGTTCCGGGTCAGGGAACGCAGTCGAGCCAGTTGACCGGAAACAGGAGCATTCGCTTTCTGGCAGGCTCATACCCCTGACCGCCTGCACGATGATACCATCGTGCCGCCTCCAGATCATTCCGTTCGACTCCATGTCCCCGTTCATACATCGATCCCAGGAGATACTGGGCATCCGGCAGTTCCTGATCGGCCGCTTTTCTGCACCACCGGAGCGCTTCGTCGTAGTTTTTCGGAACAACCTCGCCCATTTCGTAGATAAAACCGAGCAGAAACTGAGCGTACGCATTTTCTCTGTCGGCCGCCTTACGCACCCAGCTCAGGCCAAGCGCCGGGTCTTTCGGAACACCTCCCTTGCCGAAAAGATACAGGGTGCCAAGCTTGCACATGGCGTCGGAACTCCCCAGCCGGGCGGATTTCCGGTACAAACTCATTGCCATGAGAGAATTCCTTTCGACCCCATGCCCCCCTTCGTACAAGACCCCGAGAAGATACTGCCCGAAGGGGCTGCCCTGATCTGCTGCCTGCCGGATCAGCTGCACTGCCTGAACCTTGTCCCTGGGCACATCCCTGCCACTCAGATACATCATACCGAGATTGCACATTGCACCTGCATCTCCATGATCCGCCGCTTTGCGATACCATTCCTGTGCCATCACCGGACTGCGCGTCACCCCACGCCCATGGTTGTAAAAAGTGCCGAGATTACTCTGGGCCTCGGTTACTCCCTGTACCGCAGACCTGTGAAACCAGTATGCCGCTGACGTGTAATTTCTGGGAACCCCTCTGCCCGAGGTCAACATGGCAGCAAGATTGAACTGAGCACTCGCATTACCCTGAACCGCTGCCCTGCGATACCATAAAGCCGCCACACTGTCACTCTTTGCAACACCCAAACCTTTCTGAAAGCATATGCCCATCGTATTCTGGGCTTTCGCATCCCCTTTTTCGGCATCCTGCCTGATCCTTCTTAACGCCTCTTCAGGAATGCTCCCGACACCACGGCCATCCGAAGAACTAATCCCCGCATCGAACAGAGCCGATGCGTCAACTGTATCGGGCAGACATTGCAGATGGCTGGTACTGAATTGATTCTGGGCTTCGAGCGATCCGCAAAGAACCGTGAAGCAGATAACGAGCAAGAGTGTTTTTCCCGGCACAGCGATCTCAGTCCGTCGATCAAGGTTGGTGGGGGTAGTGCCCGGAAACGATTCATACCGGTAACCGTCAGATTACCATGAATGCGTTGCAGGCCTGGTATTATTCCATCCGAACAGCCCTTCAATATCACCATTCATGACAACATATACAAAAATAAACACCCCGAGCAGGACAGACAATCATCGTTCCAGAACACTTTCCTGCCTTGTTCGTATGACGTTAAGGGTGTCGAAGCCATTGGCTTTCGCTTCGATGAGCAGCTTTGAAAGAAGGGGCGGATCCATCTGCGGAGTTCTGGAAAGGATCCATAAGAAAGATTGGTTGTCGCCAGCAACCATGGCCCACGAATAGCCGTCATGGTCAAGAGCGAACACCGTATACGTGCTGCTGAACGACCCCCAGAAAGAGCCCTGGAGTGCGCCAACGGCCGGATCACCGATAAATTCAGCCGTTCCTTCGACCGTTTTCCAGCGTTTCTGAGCGGGATCGTATCCGCTGCTGGAGATCCGCAGGAGGCCGTCGCGCCTCATGCTGTAGGTTGCCGTGACCTTCTCCAGCCCCCACTCGTACCAGTTATCCAGCCTTGCCACTTCATACCAGGTGCCAAGGTAACGACGCAAATCAAAATGATCGACCGCATCAGCTGCCAGAACTGAACAGGCGCATCCCGAAAATGGGACAAACCAGATCAGAAACATGATCGCTGATTTTTTCATGCCGGGAAAGAGAGACGCTTGGTGTGAGGATACTGAGAGGTCTCAGTACTGTTTTCAGCTTTTTACCAAAAAATACATAATAATATTATATAATATACACTCGAGACAGCTATATCATATAATATCACACATTTTTGCGATCTGACCGCCACCGTCATTGGTCAGGCGAGGTCTGCCGCGTCCTGATGACTTTAAGGGTGTCGAAACCTTTCGCGTGTGCTTCAGCCAGCAGTTTCGATACGAGGGAAGGATCCATATGAGGGGTTCGCGACAGGATCCAGAAGTAGGAGCGGCTGTTTCCGGCGACCATGGCCCATGCATAGTGGTCACGGTCGAGATCGAAAACGGTGTAGCTGCCATAGAAAGGGCCGAAAAATGAGACCTGGAGTGCTCCGATCGTGGGATCTCCGGCGAATTTCGCCTTTCCCTCGGCTGTTTTCCACTTCTTCTGCGCAGGGTCGTATCCCTTGTTGAAGACTTTCACTTTGCCGTCTTCCCTGAGGGTATAGGTGGCCGACACCTGCCCGGTCCCCCGTTCGAACCAGTTGTCGATCCTGGCTATCTCGTACCAGGTGCCGAGATAACGATTGAGGTCGAAACGATCTACAGCAACAATACCCTCGGGCGTGCCGGTGCATCCGGCAAGAAACAGCAACTGCATAACGACTATCAGGCGTTTCATCGATGGTCCTCCCTGACTCTTCCGGTTAATGGTCGAAGCTTCAAGGGGAAACAATTCAACGCGGCGGCAATACGTTCCTGCAGACCTCTCCGGGATATTCGATCTCGACGGTCGAATGATACAATCCATGCTTTTTGACAATGCCGCTGATCGTATCTTTGATTGCGGTGTACTCCTCCGGTGCCGGCTGACAATCGAGAACAAGATGGGCCGTGAAAACATTGTGTTCCCCGTCCAGAGACCAGATATGCGCATGGTGAACGGCACGGACTCGCGGCATGGCTTCGATTTCATGCACGATCGTGTCGAGGCTGACGTTGTCCGGAACTGCCTGCAGGAATATCGGCAGCATCGATTTCAGGTTTCTGACCACGTTTGAAAGGATGTAGAGCGTAATGAGCACAGCCAGGATGGGGTCGAGTACCGGAAAATCGACAAACAGCAGCACCACCGACACCACCAGCACTGCCACCCAACCGAGCACATCTTCGAGGAGATGCAGCGCTACAACCCGGGTATTTATACCTTTTTCCTTCGAGAGCCTGAACATGGCCAGACCGTTTACGGCAACACCGGCAATGGCCAGAAATACCATGCCGCCGGCATCCGGACGGGTCGGTTCGAGAATGCGTGGCACGGCTTTCGAAAGAATGAACAGCGAACTGACGATGAGAAGGATGGTGCTGATCAGGGCGCCGAAGATAGAAAATCGTTTGTAGCCATAGGAGTACCGGGCATTCCCTTTCTCTCCCGACAAGCGTTCGAAATACCATGCCTGACCAAGAGCGAAGCAGTCACCGAGATCGTGAGCCGCGTCAGCCAGGATCGCCGTGCTGTTGGTCATGAAACCGCCGACGATCTCGACGACCGTAAACCCGAGGTTCAGGAAAAACGCGGTTCTGATATTGCCAGCCGCATGGTGGTGATGGTGGTGGCCGTGGTGGTGATGATCGTGATCGTTGGCATGGTCATGATGCCCGGCTTCATCAGGATGATGTGAACTGACCTGGTCGTGGTGATGATCGTGCATCATGAAAATAAGTTGGGGTTAAGAATGAGTGATGAGTATGATGAAAAATAAGGCCTGGAGCGTTTCAGAGAAAGCACTCTTGCTTTACCGGCAACTTATATGCTCCTGAATGCCTTGATACAACAGGAGATAGCGAAAGTATGCGCAATCACACCATATCCTCCGGAATCATGCATGGCCCCGACCAGTTGGGAGCTCCATCAATCGATCTCAGGGTACGCCAATCAAGATTAACCGACAGGGCACCCGACTATGAAAATACTGCTGTTCCTGGGAAAGCGCCTGAGAGAGCATCCGCTTGCAAGAATCGGGCCTGGCCTGATCACCGGCGTGGCCGATGACGATCCGGGCGGCATCGCCACCTATTCACAGGCAGGCGCACAGTTTGGCCTGGGAATGCTCTGGACCATGCCGCTGGCTTACCCGCTCATGTCGGCCATCCAGTCACTCTGCGCACGGATCGGCCGCGTCACCGGCAGGGGGCTTGCGGCAAACATCAAGGAGGCCTTTCCACCGGTCGTCCTGAAATCGGTCGTGGTGCTGCTGCTCATCGCCAATACCCTGAACATTGCTGCCGATGTGGCGGCCATGGGTGAAGTCGCCGAACTGGTCACCGGTCAGGACCGCCACCTGATGACCGCCCTTTTCGTGTTCGGCACCCTTCTCCTGCAGGTGTTCGTGCCTTACCACCGGTACGTCTTTATCCTGAAGTGGCTGACACTTTCCCTGCTGGCCTATGTAGCCGTGCTCTTCACCGTGAAAGTCCCCTGGTTACAGGTGCTCCAGAGTACCTTCCTTCCGCGCTTCGATAACGGAGCCGAAGCTGCGGCCGTAATCGTTGGCCTGTTCGGCACGACCATCAGCCCATACCTTTTTTTCTGGCAGGCTTCGGAAGAGGTCGAGGAGATGCAGAAAGATCCAGTGGCGCTTCCGCTCACCAGCGATCCGTTCATGGCTCCGTCTGAACTCCGCCGGATCCGGTGGGATACCTGGAGCGGCATGTTCTATTCAGATATCATCGCCTGGTTCATCATTCTTGCCACCGGCGTCACCCTGCACGTCGCCGGCATCAGGAATATCGAGACGGCCGCACAGGCCGCCAGCGCACTGAGGCCCGTTGCCGGTGAATTCGCCTATCTGCTGTTCGCACTGGGAATCCTGGGCGTCGGATTCATCGGTGTGCCGGTGCTGGCCGGCTCGGGAGCTTACGCCCTTGCGGAGGCCATGGGCTGGAGTGCGGGGCTGGAGCGCAAGGCTACCGACGCCAAAGGGTTCTACGGTATCATCACCCTCAGCGTGCTGATCGCCCTCCTGATTCAGTACTCTCCGATCAGCCCTATGAAAGCGCTCTTCTGGAGCGCCGTGATCAACGGCGTGATCGCCGTTCCCCTGATGGCGGTCATTCTTCTGCTGTCCGTAAAAACCTCGATCATGGGCCGTTTTACGGCAAGCCGCCCGATCCTCGTCCTTGGGTGGATTGCAACACTCGTTATGGCCGTGGCATCGATCAGAATGTTCTGTCCCGGTTGAACTCCCGTGCTTTCTCCAGATCCCGTCGTCAATCGAAGATGACTGTCTTTCGGCCGTTGACCAGAATGCGATGCTCGCTGTGCAGTCTTATGCCCCTTGCAAGCACCAGACGCTCGAGATCGCGCCCCTTGCGGACCAGATCTTCGAGCGTGTCGCGATGCGATATCCGGATGATATCCTGCTCGATGATGGGCCCCTCGTCAAGCTCGTCGGTAACGTAATGACTGGTTGCGCCGATGAGCTTCACACCCCGCTCATATGCCTGACGATAGGGATTGCCACCAATGAAAGCAGGGAGGAAGGAGTGATGGATATTGATGATCCTCGACGGGTAGCGCGCCGTGAACTCCGGCGAGAGCACCTGCATGTAGCGGGCCAGCACGATAGTGTCGATTCCCTCAGCTTCACACAATTCGATCTGCCGGGCTTCGGCGTCATGCCTGGTTTCACGTGTTACCGGAACGACATGATATGGTATGCCGTACTCATCGGCGAGCGGAGCCAGATCAGGGTGATTCGACACGATCATCGGTATGTCGATCCCGAACTCGCCAAGCCGGTGACGCCAGAGAATCTCCCTGAGACAGTGATCATACTTCGACACAAAGATCGCCATCCGTTCACGCCGCCCGGAAAGCCTGATCTTCCAGAGCGCACCGAACTCACGGGCCATTGGAGCGAACGCCGCCTCAAGATCGGTCACCGGAATCGAAAAGTGATCGAGACTCCAGGAAACGCGCAAAAAGAAGTGCCCGTCCCCGACATCCACATGCTCGTCGAGATCGAGAATATTACCTCCCCGCTCATAGATGAAATGGGCGATGCGTGCCACGAGACCGACACGGTCGGGGCATGAAAGCAACAGCACTGCCTTGTTGCCGGATGGCCTGGAAGTCTGAGTCATGATCGTCTGCGGTCAGAATGATTGAACTTCGGGAAAATAGTTATTTTAGGAACCATGATATATTGCCACCACAAAAACAGTGGCCTGAAACCGATGAACATACAATAACGAACCACCGAATGACCCCTTTTACCGAACGACGAACTGCATGGGCGATGACGATCGCCGTTTTCATCTTCTGCCTCGTCTCGTGGTTTCTCTTCGACGCTCCTGTCACCAGATTTTTCGCTCAGTTTTCTACTGCCCCCTGGATCGGGTTATGGAAAACAGTCACCAGGGCCGGTCAGTCTGAATGGTATCTCATCGGAGGCCTCGCGCTCTACCTGGGCTTCCTCAGAAAAAACAGAACTGTTTCCAGGTCCGGTCTGTTCCTGTTCGCATCGGTCGCCGTATCCGGTCTGGCCGCAGATCTGGTGAAGATGCTCGTCGGCAGGGCCCGCCCGAAACTCCTTCTGCAAAAAGGTATCTACGGTTTCGACGGCATCCATTTCGAACATCTCTGGACCTCATTTCCTTCGGGTCACTCGGCAACGGGCATGAGCGTGGCCCTCACCCTGGCACTGCTCTTTCCGAAATACCGGGTGCTGTTCTTCTCCTATGGTTTTCTGATCGCTTTCAGCAGGCTGGTGCTCTGCCAGCATTACCTCAGTGATGTCGTTGCCGGTTCGGCACTTGGCATCGCGACCGTCCTGTTTCTTTACCAACGATATTTCAGTACGTTACCCGATGAAGTCCGAAGTCTCTGACTACAACCGCAACATCCTCGTCGCAGGTCTCGGCCTGCTGATATTCCTGTGCTTCATCGCCGGAATCGGTTCGGGCCCGCTGTTCGACGTCGATGAAGGCGCATTCAGCGAAGCCACCCGGGAGATGCTGGTGTCGAAAAACTATCTGACGACCTATCTGAACGGCATGCCCCGTTTCGACAAACCGATCCTGATCTACTGGCTGCAGCTGCTCTCGGTAAAATCCTTCGGCCTCAGCGAGTTCGCCCTGCGCCTGCCCTCGGCCCTGTCGGCCTCCGTCTGGGCGATGGCCACGTTCCTCTTCGTCCGCAGGGAACGGAATGATACCGAAGCATTTCTATCCGCGGCCCTGCTCGTGCTTTCGGTGCAGGTATCCATCATCGCCAAGGCCGCTATCGCCGATGCCCTGCTGAACTGCTGTCTCGCGATCACCATGTTCGCCATTTACCGCTACTGGCGTGACCGTCGCAGGATATCGGTCTATATCGCCTTCACGGCAATGGGTCTTGGGGTGATGACCAAAGGTCCTGTAGCCGTTCTGATTCCCGTTGCCACATCGTTTCTGTTCTTTCTCGTTCAGAAGGATATCAGGGAGTGGTTCAGGGCCGTGCTGAACCCGACTGCCATTGCCCTCTTTCTCGTGATCGTGCTACCGTGGTACACTCTGGAGTACCTGGACCAGGGAAAAGCCTTTATTGACGGCTTTTTCATGAAACACAATGTCGGACGTTTCAGTGGCTCCATGGAGGGCCATTCCGGATCGCTCCTGTACTACATACCGGTGATACTGATAGGCCTGATGCCATCGACCTCTCTGCTTGTCAGCTCGATGCGGCGTTTCAGGGAGCTCGTCAACGATCCTCTGACCCGTTTCGGACTGATCTGGGCAGGATTCGTGTTCGTACTCTTCTCGCTCTCCGGGACCAAACTGCCCCATTACATGATCTATGGCTATACCCCACTCTTCATCATCATGGGTTCGGAACTCCTGCGCACCCGCAAGACGTGGGCTCACGCGATCTTTCCTGCGTTCATGCTGCTCCTGTTCGCCCTCCTGCCAATGGCGGTGGCACGCCTGAGACCGGAAATCCCGAGCGAATTCGTTCGTGCACAGCTGCATGCGCTCCAGGAACAGATGGCCGCGAAACACTTCACGGCACTGATGATCGGGGCAGCAACACTCTGCATTTCGATACAGGCGGTACCAAAACTCTCTCCGCAGATCCGCTTCATCCTTGGCGCATCGGTGCTCACCCTGTCGTTCAATTTCATCATGATGCCTATGGCTGCGCAAGTCATGCAGTCCCCGGTCAAAGAGGCTGCCGCCGTCGCGAAGGAGAGGGGGATGAAAATCGTGATGTGGAAAGTCTATTACCCCTCTTTTTTACTATATTCCGGATCGTTTGTCGAAAAAAGACAGCCGGTTCCTGGCGATGTCGTTCTGACGACCGTTGACCACCTCGACAAACTCGAACGATGCAAACGAGTGTACGAAAAGAACGGCATAATCCTGGCACGAATACCTTACAACAGCTCACCCCGATGAAACTGTCCGTCGTCATCCCGGTCATGAACGAGGCCGAAAATATCAGACCTCTGTTCGAAGCCCTCGACGCCGCACTTGGCGGTATCGAGCATGAAATAATTCTTGTCGACGACGGTTCCACGGACACGACTGTCGCCGAGATCAAGAGACTGGCACCTCCGAATGCACGGCTTGTCGTGCTGAACAAGAACTATGGACAGACGACCGCCATGGCTGCCGGCATCGACCAGGCACATGGTGATCTGATCGCCACGCTCGACGGCGACCTGCAGAACGATCCCACGGACATTCCGGTAATGATCCGCCATCTCGAGGAAAAAGAGCTCGATGTGGTAGCCGGCAGACGGGCTGGCCGGAAAGACGGGATGATCCTGCGCAAGATTCCCAGCAGGATCGCCAACGCCCTCATCCGAAACCTCACCAACGTGCACATCCGTGACTACGGCTGCACGCTCAAGGTTTTCCGTAAGGATGTAGCCAAGAATCTCGGACTGTACGGAGAACTGCACCGTTTCATCCCGGTTCTCGTCCAGCTCTACGGAGCGAAAATGGAGGAGATGGATGTGAAACACCACGCCCGCAGGTTCGGCAAGTCGAAGTACGGCATCGGCAGGACCATGAAGGTGATGAGTGACCTGCTGTTCATGGTTTTCTTCCAGAAATGGGGCCAGAAACCGATGCATCTGTTCGGAACCCTCGGCTTCGTCACCCTCTTCATCGGATTTGCCATCGACCTCTACCTCCTTGCAGTCAAAATCCTCGGTCAGGAGATCGGTGGACGTCCGCTGCTCACCCTTGGCGTCATCCTGACCTTCATTGGCATCCAGCTGATCACGACCGGATTCATCGCCGAGTTCATCATGCGAACCTACTACGAGTCGCAGAACAAGAAACCCTATATCATCAGACAGATCGTTGACAAAGAGTAAGCACCTCAACAAGAAACTGTTCAAAGTCCTGATCCAGGTGGCCATGACCGTGGGCGCACTGTACATCGTCATGGGCAAAATCGACCTGCAGCGCCTGAAAACGATCGTCAGCCACGCCAATCCCCTGCATCTGATGGCTGCAGTGATCTTCTTCAACATCTCGAAGATCATCAACGCCATCAGGCTGAACCGCTTTTTCCAGTCTATCGGCCTCAGGCTCTCCCAGTGGTACAATCTGAAACTCTACTACCTGGGAATGTTCTACAACCTTTTCCTGCCAGGTGGCGTAGGCGGTGACGGATACAAAATATTCATCCTGAAGAAAAACCACGGCATCACGGTCATGAATGTCTTCAGCGCCGTGTTCTGGGATCGGGTGAGCGGCATTTTCGCACTGGTGTTCCTGTCGGCAATCCTTCTCCTGCCAAGCCGTTTTTCCACACTCTATCCTGATCAGGTACACTGGTTCTGGGGTATCGCCATCGTAGCCTATCCCCTGTCATTGCTGCTGACGAGACTTTTCTACCGGCACTTCATGCCCGTATTCGTGATCACGGCCATCGAGTCGATTCTCGTTCAGGCAACTCAGCTCATTTCAGCCTGGTTCATACTCATGTCGATCTCGGCCACGACGAACCAGATCGACTACCTGGCCATTTTCCTGATCTCTTCGGTGGCGACCATTCTTCCGCTGACCATCGGCGGCGCCGGTGCAAGGGAGGTAACCTTCTTCTACGCGCTGAACCATCTCGGACTCGACACGAACACCGGCGTGGCACTGTCACTGATTTTCTTCGTGGTGTCTGCGATCTCTTCGCTGGCAGGAGTGCTTGCAAGGGTAAAGCATGAAACCAGCCTGCCAGTGGCCGAAGGGGAAGTGGCGTGAAGAGAGTGACGAGTGACAGGTAACAAGTTGAAGAATCAGCCTGGCACTTGACCTCCGGGTTCGGGAAATCAGTACATTCCGGATGATCTGGGGAGGAATGAATCGTTCACCACGAATCTGACCGGCGCTTCATCCCCGTCACTTGTCACTTGTCACTCGTCACTTGTCACTTGTCACTCGTCACTTGTCACTCGTCACTCGTCACTGTTATCAGCAAACCTCCATGTCCTTCAGGCGCAACTGAAGGTACTCTCGTCCGTTCCACTGTTTCCTTTCGGGAATGTAGGCCAGCAGCAGGCGCCCGTCGGCTCCCAGTTGCGTCAGGTCATCATAGAGGTCGGGCCTGTCGAAGGCGATCACTTCGGCCACAGAACTCCGCCCCTCTTTGACCATGAATTTGACATGGCGATCTTTCAGCAGCCTGGGCTTTCCGGACAACACACAGGGGCGTGACACGAACAGCGGCTCCCGGTTTCCGAAACCGAAAGGCGAAAACTGTTCCAGCACATTCATGAATTTGGGCGTAATGTCCTGGATGCCAAGCTCCGCATCGATCACGATCTCGCGTTGCCGCTGCTCGACCGTGATGAGTTCACGGCACACCTCGTCGAAACGCTTTCTGAATGCGGGCAGATTCTCGGGCCTGAGGGTCAGGCCGGCAGCCTGGTGATGACCACCGAACTGTTCGAGGTGGTCACGGCACTCCTGCAGGACATCGTAGATGTTCACGGTTCCGACGCTCCTGACCGATCCTTTGACGAGACCATTCATCCGCCCCATGATCACCGTCGGAAGCGCATACTTGTCGAGCAGCTTCGATGCCACGATCCCCAGTACACCCAGATGCCACTCCTCGTCGTAGAGCACGATCGACGAACAGTAACTGGCACAGTGACCGGCAACCATTTTATCGGCTCTCGACATGATTCCTGCGTCGATCTCGCGGCGCCTGGTGTTCATGGCCTCCAGTTCGGAAGCAAAATCGGATGCACTACGGGCATCTTTGGCAAGAAGCCACTGCATCGCCGTTCGTGCAGACTCCATCCGCCCGGCTGCGTTGATTCGGGGTGCGATGCCGAACGCGATACCGGTCATGGTGATATCTTCGGATTTGATATTCATCAGCGAAGCCATCGCCTTGAAGCTCTCCCTCGGTGACTTACGCAACCGGCGAAGCCCTTCGTGGAAGTAGGTCCGGTTCTCCTTCTGCAGGGAAACCATGTCGGCAGCCGTTGCGACAGCCACCAGATCGAGGTAAGCCATCCATCGCTCACGTCCGCCACCGCTGGTTTCGACCATGGCCTGAATGAGCTTGAGCGCCACACCGCAGCCACAAAGCTCCCTGAAGGGATAACTGCAACCTTCAACTTTCGGATCCAGGATGGCAAAGGCCTCCGGAAGAATGTCGGCTTCATGGTGGTCGCAGATAATGACTTCGATCCCACGGTCTGCGCACTGGCGAACCTCTTCGACCGCACGGATACCGCAATCGACCGTGATGATCAGTTTAACCTGCATCTCTACCGCCCAGGCGATACCTTCGGGGGAGAGCCCGTATCCCTCCCTGAAACGGTCATTGATGTAATGACAGACATCGGCGCCATTCTCTTCGAGAAACATCGAAAGCATGGCAGTACCGGTCGTTCCATCGACATCGTAGTCACCGTAAACCATCATCCGTTCGCCGTTTCCGATCGCTTTTCCGATCCTCGCCACAGCCTTTTCCATATCACGGAGCAGGAATGGTGACGGCACCTCGTCGAGCGACGGGCGGAAAAACTGACGTGCGGATTCAAAGGTCGTGACACCGCGATTGCAGAGGGCCGCCGCTATCGAGTTGCTGACATTGATTGCCGTCGAGAGTTCCTTGACAAGGCTCTCATCCGGTTCGAGACGGGTCCATCGGAAGCGCTTCATGAAACGATGCTTGAGAAATGGATACAGGTCGATGAATGTACGGATTCTCCAGCCGTTTCTTCAGCAAAAAATACGGCTTACCCCCATAAAGCGTTCATCCCGAGCTTGTGACAACTGCAAAAATACCCTAAGTTTTAAGTTTATGCACCTTTTCAGCAAAACCTCATAACCATCCCGGATGATGAACAAAATCACCTCGATCGAAAGCCACTTCCTCCAGCAGCAGAAACTCTATCCTGAAGTCAATGGCGAAGTAACCGACTTGCTGAGTGACGTGGCCTTTGCGGCCAAGCTGGTGAGGCGTGAAGTGGTCCGTGCAGGACTGGCCGATATCCTTGGCCTTGTTGGCACCACCAATGTCCAGGGTGAGGAGGTCAAGAAACTCGACCTGTTCGCCAACGAGCAGATCATCAACGCCATCGGACAGCATGGCCGGTTCGCCATCATGGGTTCCGAAGAGAACGACAGCATCATCATTCCGCCACAGAACGAAACCGGCAACTACGCCCTGCTTTTCGATCCGCTCGACGGATCTTCGAATATCGACGTGAACGTCAGCGTCGGCACCATTTTTTCCATCTACCGCCTGAAAACCGAAGACCCCTGCAAGGCGAGCCTTGCCGACTGCCTGCAGAACGGCGCGGAACAGGTCGCTGCCGGCTACGTGATCTACGGCTCCTCCGTGGTGATGGTCTACACGACCGGCCATGGTGTGCACGGTTTCACCTATGACCCGACCGTGGGTGAATTTCTCCTCTCCCACGAGAACATCGTCACCCCGGAAAGCGGCAAATACTACTCGGTCAACGAAGGCTCCTGGGCGCAGCTCAACGACGGCACGAAACGCTTCCTCGATTACCTCAAAGAGGAGGATCCGGAGAGTGGCAGACCCTACAGCACCCGCTACATCGGTTCCCTTGTCGCCGACTTCCACCGCAACCTGCTGACTGGCGGCGTCTTTGTCTACCCGGCCACGAAAAAGCACAAAAAAGGCAAACTCAGGCTGATGTACGAAGCCAATCCACTCGCCTTCATCTGCGAACAGGCTGGCGGCCGCGCCACCGACGGCGAACGGAGAATCCTCGATATCAGGCCTGACGAACTGCATCAGCGCACACCGCTCTACATCGGCAGCAAGAATGATGTGCTGGTCGCCGAAGAGTTCGAAAAGGGAATCCGCTGAACCAGGAGAAACATCTTGAACGAACTGCTGAAGCTCGAGCCCCGGGAGCTCTGGAAACACTTTCACAGCCTGACCTGCACCCCTCGCCCCTCAGGGCATGAGGCGCAGGTCAGGAAGTTCGTCTCCGGTGTCGGAAAAGAACGGGGACTCGAAACCATCGTCGACGATGCGGGCAACGTCATCATCCGCAAGCCCGCCACGCCTGGCCTGGAAAACCGGAAAGGAGTGATCCTGCAGGCCCATCTTGACATGGTGCCGCAGAAGAACAGCGATTCGGAACATGACTTCACTCGTGATCCGATCGCCACAACCATAGAGAACGGCTGGGTCAAAGCAGTGGGTACCACACTTGGGGCCGACAACGGCATCGGCGTGGCAGCCGCACTGGCGGTTCTGGAATCAGAAACGATCGAACACGGCCCCATCGAAGCGCTCTTCACAGCCAATGAAGAGGCCGGCATGACCGGTGCACTCGGCCTGCGTCCCGGCACTCTCAAAGGTACGATCCTGATGAATCTCGACTCCGAAGACGAAGGAGAGCTCTTCATCGGCTGTGCCGGCGGCATGGACGCCATTGCCACGTTTGACTGCGGGCGCTCCCCGCTTCCTTCAGGGTATGCAGGATTGAAAATCGCGGTAACCGGCCTGAAAGGAGGCCATAGCGGCATGGACATCGATCTTGGTCGGGGCAATGCCAACAAGATCATGAACCGCCTTCTTCTTGACAGTGAACCTGATTACGGAGTGCTGCTAAGTTCGATCGAGGGTGGCAGCCTGCGCAACGCCATTCCGAGGGAGTCGTTCGCCCACGTCGCAGTTCCTGAAAACAGGACACAGGAGTTCCTGGACTCGCTCAACGTGATTGCTGACGCCATCCGGAGGGAGTTTGCTGTCGCCGATCCCGGGCTGCACATCGAGGCGGTCAACGCCGAACCTCCAGATTCGGTGATCGATCCGGAAGTTGCCGACCGCCTTTTCAAAGCTATCCAGGCATGCCCGAACGGGGTCATGCGCATGAGCACGGAGATGGACGGACTGGTCGAAACCTCCAACAACCTCGCCATGGTGAAAACGGGTGAGAAGCGTATTGTCGTGGAGTGCCTGCTCAGGAGTTCGGTGAATTCGGCGAGAGAAGATCTTCAGTCCATGATCGGCAGCCTCTTCGCGCTTGCCGGTGCAACCATATGTTTCGAAGGTGGCTATCCCGGCTGGAAACCGGATCAGGCGTCTCCGATCCTGAAGGTGATGCGTGAAACCTATGCATCGAAATTCGGCAACTGGCCTGAGGTCAGAGCTGTGCATGCGGGCCTCGAATGCGGCATCATCGGGGGGAAATATCCGGGGCTGGACATGATCTCCTTCGGGCCCACCATCCGTCATCCCCACTCTCCCGGTGAAAAGGTCGAGATCGCCTCTGTCGGCAGGTTCTGGGAGTTCCTCACAGCCACCCTTGCCGCTGTGCCGGTGAAAGAGAGTGACGAGTAACGAGTAAAGAGACCCCATCAGGGGTTCCGCGTCACTTATCGATTGTCATGCTGAGGGAAACCGAAGCATCCAGTATTCAGGTGCGATCCACTGGCTCCTTCACTCCGTTCAGGATGACAAAAAATCAAAGGAAGGTGTGATTGACTATGTACTCCGGGTTGAAACCCGGTCCTATTCGGGCACGGCACGCCGTGCCCCTACCGATCACTCGTCACTCTTTACTCTTTACTCGTCACTTGTCACTCGTCACTCGTCACTCATCATTCATCATTCATCATTCATCATTTCTTACTTCTCCCCCTCAGCTGAAAAGTCCGGATAGAAAATCCGCTCCATAGCGACGGTTTTGCCGGTTGCGGTATCGAGTTTGACCAGGACGGCTGAAAAATGGACATCCTCGGTAGCGCACTCGTATTT
>JAAXWP010000048.1:15310-18682 GCA_013334925.1 Chlorobiaceae bacterium
ACTTCTCCCCCTCAGCTGAAAAGTCCGGATAGAAAATCCGCTCCATAGCGACGGTTTTGCCGGTTGCGGTATCGAGTTTGACCAGGACGGCTGAAAAATGGACATCCTCGGTAGCGCACTCGTATTTGTGCGGCGTCTGGTAGAGCATACGGTCCACTGCGGACTTGATCTGCATGCCAATGACCGACTGATAGGGACCCGTCATGCCCACGTCGGTCAGATACCCCGTACCTTTCGGCAGAATGCGCTCATCGGCAGTCTGCACATGGGTATGCGTGCCGATCACGGCAGAAACCTTCCCGTCGAGGTACCAGCCAAGACCGATCTTCTCGGCCGTAGCCTCCGCATGAAAATCGATCAGGATCATCGGGGTCTGCTCCCTGACCTGTTTGATCACCCAGTCGGCTGTCCTGAACGGGCAATCGATCGGGTTCATGAAGGTCCGCCCCTGCAGGTTCAGCACGGCGATACTGCCAAGACCGTTCGGCAATTTATAGATTCCGTATCCCCTGCCATAGGTGCCTTTCGGATAGTTCTGCGGCCGCAGCACCCGCTCATTGCTTTTGAGGGTATCGAAGAAGTTGAAGTTATTCCAGATATGGTTGCCACCCGTCACGACATCCACACCGGCTTCGTTCAGGAGATTCAGCGCCTCGAGACTCATCCCCTTGCCATTATGGGCATTCTCGCCATTGCAGATAACGAAGTCGACATGGTATTTTGAGATGAACCCTTTGAGCATCCTGCTCACGATCTGCAGGCCAGGATTACCGACGACGTCGCCGATGAAGAGGATGTTTGCGGTTTTAACAGACATGACGAGTATTTGGAATTGATTGAGAGATTGCTCTAAAGTACTCAAATACAATAACTTTGAAAACGATAGCCAATGGCTTTTACTCTGAAAAGCCACCCTGGACGTAATTATATTCCCTTCATGAACGCTTTTGGACTCAAAAAAGTCACACAGGTCGTAAAACTGCTGCTCGTCATGCTGCTCGTATTTTTACCGATCGGCACAGCCGGGCTTATCCGCGATGCCGGAAAGATTCATGCAGCTGCGGTAACGGAGGCCATGGCCGAACTTGCCCGGTACGGCATACAGCATCCCGAAACCGAAATACGCTCACTTGCCGTAGTCGACTACTCCTTGCCATCCTTCATGAAACGGATGACGGTGATCGATCTGCGAAGCGGCAGAAGCACCTCTTTGCGTGTTGCGCACGGCAAAAAAAGCGGCGAACAGTATGCTGAACACTTCTCGAACGTGCCGGAATCGAACATGAGCAGTCTCGGCCTCTTCCGTGTCACACGCGCCTATCACGGTGATCACGGTCTCGCCCTCAGACTCGACGGTCTCGATTCGCTGCGCAATGCAAATGCCGACACACGTGACATCGTCGTTCATTCTGCCGACTACGTATCGATCCCCTACATCCTCCTGAACCTTCTGACCGGCAACGGACCGCGTATCGGTCGCAGCAACGGGTGCTTCGTCGTTGCACGCTGCGACATCGCGCCGGTTGCCGACAAGCTTGCTCGGGGAGGGTTCATCTATGCGTGGAAAGGCGGCGCCACCAAACCTGAAAAACCATGAAATTTCGCACCATTGCCGCCCTCACCATCCTGCCGGGCCTGGCAGCATTGCTTGCGATCGCAGCATACATGAATGGCGTGCTGCGCTTCAACTACCCCGCGAGGAGCGAGTTCCCCATACAGGGCCTGGATCTTTCACATCATCAGAGCACCATCGACTGGAAGCTCCTGAACAGCGAAAACTTCGACTTCGTCTATATCAAAGCCACCGAAGGTAAAGACTGGGAGGACCCCCTGTTCGACAGCTACTGGCAACAGGCCAGATCGACAAAGATGAAGGTAGGTGCCTACCACTATTACCGGTTGAACAGGACAGGAGCCGAACAGGCGGCAAACTTCATCAGAACGGTACCGAAAGAGCGCGCATCACTCCCTCCGGTAGTCGATCTCGAGGAAAAGAATACGTATGGCAAGTCTAAAGAGCTGATCCGTGAGGAGATCAGGGATTATCTGTCGCTGATACAAGCCCATTACGGCAAAGCTCCGGTTATCTATTCGACCGAAGAGTTTTACAACATCTATCTGAAGCATGAATTTCCGGATACGAGAATCTGGATGCGAAATGTTTTCAGAAAACCGCGCCTCTCCGACGGCAAGCGCTGGAGCATCTGGCAGTTTGCCGACAAAGGCAGGGTCAGAGGTATCGGTTGCAAGGTGGACCTCAACGCTTTTCACGGAAGCAGGGAGGCATTCAAATCCTTTCTGGCGGAATGACTGTCTGACAAGTCCGGTAATGAAACGACAAAGCCGCAGAGTTTCTGCGGCTTTGTCGTTTCTGTATGCTCAACCTGACGTTCACATCGCATCGATGATCGCGTTCAGGGTAGCGCTCGGACGCATGGCCTTCGAGGTCTTCTCGTCGTCCGGGTGGTAGTAGCCACCCATGTCTACAGGGCTTCCCTGTGCGGCGATCAGTTCAACGTTGATCTTATCCTCGTTATCGCCAAGCTGCTGCGCCACCGGAGCGAAGCGGGCCTTCATCTCCTGATCGGCATCCTGTCCTGCCAGTGCCTGGGCCCAGTAGAGTGCCAGATAGTAGTGGCTGCCACGGTTGTCGATCTGGCCAACCTTGCGGGCTGGTGATTTCTGATTGTCGAGGAACTTGCCGATTGCCTGATCGAGCGTGTCGGCCAGCACCTGGGCTTTCTTGTTGCCAAAGGTCTGCGCAAGATGCTCGAGCGAGGCGGCAAGGGCAGAGAACTCGCCAAGCGAATCCCAGCGGAGATACCCCTCTTTCTGGAACTGCTGGACGTGCTTGGGAGCCGAACCGCCGGCACCGGTTTCGAACAGACCGCCACCATTGAGCAGCGGCACGATGGAGAGCATCTTGGCGCTGGTACCAAGCTCGATGATCGGGAACAGGTCGGTCAGATAGTCACGAAGCACGTTGCCGGTGACCGAAATGGTGTCCTGACCTGCACGGAAACGGGCGAGGGTGAACTTCATGGCATCGACCGGAGCGAGAATCCTGATCTCCAGGCCGTTGGTGTCGTGCTCCTTCAGGTATTCGTTGACTTTTGCGATAATCTGGTTGTCATGGGCACGGTTGGCGTCGAGCCAGAACACCGCAGGAACGCCGGTAAGACGCGAACGCCTGACGGCCAGCTTCACCCAGTCGCGGATCGGAGCGTCTTTTGCCTGGCACATCCTGAAGATATCACCGGTTTCGACCTGCTGCTCCATGAGCACCGCACCGTCGGCATCGACCACACGGATCACGCCATTGCCGGGAGCCATGAAGGTCTTGTCGTGAGAGCCGTACTCTTCGGCCTTCTG
>JAAXWP010000049.1 GCA_013334925.1 Chlorobiaceae bacterium
CTGTAACTTACTGAATTAATTGCAAATACGGATAGGTTTAGATTTTTTCAATAGCCCCTGGCTTCAGCCAGGGGTACAGGATATCAAATATTTTATGGGCTTCAGCCCAATGATTTCAAGTGGGCTTATCCCGGGCTTCAGCCCGGGATGACATTGACCGCCTCAAACCTGGAGATCCTTTAAAACACGCCACATCCATGAATATTGGATATCATGTGCAGGAATCAGAGAACATTCACGACAGCCTGAACGTCAGTTCGTCAACCGGTTCCCGAGTGTGGACGACGCCGTAAACAGTTTGTTTATCCCACGACCTGCCCGCCATTTATTCCGATTCGACAGCAGACAGCCGATATGGTGCAGCTCTCCTTCGAAGCATAGGCTTTTGCAATCTTTACATTATCTGTATGGGTTTTCGACTTGATGATATCGTGCCGTGGGGCCGATCGTATGATGAATATCTCCGGATGTTTGACCTGAAGCCGGATGATCTCGGGCGGCGCATCATCGGATGTGGTGATGGCCCGGCGGCATTCAACGGAGTCATGACAGCTCAGGGAGGCCGGGTGGTTTCGTTTGATCCTCTCTATGGGTTCGATGCTGCCCGGATCAGGGGGCGAATCGCCGAAACCCGTGATGCCGTGCTGGAGCAGCTCCGGCTCAACCGTGACGATTATCTCTGGAAAGAGGTACGTTCGGTCGAGGAGCTGGGCGCCCTCAGAATGTCGGCGATGGAGGCGTTCCTCGATGATTATGAAGCCGGGAGGGCTGCGGGGCGTTATGTTGCCGGTTTGCTGCCTTCGCTGCCATTTCCGGATGGTTCGTTCGACCTGGCGCTCTCCTCCCATTTCCTGTTTCTCTACAGTGCAACGCTTTCGCTGGAGTTTCATCTGCAGTCGCTGAAGGAGATGCTGCGGGTGGCCCGAGAGGTGCGGATTTTCCCTCTGCTCTCCCTTGACGGTTCAGCCTGCCCGCTGGTGCCACAGGTCGTGGCCCATTTTACCGGTTGCGGATACCTGGTGGAGACTCCTGTGGTTTCCTATGAGTTCCAGCGTGGCGGCAACATGATGATGGTGGTTAAGCCTGCCTGATACGCAATGGATCCGTCGGGGCGTGTTCGTGGAATCAGGGGACATTTACAACACACCAGATTCCGGAAAGTTGTCGGAGACGCCGCACGTGGTGAGGTAGTAGGCGATTGATCCGCCATTATGTTCACCGGGTTGAAACCCGGCGGAAGCCGTTAAAGAGATTGGGCCGAAGCCCGGATAAATTTATTGGGGTTTTTGTATCCCCGGGCTGAAGCCCAGGGCTATTGGAAAATGGGAAATCAGGTGACATTCACAACAAACTGAACTCTGGTTCGTCAGAATCGTCAACAGGCATGATTCCTGGGGATTGTACAATCTTTGGGGAAACCTGTTTTTGCTGACTTTTTCTGCACAAGAAGCTTCTTCGTATGACGTCCATCAGAAAATGGGGGTCAACAACGTCAATTCAAAAGAAGAGTTATGAAGAAACAGGTGATGCCTTTCGTCCTCGCGGCATTTGCGCTGCCGGCATGCGTGTATTCCCGGGCCGACGCGAGAACTGCACCAGGCATGTCCGCTCGGCCAGTTCCTTCCGCAGTCTCCACACGTGAGGCGATGGAGAGCTATGCCCGCCAGTTTGACAATCTGAGACAGATCGATGGCCGGTGTCCCAGGGATTACAAACTGGTTCAGCTTTGCCTGCTGCTCGATACCAGCAACAGCATGGACGGCCTGATCGATCAGGCAAAAAGCCAGTTGTGGCGGATTGTCAATGAACTCTCGAGAATGAACAAACGAGGTGAGCACATTCGCCTCGAGGTTGCGCTTTACGAATACGGAAACAATGACCTCTCAGCCAGTTCCGGGTACATCCGCCAGGTGACCTCCTTCACGCAGGACCTTGACGCTCTGTCCGAAGCGCTCTTCTCACTCGATACCAATGGCGGTGACGAATATTGCGGTCATGTTATCGGCAGCAGTCTGAACCGGCTGCGATGGAACACTTCGAATGAAGGGCTGAAGCTGATCTACATCGCAGGAAATGAACCGTTCAACCAGGGCTCGGTGAATTACGAGGTGGCGTGCCGGTGGGCGGCTGAAAGAGGAATTGTAGTCAATACGATCTATTGCGGGGATTATCAGGATGGAGTCAACTCTTTCTGGAAACGGGGAGCCGAGATCGGGCGAGGCAGCTATTTCGCCATCAACAGCGACAAGGCTCAGCATGGGATCGCTACGCCGTATGATGACGAATTGCTCAGATTGAATGCTATGGTCAACAAGACCTACATTCCTTATGGCCGTGCCGGGAAATCCCGCCTTGAGCGACAGGAAGCGCAGGACCGTAACGCTTCGGCGTTGTCTGCTCCCGTCTCTGTCGAGCGTGCCGTAACCAAAAGTTCGGCATTGTACAAGGCTTCAGACTGGGACCTTGTCGATGCGCTTGAACAGAAGCAGGTATCAATTGACCACATCGCCAAAAAAGAGTTGCCCGAGGAGCTTCAGCGGATGTCGGCTTCGGAATTGAAGGGGTACGTCTCGCAAAAACAGCGAGAACGCAGTACGCTCAAGGTGCAGATCGCGGAGCTGAGTCAGAAGCGTGATACCTATGTGAGGCAACAGGAGCATCAATCAGGGGAGAGTGACAGTTTCGGTGCTGTCATTCTGAAAAACCTCCGCGATCAGGCTGCGGGAAAGCATTTCGGTACCCATCCCTGAGTGAGTGTATCAATGCTTGCCGGGTGATGAGTGTTTCGTGCAGGAAAAGCAACGCATCGATCATTCATGACTCGGCAGGCATCATTTTCTTTCAGAGCTGCGAGTCGAACAGGCGGAACACCGATCGGTCAGCGTTGCAGACCGGACAGCACCACTCCGGTGGCAGCTTTTCGAACGGAATGCCCGGACGGATATTCCATTCAAGGTCACCTTCGGCGGGATCGTAGACGTAACCGCATTCGGTACAGATCCACGCCGGCATGGGCTCTTGTTCCTTCTGGTTCATGGCTGGGGTATTTGTATCTGGATGGATTTCAGTCCGTCTGCCTGAGTCAGAGCAGTTTTCGGAAGATGGTCATATCGGAACGGGCGAACTCTTTTGACGCATAGAAACGGTGTGCCGGTTCGTTGTCACCGTCGGTAAGGAGTGTTATCCTGGCAATGCCTTCCTTTAGTGCCCAATCGCAGGCGTGTTCGATGAGCATCGAACCAAATCCTCTGCCTCTGGAATCAGCCTTCACCACCATGTCTTCAAGGAGGGCAACCCTTTTTCCGAGTGCCGTGCTGATCGTGAACAGCAGGTTAACCATTCCAACGATCACGCCGCCATGTTCACAGACAAAGATCACGCCTGCCGAGGGATTGCCGATGATGAGCTCAAGGCCTTTTTTCTGGAGTGATGTATCCGGTGTGAACTCCTGCTCCTGGCTGAAGAGCTCTGCGAGCAGTGTGGCGCATTGTGGAATGTCATCTTCCTGTGCGATACGGATCCTGGGGAGTGTGTCGGGTATCATGATTTAGACTTTTTTTCAATAGCACTCAATAAGAGATGGTAGAGAAAATGGCCGATATTTACAATCCGGATTAATGGCTCGGGACGGTGTCGCCTGACGCTTATTAATCCGGCGGCTACAGGATGCAGATGAATTCAAGGGAAAGTCTGTCATCCTGAACGAAGTGAAGGATCCATCTTCAATTCTGACAATGCCTTATGGATTCTGATCCCGACAAGTCGGGATCAGAATGACAACCCATAATAAACCGGATTGATACTTTTAATCGCCGGATTAATAACGAACTTACGGGACTGCAGTTGCGTTGATATCATCATATGTCATTCAGGCAACTTATCCGAATACTGAAACATGTTTGGAAAATTGTTCGGCAGAACTCGCCACACCAACGGTCCCGAAACCGTTCCGCAGGTCGATGTCGCTAAATATTGCGGCACATGGTATGAAATCGCAGCCGTTCCGAGCCGTCAGGAGCGACGTTGTTCCAATACCAAGGCTGAATACACCCTTGCGCCTGGAGGCGGCAAGGTTAACGTGCGTAACTCCTGTCGCAGGGGAGGAAGGGAGGCTTCGATAAATGCGATAGCTGTTCCTGTTGACGGAAGCGGCAACGCAAAGCTTATCGTGACCTTTTTCCGTTTCATCAAAGCCGATTACTGGGTTGTCGGGCTGGCTGACGACTACTCCTGGGCGCTGGTTTCCAACCCTGACCGTTCGCGTTGCTGGATTCTTTCACGGACGCCTTATCCGGACGACGCGACCTACGCCAGGATGCTCGAACTCCTCAGGCAGAAGGGAATCGATACTTCGAGGCTTGTCAGGACCGTTCACAGGTGAATCGCTGAAAAAACAGAGTTGGATTATGTCGACGATTCGAATATTTTTGGGCTTTTCATCGTCGGCAACACCCTGATTTTTCCCAAGTAAGCATGCACGCATTCTGGCTCTCTCTCGTCATGATCTTCATCGCCGAGCTCGGTGATAAAACCCAGCTCGTAGCGCTGGCTCTTGCAACCTGTTACAGTACCCGTGTCGTTCTGTCGGGCATTTTCTGGGCCACACTCGCCGTTCATGTGTTCTCTGCCGGTATCGGCTGGTTCATGGGCGGTATGTTACCAACGGACTGGATTACCTTTGTCGCCGGGATCACGTTTATCATATTCGGCTTCTGGACGTTGAGGGGAGACAGCCTTGAAGAGGACGAGAAGATTGAATGCAAGACGGGCGTCAACCCGTTCTGGCTGGTATTCACCACGTTTTTCATGGCAGAGCTTGGCGACAAGACCATGCTATCGACAATCAGCCTCGCCACGACGAATCCTTTTGTTCCGGTGTGGCTTGGCTCGACGGTTGGAATGGTGATTTCGGACGGCCTGGCCGTGATCGTTGGCAAGATGCTCGGGAAGAATCTTCCCGAAAAAGCGATCGGCATCGGAGCGGCAATCATCTTCTTCGCCTTTGGAGCCTGGAACATGTACGAAGGCGGTGCCGGATTCTCAATGGGTATCTGGGCAGCAGGGCTCGTCGTAATAGCCATTACGGGCTTCCTGTTTCTCAGAAAGCCCGCGGCCGCAGGTCAGGAGGGATGACTTTCCCAGGCTGGAACAGCCGGGCCGGCTTTCACCGGTTTCCAGAATGGAAGCCAGCCAAGACCAACCAGCTGAACGGTAATGTCGGTACGTCGTGGCGCAAGGTCTTCGGTGACGAGTGATGTTTCCGGGTGTTCCCATTTAGCGGAGATTTCGGCGACTGCGGCTTTCATCTCCTCCTCGAGTACCTGCTGCTGTGCCGACAACTCCTCGATGGTTTCCTGTGACTCTGCCACTTCCGCCTTTGCATTTGAGGTCATCCGGCGACGATTCAGGGCACTGTTGATGCCTGCCGTACTTTTTCTGCCAAGGAAAAAACCCAGAACGGTAGTGCCCAGACCGACCAGCTCGCTCGTTTTTCGGCTCTGGTGCTCCTCTTCATCCCTTGCCAGTTCACGTTGTTCCCTCCGGATCTTCTCCTGTATTTTTTCAAGCTGGGGAGCGTATTTCCGTTCCAGCGCATCGACCTCCTGATCGCGTTTTTCACGTGCTGCCTGTTGCAGACGGATAAGGAAATCCCTTTCGCTCTCGTCTCCATGCCGGAACAGGCCCGTACCGGTATGAACGGTGAGCTGGAATCGAGATGTCTGATACAGCCAGTTCGCCAATGACTGTGCGGCCGCTTTGATCTGGCGAGCATCGACGAAACTTTCCGATGGCATACCAAATCCGGCGGATCGCGGGTCCGGGGTTTCGGTCAGCTCGTCTTCCCTGATCGACAGGGTTTCACCATTGTCCCAGCTTATCTCGACGGCAGTGCCTGATTCCATACAGGCGATGACAAACGGTTTCGTTTCGTTGATCGCACGTTTCCGATCCGAGAATGCCACCGCAGCAATGCCGATAAGTGCCGGTTCGCAGACGAGCTGAGCCTGCGGGTCAGGTGCTGGCGCAATGGCCGGCAGAAAGAGTTGCCTGATCGATGGATCAAGTACCGGAGGCTTGGCCGTAAACCCGATAGGCACGCCTGAGTCTGGCGATTGATCCGGTAGCGTGGATGTCACAGGGGCGGCATTCGATGTTCCTCCAGGTACCGATGACATCTGACTGGTTCCCGTTCTCTGGCTTCCTGACTTTACCGGTTCCATGAGTTTGCGGATCTGCGGTCTGGTCATCGGCCCCGACAGAAAACTCATCGCCCAGCGTGTCTGAAAAACCACCGGACGGTCTTCATGCACATTGTGAAGAAGGAAAATTCTGTTGCCGAGCTTGCTGATGATCGTGTCATAATCGACCGCGGCACCTTTGCCGCCCGCTTCGGCGATGGCGCTCTTCAACCCTTCAAGCACGCGCTCTTTGTCCCGCTCAGCCTGGAGCTTGCCGATGAACCAGGTGCCGGTATTGGTCAGGGCCTTGTAGTCGAGATCGACCGGGTTCTGGGTGACCAGAACGCAACCGACTCCAAACGCCCTGGCCTGTTTGAGCAGTGTCAGCAGCGGGCGTTTCGATGGCGGTTCGGCGACTGGTGGCAGATAGCCGAACACCTCGTCAAAGTAAAGAAGTGCCCTGAGGCTCGAAGTGCCCGCTTGCGCCCTCGTCCAGGTCAGTACATTTTCCAGCAGCAGCGTGACGAAGAACATCCGTTCGCTGTCGGAAAGATGAGCCAGGTAAAAAATGCTCTGACGCGGTTTGCCTTCGGGAGTGAAGAGCATCCGGTCGATATCGAGAGGCTCCCCGGCGAGCCAGCTCTGGAAGGAGGGTGACGCGATAATGGCGTTGAGAGCCATGGCAAGCTCAAAACGATCCTTTTCAGGAAAGAAGGTATTGACGTCGAAGACCCCTAGCTGTCGCATTGGTGGCTTCTGAATCGAATTGATCAGCAGGGCAAGGTCGAGATCCTGTCCCGATTTCCAGAAATGTTCAAAAATCGATGCGAGGAGAATCGATTCACGGCTTCTGACCGGGTCGACCTGCAGTCCGGCAAGACCAAGAAGCGCGTTGACCGTTCCGGCGATCCGCTCGCGAATGGTTTCTGTGTGCTCTTCAAAATCGAGACCGGGACTGGCAAGGCTTCCCATGATACTGACTGGTATGCCGGTATCCGAACCCGGTGTGTAGATGGTGAACTGGCCTGAATCATGCAGTTGCCTGATCCGTTCAGTGCTGATTCCCCAGTCTGAAAGTCCGTTTTTCCATGTTTCTGCTGTTTTGGCGGCAAGATCTTCAGGATTCATGCCTTTACGTCGGGCATCCTCCTCGTTGATCCAGGGCAGGAAATTTTCCGGAAGGAGATCGGGAAACTGCAGGAGAAGATTGGTCATGTCCCCTTTGGGATCGACGATGATCAGTGGAACACGGTCCAGAGCGGCCTCTTCGAGCAAGCCTATGCAAAGCCCTGTTTTGCCACTGCCGGTCATGCCCACGCATACCGCATGGGTCGTCAGGTCACGAGCATCGTAATTGAGCGGCTCGTCGAGCCGCTTGCCGGTTTCGAGATCGTATTCGGCGCCAAGGTAAAAGGAGCCCAGTCGTTCTTCTACGGGTTGCATGGCGAATGGATTTTCGTTGAACTGCCGTAAATTGAAATCTGCCTGGCGACATCGTGCCGCGCCTGCCGTATCGATAGAATATCTTATAAGTTAATTCTATATATGATCTTTTCAAGAAAGGGGAGTCCATTGTCAGAGCGAAAAATACGCCCTGCACAAGACCATGCTGCATACGCTCCGGATGCCGGCTATCCATTGATGGAGATGATCGATCTTTCGTTCAGCTATCCAGGAGCCGCACGTCCGGTATTTTCCCGTCTTGACCTGTCGATAAGCGAAGGCGATCTGATTCTTGTACAGGGAGCGTCCGGATGCGGCAAATCGACGCTGCTTCGGCTTGCGTGCCGTCTGAATGCCCCGAGTAGCGGTACGATCCGATTCAGAGGGACAGATGTGACGATGATCCCACCGGCAGAGCTGCGGACCAGGATATGCCTTGTCGCACAGATACCGCAGATGATGGATGCATCGGTCGCCGGGAATCTGCTCCTGCCGTTTTCATTTTCAGCAAACCGCTCAAAAAAGGAGCCGACCCGGGCACGGTTACAGGAGATGCTCCGGGAATTTTACCTGCAGGATCTGACTCTCGAGCAATCGGCACTCAAGCTTTCGACAGGCCAGAAGCAGCGACTGGCACTCATGCGGGCGATTTTGCAGGAGCCTGATCTGCTGCTGCTCGACGAGCCCACCTCGGCTCTGGACAAGGAGAGTGCCTCCATGATCTTTTCGATCCTGGAGCGACTCAACAGCCAGGATGGCAAGACGATCCTGCTGGTGACACACAGTGACTACACTCCTGCGGGACCGAAAGTGCGGGGATTTGAATTTCGTAACGGTAATCTCCTTTTTCAATCATGAACGAAATCGTGGCAATCCAGCTGCCTCAGCTGCTCCTTGCACTCCTGTTCATCATCATGGCACAGGTGACTTCGATGATCTGGCATCTCGGGCTGAACAGGGATATCACGATCGGTGCGCTTCGAACCGTATCCCAGCTCTTTCTGATGGGCTATGCTCTGACATTCATTTTCAGGGCGGAAAGTCTGCCGTTGACTGTCGGGATCTTCGTCGTCATGGTGGTGTCGGCGGTATTTATCGTCAAGGGACGTGTCCGGGAGCGCGACGTACCATACCTGCTGCCAACGTTTCTCACGATGGTAACCAGTTACTTCCTGACAGCGCTCTTTGTATCTTATGCGATCGTCGGGGTGACACCCTGGTGGGAACCACGATATTTTATCCCGACCGCGGGTATGGTGATCGGCAATTCCATGTCGGCGCTCGCCATTTCCATCGAACGCCTGTTTTCACAGATGCGGCAGCAGCGTGAGCTGATCGAGATGAAACTTTCGCTCGGTGCAGATTTTCGGGAGGCAAGCAGTGAGATATTCAGGAGTGCCGTTAAAGCGGGAATGATTCCGTCGATCAATGCGATGATGGGGGTCGGGCTGGTTTTTCTGCCCGGAATGATGTCCGGGCAGATTCTTGCCGGTACCGACCCGCTGATAGCCATCCGCTATCAGATCGTCGTGATGTTCATGCTGGTTGGCTCGACGGCCTTGAGCTCGATAATCGTCATGCTCGTTATCCGTCGCCGCTGTTTCGGCAGCGGCGAGGAGCTGTTACTTTCTCAGCGATGAAAGACGGGTAACCAGGAGAATGGCGATGCCTGCGGCCATCATCAGGAAACAGAGCACCTGGCCCATCGAAAAGCTGAAGAACACGAATCCGAGCTGGGCATCTGGTTCGCGGAAGAATTCGATGAAAAACCTGACGAATCCGTAACCAAAGAGGTACAGACCTGAAATGAATCCGGTCCAGGGGGTCTTTTTCCGGATCGACCAGAGCAGGACAAACAGCACGATACCTTCGAACAGGGCTTCGAACAACTGTGAAGGAAACCGCAGTTCGGTGCCGGGAGCGAGCGGAAAGTACATGCCGATGGCCGATGTCGTTATCCGTCCGTAAAGTTCACCGTTGATAAAGTTACCGAGGCGTCCGAATGTGTACCCCAATGGCACCGCAGGGATAAAGAGATCGACGGTCTCGAAAAACCCGCTCCTGCTTTTCCGGGTAAAGATGAAGAGTGCGATAACAACTCCGATCAGCGCTCCATGATATGACATGCCAGAGATTCCCGAGAACCGGCAGCTGCCGTTGCTGCTTGCGATAGGGAGGAACGATCCGATGGGGTTTGCAAGGAAATCGTGAAACCCATAGAAAAGAACGTAACCGATCCGGCCTCCGAGCAGGACTCCGGCCATTGCCCAGGTCAGGGCGTCACCGGGGAAAGATTTGTCGAATTTCAGCTTCTCGGTGGCAATCCGGTACCTCGAAAGAAGGTAGACGATCGTGAACGCGACGATGTACATCGTACCGTACCAGCGGATGGTAACCGGACCGATCGTGAAGAAAACCGGATTCATTTGTGACGGAAGATGCTGCCACCAGGCAAGAAAATCGTTCATTATTCAGCTTTTTATGGTTTTTCTTGACGTTTTTAAGTGCTTAACAATTCTTAATCACTTGGAGCACAATCGAATATAGTTATATATTGCTCCTGCACTCATCTTTTTCCGCGCAATTACCCGTAACATAAATTCACTAGGCATGGCTAAAATCCTTGAAGGGCCTGCCATGAAATTATTCAACAAATGGGGCATTCCTGTGCCCAATTATGTTGTGATCATGGACCCGAACCGTCTTTCTCAACTTGGCGAAGCTAATAAATGGCTGCGAGAATCAAAACTGGTCGTCAAAGCTCATGAAGCTATCGGCGGCCGATACAAGCTCGGTCTCGTCAAAATCGGACTTTCTCTCGACGAAGCGATCGAAGCTTCGCGTGAGATGATCGGCACCAGAATCGGTACGGCCGAAGTGCGTCAGGTCATTGTGGCCGAGATGCTCGAACATGACGAAGAGTACTACGTTTCGATGATCGGCAACCGTGATGGAGCAGAGATTCTTCTCTCCAAAAAGGGCGGCGTCGACATCGAAGAGAACTGGGATACCGTCCGCAGGATGTTCATTCCGCTGGATGCAAATACCACGATCGAACAGCTGACTGAACTTGCCGGCGAGGCTGGATTCGAAGGCGAAATTGCCGAACGTGTCGGCAAGATATGCTCGCGACTGCTCCTCTGTTTCGACAACGAGGATGCACAGTCCATTGAGATCAACCCGCTGGTCATCCGCAAGAGCGACATGCGTTTCGCGGCGCTCGATGCGGTCATGAACATCGACTGGGATGCCCGTTTCCGACATGCTGACTGGGATTTCAAGCCGGTTTCCGAAATCGGCCGTCCGTTCACCGAAGCCGAACAGCAGATCATGGATATCGACTCCAGAATCAAGGGGTCGGTCAAGTTCGTCGAAGTCCCCGGTGGCGAAGTCGCTCTGCTGACCGCAGGCGGCGGTGCTTCGGTTTTCTATGCCGATGCTGTCGTGGCCAGGGGTGGCACCATCGCCAACTATGCCGAGTACTCCGGTGATCCGGCAGACTGGGCGGTTGAAGCACTGACGGAGACGATCTGCAGGCTTCCGAACATCAAGCACATTATTGTCGGTGGCGCCATCGCCAACTTCACCGATGTGAAAGCGACCTTCAGCGGTATCATCAACGGTCTGCGTGAGAGCAAGTCAAAGGGATATCTCGAGAATGTGAAGATCTGGGTGCGCCGAGGCGGGCCGAACGAAGCCCAGGGCCTGGCCGCTATCAAAAGGCTGCAGGAAGAGGGTTTCGACATCCATGTCTACGACCGCAGCATGCCTATGACCGATATCGTCGACCTCGCTCTGAAATCGTGAGCGATTGTCGCATATCCCCTTATAATTCAAGAATATAGAAACTCATTAAACTGATTGAACCGTGAGCATTCTCGCAAATAAAGATACTCGGGCGGTCATCATTGGAGGCGTCGCTGGCGTCAATGCGGCAAAACGCATGGCGCAGTTCGACTTCCTGATCAATCGTCCCCTGACCGTACAGGCGTTCGTCTACCCGCCTGAAGCCGGTCAGCAGAAAGAGATATTCCGTGGTGGCGAACTCAATAACATCACCGTTTACTCCAACCTGGGCCCGGCCCTGCAGGAGCATCCCCAGATCAATACGGCCCTCATCTACATTGGCGCTTCGCGTGGCTACCAGGCCGCCAAAGAGGCCATCGAGGCACCGAACATCAAGTTGATCTCGATGATCACCGAAGGTATTCCGGAGAAGGATGCCAAGCGTCTGCGCAAGCTTGCCAGCGAGCACGGCAAGATCTTCAACGGCCCCTCCTCGATCGGTATCATGTCGGCAGGTGAGTGCCGTCTTGGCGTGATCGGCGGTGAGTTCAAGAACCTGAAACTCTGCAACCTCTACCGTCCGGGCTCATTCGGCGTTCTGACCAAATCAGGTGGTCTTTCCAACGAGGCCATGTGGCTTTGTGCGCAGAATGGCGATGGTATCACCTCGGCGGTAGCCATCGGTGGTGACTCCTATCCCGGTACCGATTTCGTCACCTATCTCGAGATGTTCGAGAACGATCCCGACACCAAAGCGGTCGTCATGATCGGTGAGGTTGGCGGCAGCCTTGAAGAGGAGGCAGCCGAGTGGCTTGCAGCACAGCCGCGCCGCATCAAGCTGGTCGCCGCCATTGGCGGTACCTGCCAGGAGGTGCTTCCGCAGGGTATGAAATTCGGTCATGCCGGTGCCAAGGAGGGCAAGAAGGGTGCCGGATCCGCACGATCCAAGATGAACGCTCTCCGTGAGGCGGGTGCTTACGTCCCTGATACCTTCGGTGGCCTGAGCAAATCCATCAAGCAGGTGTACCAGGAACTGCTTGCCAGTGGTGCGATCAAGCCGGAAGCTGAGCTCGATGAAGCGCTGCTGCCGCAGCTGCCTCCGAGTGTCCAGGAGGTCATGAAGCAGGGCGAGGTGGTTGTCGAACCGCTCATCCGTACCACGATTTCCGATGACCGTGGCGAAGAGCCCCGTTACAGTGGCTATGCTGCCTCCGAGCTCTGCTCCAAGGGTTACGGCATCGAGGATGTCATCGGCCTGCTCTGGAACAAGCAGTTGCCGACCCGCGAGGAGTCCGAGATCATCAAGCGCATCATCATGATCTCGGCAGACCATGGCCCGGCAGTTTCCGGTGCGTTCGGTTCGATCATCGCTGCCTGCGCCGGCATCGACATGCCCCAGGCCGTATCGGCAGGCATGACCATGATCGGCCCCCGTTTTGGCGGTGCGGTGACCAACGCCGGCAAGTACTTCAAGATGGGTGTCAAGGAGTATCCGAACGATATTCCCGGTTTCCTTGCCTGGATGAAGAACAATGTCGGTCCTGTTCCCGGTATCGGCCACAGGGTCAAGAGCCTCAAGAATCCCGACCAGCGCGTGAAGTACCTCGTGAGCTATGTCAAGAACGAGACCTCACTGCACACGCCATGTCTTGATTATGCTCTTGAAGTCGAAAAGATCACGACAGCCAAGAAGGATAACCTGATCCTGAACGTCGACGGTACCATGGGATGTATTCTCATGGACCTCGGTTTCCCGGAACATTCGCTGAACGGCTTCTTCGTGCTCGCCCGTACGATCGGCATGATCGGTCACTGGATCGACCAGAACAACCAGAATGCCCGTCTGATCAGGCTCTACGACTACCTGATCAACTATGCGGTCAAGCCGGAACGTCCGGTACCCGAGAAGAAGTGATTTCCGGCGATAAGCCGGGTGTTCTTTCGGAACGGTGTTCTTTTTTGGAATGGTGTTCTTTGAAACGGGAAAAGCAGGCTTTACGGCCTGCTTTTCCCGTTTATTATTGCTTCGGTAATGGAGGAGGGGGGGCGGGCTGCTACAGTCCGGGAATTCGGGGGATACGCTCCATTTTCGTAAGCTTGAAGTAGTGTCCCCAGCCTTTTTTTAACCAGTGTCCCACGACAGGCAGGGGAATAAACATCTGCCGGTGTCCATTCCTGTAAACAAAACCTGCTCCGTCGCCGGTATCCATCACGCAAAGTACATTCAGGTGCTCCTGGTATCCCTTCATGGGTTCTTCGAAACCGAGATGTTCGATAGCGCAGTTGTTGGCGGCACACTCGGCCATGAACTCCGCGATATGCCCCTGCTTGGCTTTCCAGTCAGGTCCTTCAAGCGCAGCCGAATCACCAACGGCGAACCAGCTGCTGACTCCTGAAATCCTGCAATAATCGTCGATTCTGACGAAACCGGCATCATTTTTCGGGAGGTCCGAGGCTTTGATCACCTCATGACCTTCACCAGCGGGAATGAACATGGTCAGATCACTTTCAAGGCGGCTGCCGTCGCCGAACACGACAGCATCTTTTTCGAAACGCTCGATTTTTTTACCATAGCGACGGTTGAAGTTCTTTTTCGTGAACATCACATTCATCATGCTTACGGCTTTTTCGCCCATTTTGGCTCCAGGGGTCTCCATCGGTGCGAAAAAGGTCATCTCGAAACGATCACGGATACCGAGCTTCGTGAGCTTGTGATGCAGGTTGAAAAAGAGCTCGAATCCCGGTCCACCCCTTACACCACTTGGATCTTTCGGGTTGCCTCCGAATCCGAAGGCGATTTTGCCGTGTCCCTGATCGATGAGCGCATCGATCCTCTCCCTCAGCTGCATTGACTGCTCAGGTGCCCCACAGATCGAGAGCGTATGCTCGATACCATCATGCTTCACTTTTCCAGCCCCCAGAGCGATCACAACGATATCCGCATCACTTCTGGCACCTCCTTTTGCAAGTGTTATCGTATCACGTGTTGCGTCAATTCCCGTGACCCGGTCTATGGTCAGGGTGAACTGATGTTTTTGTGCGAGTCTGGAGAGGGGAAATGCGACATCGTTGAATTTTGCGGTGCCGACCGGTATCCAGATGGCGATCGGGTAGATGAACAGATAGTCTCTCTCGGAGACCACCTCGACCTCAAAACCTCGTTTTCGGAACGCTATCGCCGACGCAATGCCGGAGATGCCTCCACCGAGAATCAGTACTTTTTTCAATTGTATCTGTATTTGATTCAGCTTTTCGAAAAACAGGAATGAGCGGCATGGGGAACCGCTCGATGATGGCTCATGAATGTTCAGCAATCCGTAGATGGCTGCATAATGAGCATATGCTTATAATATAGACAACAATATGGGCATATGCCAATTTATAGAGAGAAAAATGGCAAAAAAAAGCCGACCTGAACTGGTGAATCAGGCCGGCGTCTATTTGAAGCAGATAAATTCTGAGGCTACATGGAGTCTGTCGTTATCAGCTCCTGTCGTTCACCGTCTCCGTTGATGCCACATCTTTGGCATCTTCTTTTGTAGCAGCTGCCGGAGCAGGATTCGATTTCTGATATGGTTCTGGTGTTTCGACAGCCTTGCTGATCTCCCGTTCGAGCTCCTCCTGCGCTTTCCTGAATTCACGCATGCCCTTGCCAAAGCTTCTGGCCAGTTCCGGCAACTTCTTTGGGCCGAAAAAAAGAAGAATGATCAACAGAATCAGCAGGAGCTCCTGCCCGCCCAGACCAAACATACAAAGATCTCCTCAAGAGAAATGTGGTAGTGAAAAAAGTTCGGATGCACGTCGAGTTCAGTCCAGCCGGGAACATCGAGACTCGTTCGATGAGAAAGCATCATGCAGTTAATACGCCTGACCATTCAATTTCTTTCAGACTTTGTGTCCGGAACAGCAAAAATCAGTTGCCTTGTATCTCGGGAACCTATCGAACACAACAGGCGGTTTACGCTAAAGACAAGGTTATTGTTCCGGCGATTAAAGGTCACAACTCACAACGCAGACAATGTCATTCTGATCCCGGCTTGTCGGGAGAAGAATCCATAACTCTCTTTTTGGAAAGAAGATGGATCCTTCACTTCGTTCAGGATGACAGATTTAGACAGGTTTTCTTTTGCGACTTATTGTTGCCTGAGAAATAAGATGATATCAGATTTGAACGTACGCTTCATTTGATATTGGAAACACTTATGCATGAAGATTCCCACGATCTGTGCCTGGTTTTTGAAGGTGAAGCCGGCCAGGGAATACAAACGGTTTCGTCGGCATTGTTACCGATACTTAAAAACAGTGGGTATCAGGTATTTTCCTGTACCGAGTATATGTCGCGTATCAGGGGCGGTAGCAACACGACGGAACTGCGCATAACCGGGAAAAAACGAACCGCCTATTCATCGAGCATCGATATGCTTTTCGCCATGTCTCCGCTCGCACTGGAAAGACTTAAAGGCAGAATCGATGACGGAACCCTCATCTTTGCCGATCGGGAACAGTTCGGAGAACGATGGGGGACAAACTGTATCGATATGCCCCTGAAGCGTCTCGCCACTGAAGCTGGCGGGGCATTATATGCCAACACGGTCATCGCCGGGGCCGTGCTTTGCATGATTGGAATTCCTGTTGAGCGTTTCAATGGGTACCTGCAGGAGAAGTTCTCAGCAAAAGGGGAGTCGGTAGTCTCAGCTAATTTTCATGCCGCTGGACTTGGATACGAATTCACCAGAAAACTCCCTTCCGGTTTCGCGATTCAGCTTCCGGTTCCGATGCAACAGGGAGGTGAAGAGCGACTTCTGATGGATGGAAATGCTGCACTTGGCATCGGCTCGGTACTGGCCGGCTGCAATTTCATCTCTTCCTATCCCATGTCACCAGGTACGGGTCTCTTGACTTTCCTTGCTGCTCATGCTCATGATTATGGTATCGTGGTCGACCAGGCCGAAGACGAGATCGCTGCGATCAACGCAGGTCTCGGAGCCTCTTATGCTGGGGCACGTGCGGTTGTAACGACCTCGGGAGGCGGTTTCGATCTCATGCAGGAAGGGGTGAGTCTTGCCGGCATAATCGAAACTCCCATTGTCGTGCATATCGGCCAGCGTCCCGGTCCCGCTACCGGACTTCCTACACGCACCGAACAAGGGGAGCTTGCTTTGGTGCTGCATGCCGGGCATGGCGAATTTCCGAGAGCGGTGTTTGCCCCCGGGACAACGGCAGAAATTATCGAGATTGCACAAATTGCCTTCGATGTGGCCGAGACGTACCAGATCCCTGTTTTCCTGCTGACCGACCAGTACCTTCTCGATGCCGTGTGCACCATCGAAAGCGGGGAGATCCGGCGACTTCCGATAGCGTCCACGATTATTGAAACCACGGATGCGTATCGCCGTTACGAGTTTACCGATGACGGTCTGAGCCCACGTGGAATCCCGGGTTTCGGAAGCGGCATCGTCCGGGTCGATTCCGACGAACATGACGAAAGCGGGGTGATTACCGAGAGTTTCGAGATGCGCCGGCACATGGTTGAAAAACGACTCAAACGCATGGAACGCCTCAGAGCTGACGCACGTCCGGCAACGCCGATCGGAACCGTGGAAAAGGCACGGACCATTCTGGTGTGCTGGGGTTCGAACAGGGGAGTGGTCGAGGAGGCTCTGGAGTTTTTTGACTCACCGGATATGGCCGGGCTGCATTTTTCGCAACTTTACCCACTCCAGCCAAAAAGCCTGAAACTGCTTGAAAATCGAAGAGTTATCGTCATTGAAAACAATGCCTTGGGGCAGTTTGCAGACCTCCTGACACTCGAAACCGGCAGAAAGATCGACCGAAGGGTTCTGAAAGCTACGGGAGAACCATTCTCGGTTGAAGAGGTGATCGAAGCTCTCGAGGAGGAAGAAAATGGATAACTCACTTCACACGTTCGACATGCCAGCGGAAACCGACATCGCCTGGTGTCCGGGTTGTGGTAACCACATGCTGCTCAAAGCGGTGAAAACGGCCTTGCAGAATCTGGGTATCGCCAGGAATCGGCTGGTCATGGTTTCAGGTATCGGCCAGGCGGCCAAGGCGCCCCAGTATCTTGATGTCAATATGTTCAATGGACTGCATGGGCGTTCGCTGCCAGCTGCTTTCGGTATCAAAATGGCCAACAGGGATCTTGTCGTTGTCGTCGAATCGGGCGATGGGGACATGTACGGTGAAGGCGGGAATCATCTGATCCATGCCATTCGCAGGAACTTCGATGTAACGGTTATTGTGCACAACAACATGGTTTACGGTCTCACGAAGGGCCAGGCATCTCCGACTTCGCATCGTAACATGAAAACCCCGGTCCAGACGGGAGGCGTGATCCTGGAACCATTCAATCCGCTGGCTTTCGCGATCGCACTCGACGCCCCCTTCGTTGCCCGTACATGGGCTGGCGACGTCAGACAGGCTGCGGCCATTATTTCGGAAGCGATCGCTTTCAGGGGCTTTGCACTCGTCGACGTTTTCCAGCCATGCGTCGTGTTCAACAAGCTGAATACCTGGCAATGGTTTCGTGAGCACACCACTAAACTTCCAGATGATTACGACCCTTCGGACAAGATCAATGCGTTCAGGTTCGCACTGCAGGATGACGCCTTTCCTCTCGGCGTTTTTTACCGCAACGACTCGAAGGCGTTATATGAAGATCTTGCCGGGCTTGATAACAAACCGTTATACCAGCACAATCCGCCGGATGAAACGAAAGTCAGCAGGATGATCGAAGCCTTTCGCTGAATCCTGGAACAGCTTATTGACTTATTTATCCGGCGGCTATAGGACGCAAATGAATTCAAGGGAAAGTCTGTCATCCTGAACGAAGTGAAGGATCCATCTTCAATTCTGACAATGCCTTATGGATTTTTCTCCCCCACAAGTCGGGATCAGAATGACAACCCATAATAAACCGGATTGATACTTTTAATCGCCGGAGTAATAATCATGAAAGACTCGAGTCACGCATTCTCCCTAGATGAACCTCCGGAAGTTCAGGTAAGGTCTCATGACCGGTATCACGAAGTGATGAAAGAGTGCGCGCCGTTACCGCCATTGCTCACCGCAATCGTTCACCCGGTCAACGAATCGGATATCGTGTCCGTCCAGGATGCTGTCGTCGAACAACTGATCATGCCAGTGCTGGTCGGCCCCGAAGAGCGAATCAGAGCCGCTG
>JAAXWP010000092.1 GCA_013334925.1 Chlorobiaceae bacterium
TCTCTCTCTCTCTTTCGTCGCGTTTTTCGCACCCTGCCAAGCTTTGAGGTCAGCGATTTATATAGTACATTTGCTTATTAAGTTTTATTACGACTCAACATAAATTCTGGCATAATATGGCTGAAGAAATGAAATCTTCCGCTCCGGCAAAGAGCGGCGGCGATGTCGTGAAGGGCGATTTCGCGACCATTCTCGTCGGCGTCGGCACCTTGCTCGACAACACCCTGACTCCTCTCAGCAAGGTCGTTTCACAGACCCTTGACTCGATGACGGTTGTTGCCAAACAGATCCTCGACGGCATCAGCGCATCGCTGAACCAGAAAAAGTGATTCTGCCGCCGGCAGGATGTTGGTTCTGTCCGGCCGTGTCGCATCATATGGTACAAGGCAGGCCTTCGTTGAAAGGTCCTGCCTTTCTCTTTTCCTGCCGATTCTCGTATATTCTGTCTTTTCCGCAGTGCCGGCGGCATTTGTCGCGCTGCTTCTGAATCCCTGACCGATACCTGAAAGCCATGCCCGATACCTATCCCGAGTTTCCTTCCAGTTTTTCCTACAGCAACATGGAGGCCGAAGTCCAGCAGTTCTGGGCCGAAAACCGGATTTTCCGGAAGAGCCTCGAAAAGGATGCGCCCCAGGGGATCTACTCCTTTTACGAGGGCCCTCCGACGGTCAACGGCAAGCCTGGCGTGCACCACGTCTTCAGCCGTACCATCAAGGATGTGGTCTGCCGTTACAAGTCGATGCAGGGGTACCGTGTACCCAGGAAGGCAGGTTGGGATACCCATGGACTGCCGGTCGAGATCTCGGTCGAGAAGAAACTCGGACTGAAGAACAAGGCACAGGTCGAAGAGTACGGCGAAGGCGAGTTCAACAAGGAGGCCCGCGAGCTGGTCTACCACCACATCGAAGACAACCGTGAAGGGTGGGGAAAGCTGACCGAGCAGATGGGTTACTGGGTCGATATGGACAGCCCGTACATCACCTGCGACAACAACTATATCGAGTCGGTCTGGTGGGCACTCAAGACGATCTTCGACAAAGGGCTCATCTACAAGGATTACAAGATTGTTCCCCAGGACCCGAAATCCGAGACGGTATTGAGCTCGCATGAGCTGGCCCTCGGCTATAAAGAGGTCCAGGACCCGAGCGTGTACGTGAAGTTCCGGGTCAGGGGCGCCGAAGAGAGCCTGCTCGTCTGGACGACCACGCCCTGGACGCTTATTTCCAACGTTGCGCTGGCGGTCGGTCCCGACATCGATTACGTTCGGGTTCGCCATGCGGAGACCGGCGAGGTGATGATCCTGGCCGAGTCGCGTCTGCAGGTGCTGACCGACAAGATCGGCGAGGAACCGGCATGGCAGGTAACGGAAAAATTCAAGGGCAGCGATCTCGAAAACCTCGAATACGAGCCGCTTTTCTCCTACTTCACGCCGAACCGGCGCTGCTGGTACGTGACCGCCGGGGATTTCGTCTCGACCGGTGACGGTACGGGTATCGTCCATATCGCTCCGGCTTTCGGCGCGGACGACTATGAACTTTCCCGGAAGTACGATCTGCCGATGCTTCAGCCGGTGGCCCGCAACGGCTGCTTTACCGCCGAAGTGCCCGATTACGAAGGCGTGTTCTTCAAGGATGCCGACAAGCCGATCATGCAGCGCCTGAAAGAGGATGGCAAGCTTTATCGCCGGGAGACCATCACCCACACCTATCCCTTCTCGTGGCGTTACGATGTTCCGGTGATCTACTATGCCCGTGAATCGTGGTACATCCGCACGACGCAGATCGCCTCCCGCATGGTCGAGCTCAACAAGACCATCAACTGGAATCCACCGGAGATCGGTGCCGGGCGATTCGGCAACTGGCTCGAGGAGAACAAGGACTGGGCGCTGTCGCGCGAGCGGTTCTGGGGTACGCCACTGCCGATCTGGGTCGCCGAGGATTTCGCCATTGGTGACGATGCGACTTCTGGCAAGCTTTTCGCTGTCGGCTCGGTCGCAGAACTGCGCGAAGGTTTCATCGATATCGACGGCAAGGCGGTCAACCTCGGTGAAGCGCTCGATGGCGGGCTGGTCGACCTCGACCTGCACAAGCCGTTCGTTGACCGCGTCTACTTCATCAGGGACGGCAAGCGTTACGGCAGGACTCCCGAGCTCATCGACGTCTGGTTCGACAGCGGTTCGATGCCCTTTGCGCAGCTGCATTACCCCTTCGAGAACAAGGAAGTTTTCGAAAAGACCTTCCCGGCAGACTTCATCGCCGAGGGTGTCGATCAGACCCGTGGCTGGTTCTACACGCTCCATGCCATCGGAACATTGCTGTTCGACCGTCCGGCATACCGGAACCTGATCGTCAACGGCCATATCCTCGACAAGAACGGCCACAAGATGTCCAAATCGAAGGGCAACGTGGTCGATCCTTTCGAGACGATGGGCAAATACGGTGCTGACGCCATCCGCTGGTACCTCATGGTGACCAGCCCGCCGTGGCGTCCGAAACTGTTCAACGCCGACGAGATCGAGGAGGAGCAGCGCCGCTTCTTCAGGGCGTTCGTGAACAGTTACAACTTCTTCGTGCTCTATGCCAACGTCGACGGCTTCACCTTCGCCGAAGAGGAGATTCCGGTGCAGGAGCGTTCCGAGCTCGACCGCTGGATACTCTCGTGCCTGAACACGCTGGTCGAGAATGTCAGGCTCCGCATGGAGCAGTACGATCTGATGGGCGCGTCGAGGCTTATCAGCGATTTCACGGTCGACGACCTGTCGAACTGGTATATCCGCCGCTCGCGCAAACGTTTCTGGAAGGGCAGCATGGGGCCGGACAAACTTTCGGCTTACCAGACCCTTTACACGGTACTCATGACCGTGTCGAAGCTGCTCGCTCCGTTCACGCCGTTCATCGCCGAGCGCATGTATCTCAACCTCAACGGGGTTGCCGGCAGGGAACCCGCCGAATCGGTGCACCTGGCAGCCTATCCGCTCGCCGAGGGCGCCCAGGTCGATCGTCCGCTCGAAGAGCGCATGAAGAAGGCACAGATCATCACCTCGCTGGTCAGGACCATGCGTGAAAAAGCCTCCATCAAGGTGCGCCAGCCGCTGAAGCGCATTCTGCTGGCCGTCGGAGACGCTCTTGACCGCGAAGCTTACGAGCAGGTTTCGGACATCATCATGGAGGAGGTCAACATTCAGAAGATCGAGTACATCGAAGATGAAGGCTCGGTCATCAGCAAAAAGGCCAAACCCAACTTCAAGACTCTCGGGCCAAGGTACGGCAAGGACATGAAGTCCCTCGCGGAAGCGATCCGCATCATGAGCCACAAGCAGATCTCGAAGCTTGAAAAAGAGGGCGCGCTCGATATCGATCTCGATGGCCGTGTATTCAGCCTGACCCGTGAGGATGTCGACATTGTGCATGAGGATATCGAAGGCTGGCTGGTTGCCTCGGACGATGCGCACCGCATCATGGTGGCGCTCGATACTGAAATGACCGAAGAGCTCGAAATGCTGGGTCTTGCCCGTGAGCTGGTCAGCAGGATTCAGACCCTCCGAAAGGAGAGTGGACTTGAGATCACCGACCGGATCACGCTTCGGGTCGAGGCTACGCCAAAACTTCTGGATGCGGTCAGGGCAAGTGATGCGTATATTAAGGAAGAGACCCTTGCGATCGGTGTTGAAGTCGCCAGTCTCGATCCGCAAACTGCACCTGAGGCAGCCGAGCTGATCAACAGTGAATTGTGCCTGCTGTCGCTTGAAAAAGTGCGGGCCTGATGTATATTAATATTTCGTGTTTTTTTACGGTTTACCGTTGAACTTGTAACCTTTTTACCAACATGCCGAAGAAAACCAGCAACGTTCCAAAGAGTTCATCAGAGCCCGTAGAGGAAGCGAAACTGACCAAAACCTACCTGACCGATGAAGAGCTCGAGCATTTCAGGCAGATTTTGCTGAAACGGCGTGAGGAGGTGCTCCGCGATCTGGACATCCTGCGTTCCTCGCTGTCGGAAGAGAGCGTCGAGGATTCGATCAATTCGAACTACTCGATGCATATGGCCGACCACGGTACCGAGACCATGGATCGCGAACAGCGCTTCATGTTCATCGCCCGTGATGAGCGCTACCTGCACTACATCGATCAGGCGATGGATCGTATCCGTAACAAGACCTACGGCATCTGCACCAAATCCGGCAAACCGATTCCGAAGAAGCGTCTCGAAGCCGTGCCCCACACCTCGGTCAGGATCGAGTTCAAACAGGCTAAAAA
>JAAXWP010000050.1 GCA_013334925.1 Chlorobiaceae bacterium
CCACGAAAATGCTCATTATGAGTCGAACTCACCGTTGTGGTGGAGTTATTTTTGGTTTTCCGATCGTAGGTGCTGATGTTTGTCGACTCGGTTTTCGTGGCGATTCCTGAACCAAAACAGGTAAGGTTGAGTGTCAGGTTGTTGTCTTCAGCTCTGAGAGGTGAGGCGAAGAACATGGCGAAGAGTATGGCTGTTCCCGATAGCAGACGAGTACGGTTCATCATGTGCAAGCTCTGTTTGGATGAAGAAAGGAGATACGGGAATAATGAATCAGCCATCCTATTCAGGCTGACATTCGTATCAATGCGGCCTGTTTCCAGCTGCGACCCCAAAAAGGCCGGATCGTCACTCAACCGAAACGACGGCGAAAATCGCAGAAGATTCACCGGAAGTCAAGATCGTTTTCTTTCAGGAATCGAGCACGAATGATCGATCGCCATACACCGATGATCAAGTCTAACAGTTTGACTTAATTCCTGCAAATAAAATCACTTAGGGAATTTCCAGAACATTGACCTGCTGCAGAAAAAGGGCTTTCTCAGAATTTTGTCGTAAGGCAGGCAAGAAAGCTGCAATTGATGGAATGGTGTCATCCTGAGGGCAGCGAAGGATCCATTCGGGTTCGTCTTGCATCGTATTTGATAGAATCAGAACTGACGGGACTCTTCTGCTGACTGCGTCAGTCATGCGATTCCGCCATGCTCCCCATGCTATTCCTCGAAGAGCCAAGATTTTCATACATAAAAAATCTCTGAATAATCTGCCCATTACTGTTCCTATGCTCCACCTTCAGACGCCTCATGAAGTGTTCTGGACTTCGGCTCGTGGTGCACATGCAATTTGAATTCACAATCACGTTCGTAACCCGGTGAGCAATTGCACGAGGTTACCTACAGCTGTATAGGGTTGTGGATGAGTATACGCTGAATTGGACTGTCCCAGTTTTTCAGCTCGCGAGAATGCTGCCCTCAAATGCTCGTGAGTCATCCTGAAGGTTCCTTTACATCCTTTTTCGTATTGGGGAATATGCTTTTTCAGGCGTCGAAGCACTTCATGACGATCGATCTGTGACTGAACGTTTTCGAAATGAAGAAGTAACCAGAGTTCGAAGCTGGGTATCGAAGGCACTGCCTGAAAACAGATCACCTGCCGGTTGTCGTTCCTGAGTTTACCATCAAGCGATTTTGCAGCGTTCAACGCATCTGAATAGCTGTCATGATCGTCACGATCAAATACGGCAAAAACTTTCTCGAAAGCGAGACGCTGTATCTTCCGGTGCTTGTCCCCCTCAAGAAAAAGCTGTTTCGCATAGTGGACAACCTGAAGGGGAGCTGTTCCAAGTTCACTGGGACGTACTACCACGTTGGCAGTGTGCAGACGAAACGTTGAACGGATTTCCTCAAAGTAGTTCGGCTCGGTTTTGCTTCCTTCAGAAACGATCAATATCCGGTCATAGCTGGCCCTTCGTCCCAGCTTTCGTTCCAGTTGCCTTGCCTGCCGGATTTTAGGGGAATTATCACGCGCCATCAGTCACACTCCCCTGAATGCTGTGTCAGGAAGGGAATGCCTCCATAGCGACCGCTCAGGTATCCTTTCCCCAGGGCCTCATTTTTGCGGGGACTGAATTCAGCAACAGCTACCAGTGTCGAGGCCTGACTGGCATCTTTTTCAACCAGCCATATCTGATCCCGTCGGAACAGATCCGGAGCATCGAGCAGGGATGTGTCATGCGTGGTGAAAATCAGTTGCGCACCTCGCCTGTTGATTTCCGGTCGATGGAACAGTCTCACGAGTTCTCTTACCAAAAGAGTGTGCAGGCTGGTATCCAGTTCATCGATAATCAGCGTAAGACCCTTGTCGAGAATATCGAGGATAGGCGCTGCAAGAAATACCAGGATACGCGTACCATTGGACTCATCATCGAGATCAAAGACAGCTTTTCCCCGTTCAGTGACATGAGTGAAACGCAATCTGCTCTCCTCGATCTCGTCATTTCGCACCTCAGTTATTCCGGCAGTCAAATCAAAATGCACCTTCTGTCCGGGCACTTTATTGGTAACGACTTCGATATCAGAAATACTGATGTCTGCCGTTGTGAGGAAATCGCATATACGCTTTTTGCTTTCCACATCTTTCAGCAACTGAATAGCATACTGCGTATTCAATGGGCTTTTATCATTGAATATCACCAAGTCCTGTACGAACCAGTCGAACACCGGACGTAAATCTTCACTGTTGAGTTGCACTGCCATCGAAAGGAACAAGGCATTCGGTCGGGTAGCTTTTTCCCAGAGAGTTTTCGGCCCTTTGAGTCCGGTTCCGAAATCGTAGACATCTTTATCCTGGGCCGGATCGTAATGGCGCACAAACCATTGTTGTGGTTTAAATGCCTTGTAAACGAGAAGATACTCACTGACAATCCTCTTCGATGTCATGCTGAAACCATACTGATACCGTACTTGATCCAGCACAAATGTAACCTCAAACTCAGTCGGCTCTTTTTCTGACAAGAGGTCCAGCATGAACGGTTGTACAGCGTATGTCTGGCCAGGTTGTATCATCGTGGCTGATTCGACGACAACCCCCCGCATGTACTGCAAGGCCTTGATAAGATTGGATTTTCCACTGGCATTGGCCCCATAGATTACGGCACTCGGTAAAATCCGTGGAACTGCCTTGATGCCTGTGGTTAGCGTGTTGGTGTCGCTCAGCGAGTTGTCTTTAGCGGCAACAAGACTGAGTACCTGCTCATCACGCAGGCTCCTGAAATTCTTGACGCGAAATTCGATGAGCATATTATCGTAGCTTGATTGAAAATATTTTCAATTTACAACAATACTATGCGTATTTCGAGTTTATTTTTACAACTATAAATATTTTATACTGTACTCTTTGTTACTCTTAACACATCAGATCTTAATAATTTCATGCGTTGCGATGGCTAATGGTTGATCTTCCAGCTGTTCTTTGTCGTAGATGGTCGGCTTGCACCACTTACCTCAGACTGGCCGCGATCTGCCTGAAACTGTTCAAGCCCGCTTCGATATTCTCAATGATCTCCGCTGCCAGATCTTCAGGGTCTGGCAGGTTATCAAGGTCAGAAAGGGATTTGTCTTTCAGCCAGAAGATGTCGAGGCTGGTTTTGTCTCTGGCGATAATGTCGTTGTAGCTGTATTTGCGCCACCGGCCTTCCGGGTTGGTTTCGGCATTCCAGCTCTCTTTTCGGTCGTGACGGTTTTTGGGGTTGTAGCACTCGATGAACTCCTGAAAATCCTCGAAGCGCAATGGCTTCTTCTTCAGGGTGTGATGGATGTTGGTGCGGTAATCATAGATCCACAACTCTTTTGTCCAGGGCTCTTTCTGTGCCGGATGGTTATCGAAGAAAAGGACATTCGCCTTGACGCCGTTGGCGTAGAAGATGCCGGTCGGCAGTCTCAGGATCGTGTGCAGTTCAGTGGTCTCCATCAGCTTTTTTCTGACGGTTTCACCCGCCCCGCCTTCGAACAGGACGTTATCGGGCACGACAACAGCGGCACGACCTGTGGACTTCAGCATGGAGCGGATATGTTGCAAGAAGTTAAGCTGCTTGTTGGAGGTCGTGGCCCAGAAGTCCTGCCGGTTGTACGTAAGATCGTCTTTCTCCTGTTCACCCTCCTCGTTGGTGAAGGTCATGCTGCTCTTTTTGCCGAACGGAGGGTTGGCGAGCACGATATCGACCGTTTGCGACGGAGGCGCAACCAGGGCGTCGGTGGAACTGACCGTGCTGTCGCCGTCGATCTCCCCTATGTTATGCAGGAACATGTTCATCAGGCACATGCGGCGGGTATTAGAGACGATCTCGTTGCCGCTGAAGGTTTTCAGCTTGAGGAAGAATTTCTGCATCCTGTCGAGCTCGTAATTGCCGATCAGGTAGTCATACGCGGCAAGGAAAAAACCGCCAGTACCGCACGCAGGATCGGCAATCGTCTGCATCGGTTCCGGTCGCATACAGGCTACCATCGCCTTGATGAGTGCTCGAGGGGTGAAGTACTGACCTGCCCCTGATTTGGTGTCTTCCGCGTTCTTTTCGAGCAGCCCTTCGTAGATAGTGCCCTTGGTATCGGCATCGAGCACGACCCATTGGGTGTCGTCAACCATCGCTATCAGACGGGAAAGTTTGGCCGGGTCCTGAATTTTATTCTGCGACTTGGTGAAGATCTGCCCAAGCATCCCTTTCCTGCTGGCCAGTTCCCTCAACAGGGTGATATAATGGCCTTCAAGCTCAGCGCCTTTCCTGCTGGTAAGGCTCTTCCAGTTGAACTCTTCCGGGATGTCGATCTCCCGGTTATGGGGCGGTTTGCTGTATTCATCAGCCATCTTCAGGAAGATGAGATAGGTCAACTGCTCCAGGTAGTCACCATACCCGACCCCGTCATCCCTGAGGGTGGTGCAGAAACTCCAGACTTTGGAAACAATGGTATCGGCGGTCATCGTATTCGCTTTTTCTAAGTAGTTATACGTTCGGAGCGGCTTTAGCGGCTCTGCTCTTTCTGGGCGTTGCCGCAGCCTCCGCTTTTTCTCTGGCGATGCGCTCCAGCAGGACGGATGCAGGTTCGTCATTCGGGTCCTGCGGCACCAACTGGCCGGAGAAGGCTTTTTTCAGAATTGATTGGCGGAGGGCTTCAGCCCGAGCAATATTATCCTCAATGTTGTCCAGAGAAACATCAATAACAGACAATTTCTCATCGAGTATTTCCACTATCTTTTGTTGCTCAAGTATTGAACAATAAGGGAATGGATAATTTATTAATTTTTCACCATTGATATTTGACTGATTTACGCCGTCAGTTTTTACAATATTGCCATACTGTCTAGCCACATGGGAATTGAGAAACAAATTAAGATACTGACTCAGCACAATGGAATTGATCTGATTTATACGAATCAAATACCCGGCAAAAACGGCAGGTCTTGATTCTATGTAAATGGCAGTTTTTCCTACAAGCTCAGGGCTATTTGTTCTATTGAAAAGAACATCGCCCTTCTTAAGAAGATATTTTCCTATTTCGTCTTCATCACTTGTATAAACCAAGTCAGACCAATCAAACTTTGCATTCTGAATATTGCCCATTCTAAGGACAGGGTGGCTTCCGGTTTTCTTTGATTTTGCAGAAGTCCCATATTCAACTCCAGTTGTCATATAGCCGAGTTTTTCCCATACCCAACCATCGTCAAGTTCAGTAAGCGTTTTCTGAATATCTTTCTGAATGGGCTTTATCTGCTTTGGCTTTACCGGTTTAATCGGCCTCTTACCAATCTTCCCATCAGATTCCCACTTCTCAATCGCGACTGTCCACTCTTCGAGTTGCTGCTGGTAGCGGGCTTCGCGCTCTTGCTTGATGCGCTCCAGGAGCTGTTCTGCGGTTTCGAGCTTGTCGGCGTTCTCTTTCCGCCACTGTTCGGTAAGCTTGCCTTCAAAGGCATGTTTGAGCAACGCCTGACGGTAAACCTTGAGCTGATCACGTGCAGTCTTCAGGCTTTCGACGCCTTTATCGAGTTCAGAGAAGAGTTCTTCGATTTTGGTTACTACAAGATCCTGAGTTTTTCTATTAGGCAAATAGATCTTGTGATCCAGAATATTGCTCTTTGAAATCCCCGGAATATCACCTTTGGCAAACATAACTATTTCATTGATACCCTCCTGAATAGCAAAGAACACATAATCAAAATTAAGCAACCCACTGGGTTTAAAGGCATAAATATCTCGACCAATAGCACAACTATCACCGCGAAACATCTCACCAACGCTACCTTTTACCGTCACAAAAATGCTGTTATCAGGAGCAATACGCTTAGGCTCTGTGGTCCACTTATTGGAAATAATTTCATTTCCATTCCACTGCTCTGGACCAGTAACATAAACTGTTCCGTCACCATTCGTATTTACAGTACTTGAGTCGGGAGATTGTCCACAAAACAGTTCCCCAAGCTCAGATAAAGAGACCGCTTGCCACCCTTTCAGATTTGTTACTTGAGATTCCTCAACTACTTTCACGCCACTAACTCCTCATTCATTTCTTCAATTAACCTGTCCATATCAGCCCCGAAGAGCTGATACATTTTTCCCAATCCGCCCTGGCTGTCGAAAGGGGCCATTTCAAGATCGTCACGCTCGAAGTGGAATGAGCTGATGATGTGGTCGCGAATCATCTGTAGCCACTGCATCTGCTCCTCGTTGAACTTTTCGCCTGCACCGGCATGGCGTTTGAGCATCCAATTCTGGAAGTTCCGGCGCACCGTAGCATCATACGTAGAGAGCGTTTTGTCGATCTCGCAGACCCGGCGGATCACCGCCACCAGCGCGGTCAGCTCGTTGATCGGGTGCTTGCCCCTGTAGCCGTCAAGCTGGCTATAGGCATGCCAGACCCTGAACGGTGCGAGCGCGGGCCTGTCGGTCCTGATTTTCTCCATCACTTTCCGAATCATACCGTAGGAGACCTCTCGTCTTCGATGCGGCTGGTCGTAAAATATCTCCAGAGCGTCGATGGTGTCCTTGTGCTCACGGATGTAGTCAGCGAATGCATCAACCAGCTTCCGGGCGTTCTCTTTCGAATCGTTGCCCCACCCGGTCCGGATCAATTCATCAATATTGTCGTGGTCGATCTTCTGCTCTTTTTCTCTCCGGATAGCGTCGAGCAGCTCGATCAATTCACCGTTGAACACGGTGGCCGCATGTCGCACCAGTTGCTCCTGTGCCTCTTTGCGCCTGTCGTCTCCCGGATCGCTACCAGCCGGCTGTTGTGCCAGATCCAGCGCCAGGGCCTCGACCTTGTCGGCATCGATCGCGTCGAAAAGGCCGTTGATGATGCTGGTCAGTTCCGTGCCTTTCGCAGCCTTTCGGATTCTCTCCTGATCGTCAGCATCGAGCTGGTTGTTCAGTCGAGCGAGGCGGCCTGCCAGCGAGCTGACGGTATCGGTATCGCTGGCCCCCATCATAACCCCCATCGCCAGCTCTTTCAACGGCACCGAAGGCCTGGTGATGATCGGCTGGCTGGCGGTTTTGAGCGATCTGGTGACGCCGATGGCATCGATGATAACATAATGGGTCTTGGCGCTGTTCGCCGACGGGGTGACCTTTCTCAAGCCATCGTAATCGAGGGTGCGGGTACCCCGGCCTTTCATCTGCTCGAAGTAGTTCCTGCTCCTGACGTCGCGCATGAAAAGCAGGCACTCCAGCGGGCGAACATCGGTGCCGGTGGAGATCATGTCCACCGTCACGGCGATTCTGGGGTTATAGTCGTTCCGGAACTGGGAAAGGATCGATTTCGGGTCTTCTCCCGGCTCAATCAGATTGCCCTCTTTGTCTCTCCGATCCTGCGCGGCCTTGTAGGTAACTTTTTTGCAGAATGCGTTGCCTTCGCCGAACTCTTCACGTACTGTCTGGATGATGTCGTCAGCGTGGCTGTCGGTCTTGGCGAAGATCAGGGTCTTGGGCACCTCTTCACGACCGGGAAAGAGTTCCGGCAGGCTGTTACGGAAGGCTTTGATCACCGTTCTGATCTGGCTCGGGTTGACGATATCCCTGTCCAGTTGCGTCGCTGCATAAGCCTCGTCTTCGTCCTGCTCTTCCCAGCGTTTTTTGCGGGTCTGCTTTTCGCGTCGCTCGATGAGCTGTTTCGCCTTGAGTTCTGCGCCCTGTGCTGTGATGCGGGTATCGATGTAGTATATCTCGTTGCCTACGTTGACTCCGTCGGCGACGGCCTTTTCGTGAGTATACTCACTGACCACGTTCTGTTTGAAAAAGCCGAACGTACGGTTGTCCGGCGTCGCGGTGAGCCCGATCAGGTAGGCGTCGAAGTAGTCCAGCACCTGCTGCCAGAGATTGTATATGGAACGGTGGCACTCGTCGATGAAGATGAAGTCGAAAAACTCGATCGGCACCTTCGGGTTATAAGCGACGGGCACGGGTTGTTTCGGCCGGATCTGTTGCTCCCACGGGTTCGTCTCTTCGAGAACTTCATCCAGCTCTTCCCCTTTGAGAATGGAGTACATGCGCTGAATGGTACTGATGCAGACCTGGGCATCCCTGGGAACGCTTGAGTTTTTCAACCGCTGGACCGCATAGAGTTCAGTGAACTTGCGGTTATCGTCACTCGGGGTGAAGGACAGCATCTCCTGCTCTGCCTGTTCGCCCAGGTTTCTGGTATCGACCAGAAACAGGATGCGCTTGCCTCTGGCGTACTTGAGAATCCGGTACATGGCCGTGATGGCCGTGTAGGTCTTGCCTGCGCCGGTTGCCATCTGTATGAGGGCGCGGGGCTTATCCTCCCTGAATGAAGCTTCGAGATTGGTAATGGCAGTTTCCTGGCAATCACGGAGCCCCAGCGCTTTGGCTGAAAGTCCTGTCAGGTTGAGCGGCGGAATCCGGCTCAGTCGTGATCTGAGGCTTTCTCCCTGTTCGAGCCACTCCCTTAGGGTTTCCGGCCGATGAAAGGTAAAGACTTCCCTGGACCGTGGCTTGGGGTCACGGCGATCGGTAAACCGTGTGATGACGCCGGTACTCTCGTACAGAAATGGCAGGGGCTCGCTGTTGTTGACCCATTTGAGGCGGGCGCTGGCATAGCCCTCTGTCTGCTCCTCTACGGTGGTGATGTTCTCTGCCTTGCTCTGCCGCTTTGCTTCAATGACGCCGATGGCGCGACGGTCCACGAAAAGCACATAATCAGCCGGGCCATTATCAGTCGGATATTCCCTGACGGCTTGTCCCAGGCCATCGTTTGGATCGAATCGGTTTTTGTTCTGGACACGCCATCCGGAGGCCTTGAGCAAGGCATCGATCGTGTCGCGTGCTATCTGCTCAGGATCTTGATTAGGGGTCATACAACGCTAGATACCATGTAATTGAAAGTAAAAAAGCGCTGCTCCAAGACAGGAGCCGTTGGTGTGTTACCAAAACTACAGGTCAGTTATACATGCCTGCAAATCAAGGTGAGGAATTGCTTGTTAATTGCATTCAGAAGAGCTGAGGGGAGCTATTCCAACGACTTGCATTGGACATAAATTAAGAAAAAACAATAACAAAAGACAGCCCTGAGTCATTGGGTCTAACCAGGAAACAGGATCGCTTTGCTCTCCCCGACTGGTCGGGGCTCCTCACTGAAGTTCGTCGTTGAAACGGCCCATCTTCGTCGGGCTCGTTTTCGAACCTCTGCTCGGGTTCTTGCCCCTTCCAGAAATGAAAAAACCCCGACAGTGCGGGGTTTTTCGCGGAGAGGGAGGGATTACAATATCAACAATAAGTAATTATATTTATATCATTTAAAATAAATATAATCATATTATACCATCATATATACCACCAAATAAAAAAGCCCTGGTAAAACAGGGCTTTGATGTTGATGGTGGCAAAGTCCCCCAACATTTGCCGATCCATCGCAGTAATTATAGCAAAATCATATATAATCACCAAAATAATGTCACACTACACATATTCAGTAAACCGCTCAATACTGGAATATAATCGGGGTGAACGGGCTGCCTGTCGACCAGTTGACCAGCATGAAGCACAGGTAAAAGAACTGGTAGGCGTTATTGTTGTTTGGCCCCGGGCTCAGGCTGATCACGATCTCCCCGTTCTGAGGATAGATGCCGGTCACCAGAGCAACATTTGAGACGTTGTTGGATGCATCGAGATCCGCGTGCCCTGAATTTGACCCCTCGACGGTGTATCTGGCTTCCCGGTTATCCGACGCGCCCACTCGAGATCCGAAAAGCGTAAAATCATAGGTTCTGGAATCATCAAGGCCGGAAAGTCTGAACCTCGGTGTCAGATTCTCCTCGCCACCATATGCGGCAATGTTTCCGAACATGGAGTCCTGAGTCGCCCAGGTTGGGTACCATGGATTCGAGTCCGTTCCAACATAGTTCGGTCCTGATGAACTGAACTTCGACAACATCGAAAAGCTGACCCCGGACAACACCTGGTTCGCGCTGTCAACGAGGTTTGAGACCACCCCATCGTTGGTATTGGCAACCCAGTCGGGTATCGGCACCCAGTACCGGCCCTGTGCATCAGGATTGGTCACCGAATAGGATTGCCCAAAGTCGAAGCAAATGAGCGTCATGGCCGCTGCGTCTCGATGGTGATGATGAGGTTTTTCGCGCCAGTACCGGCCACATCAACATCGATCCGAAGCAAGTCCCCCGTCTGCAGGTCGTCGGCTGAGGTGTCGATCACTGCAGGAGCTGCTGCATCCTTGCTGTCATACTCGCCTTGGTCGATGGTAATTCTGGTGCTGAGCACATCCACCCAAGTATGGGCACTCCCAGGGGCTGCCTGCCGGCCCCTGGCAATCTGGACCGTCGGGATCCCGCTCGTTGATGGTGCAGTCAATGCCGCCGCCACAGTGACGATGTTGTGCCCCTGCATCTTTGGCCCGATCCGGATATAGGCTTTCCCGTCACCGATCGAAAGATCACCAGCGATGACCATGGCCGACATACCGGAAAGATTCGGGATGGCTGTCTTGACACCACCCCGGACCACCTGTAAAAGCTCTGGCATCGCTTACCCGATTACGATTGGTTCACTTGGCTCGAAGCTGATCTCCGTGGCCGAAATAGCCACACCGACCTCCTGCTGGACGTTGCCGGTCGCCGACGGCGCCGATGCTTTCGCAACAATGCCCCCGGCAGTCGTTCCAAGCACATACCTGGTACCGATAGTCAGGCCGGTCCGCTGCGTGTTGGTCCCCTCAAAGTAGACCGTGGCATTCTGACCACTGGTAACAGCCGCCAAAACGAAGCCGTTACATTCCTTGCCTGCAGTCGTTGCATCTGCCTTGCGCACCTTTGGCGTGCCGCTGTCGTTGTAGACGTTCACAAAATCGCCGGCGCTCAGGTTCTCGCTGGCCACGATGGCCTTGGTATCCGCGCCGATACCGACGGGCATCATCGAGTTGTCGAGACGCCCTGCATCGTCAAGTGCGACCATTTTGCCGGCGTCTGCTGCACCAGCGCTGCTGGTAATGGCTTGAAGTAGCGTCTTCACACCGTTGACAATGGAAAGAAATTTCTGTGCTGCCATGTGGGCCTCCTATAAAATGATGGGTTGTTCGATGTTGATCAAAAGCGATGTTGGGCCGGTTGCCGCGCCGAGCACAACGAGAGATCCGTATGCCGGCGGCACCTGAGTCAGCAAACCGTCCGTGCTGAGATAGACCAGTTGCCCTGGGGTGAATGACCAGGCGGACGAATGCATCTCGCTCGAGATCTGGATGGTGGCCACACTCCCCTCGTCTACAGCACCGGTTGTGATACCGGCAACCATAGGCTCCGAATCCTTGTCGGCATAAATGGCAAGCCCCTCCGGGCTCGCCGATACTGCCCGATGACCTCCGAGCGCCTCGCCGGCCGTCAGGTATATGACCGGCCCTGCGGCTGCAGCCTGGTCGGCCCAGGCCGTCGCATAATCGGTGCCTGAGCGTTTGACCAGCACCTGCCCCGTGTTTCCCCCAGGAGGTACGGCCGTACCGTCGGGAAGTGCGGATCCCGGAAACACAACCAGGACCTGCTGCTGTTCGAATATGACCTTGATTGCTTCAGACATTGGCGTCCCTGATTGTGATTCTGCGATTGACCACAAACACCCCGCTCGCCGAGTTCAATTCGATCCCGGCACCGATGATCTTGATGTCGTAAGCATAGACCCCAGCCGGGATATCAGTGTCCGAGGCGCTGAGCGACCAAACCCCGCTGGTCCAGTCCTTCCGGATCCGGGCATGCTCATCGTCGGCCCTTGCGTCCGTCTTGTCCTTGACCGTGAAGAGTACGGTTGCCCCGACAGGCAGGACGTAAGGCTTACCGTCGGCATATTGCAGGGTTGGGGTGAACGGGCCCCAGGTATTGCCCCGGAACACCTCGATGGATCCGCTGCTCATCATGGGGTATCGGTTTGATTGGCTATCGGAATACTGCGCGAGAACAGCCACCTGAGGCCAAACGTCGCCGCGATGACCCCGATAAACGAGATCTGAAACCACTGGGGAGCCTTGGCCAGGTAACCCCAGCCATTGACCACATAGTCCTGGATCCCCGGCAGAAAGCTGCCGATCACAGGCATGCTCAAGAGGATCGTCAGGTACTCATCCTTCCAGCTCGTCTTCGACGCATCAAGGGACGCAAGGTCATAATCCGTCGTCGCCTTCTGATCAGCCATATCGAGCGCCGCCTGGTTTTCCATCTTTTTCAGATCGATCTCAAGCTGCTTCTCCTGCTTTGCCTTCTTGTTGTCAATCAGGCCTTTAACAAGCCCGAATCCCCCACTGATGATATCAAGTATCGGTACCCCCATTATGCCACCTCCTCGAAGAGTTCTCGTTCTGCCTTCCTTCTCGTGACCAGGCCATCAAGCTTTTTGCCGCCGCCGTAGACCCACTTGTCAAACTCCCTGGCCGCGCCGGCATAGTCACCAGCGTTCAGTTTCCGAAGCAACGTGCTGGTCCGGAGATTCTGTGTGCCGGCATTGTAGGCGAAGTCAACCAGGGCATCAAACTGGTTCTGAGTCAGGGGTACGACGACATACCGGTTCACAGCTGCTTCATACTCCCCGAGGTTGGCCAGCAACAACGCGGCTGCCTGAGTCTCGGTAATCGCTGGATCGTTAGAAGAAACGGCACGCCCGTCCGGATACCTGGTCGTTCCATAACCAATGGTCCAGATACCAGCCGGGCACCGGTAGGGGCGAGATCGAAATCCCTCTGACGGTTTGGTCAGACGCTGGGAAAGATTTTGACTTGCTTTCATAATTCTATCCTGTCTACTGCTTTATCGATGATCTGTTCAATAACCTGGTCGCTTCGCCGGTCAACTGCGGCAATCACCCTGCTCCCGATCCACCCTGCCCCGAAATAGACTGCACGGCTGACCTCGGGTGTAAGCTGAAAAAGATCGCAGACGATATAGGCCCCGAACATGCTGCAAGCCGCCAATCCGCAATCGATCGCGGCGCTCTTGAACGTCACTGGCCGCTTCGCATTGAGCTTGTGCAGCATACTGGTGGCAATGCCGGCGATACCACTCAACAGCAATCCGAGGTCAATATTCTGTCTCATGCTGCCTCCGGTGCAACCGGCCATTCGATGAGCTGGGGAAATCCGGTCTGAACCGTGATATCTCGAAGCGCCTGACGATAGACGCGCCATGCCTCAGCATCTACGCTCACATCAGGGAGCTGCGTCCAGTCAGAAGCCGTCAGAAGCACATTCCGCTGTTTCCGAACGAGCGCAGAAAGCTCTTCAATCGACGGCTCTTGAGCCTCTTCAATTTCGGTTGCTGCTGGCTGCTCAGTAAAAGCACCGCTGGGAATATCCTGGCCGAGTTCGGTAATGATCTTCGACTCGTTATGCGAAAGCCAGTACACTACCCCCCGACGATCGAGAACCTGAGTCCAGCTTTTCCCATCAAACACTCGAGCATAACCATTCTTAGCTGCTGGTGGATGTTCTGATGTTGCATTTCGGGGTATGAGATAATTACCTGGCTCAAGCGGGCTTTCCATTGCTTCTGTTGACCCGAGATACTCACCGTCCTCGGTGTAATGGTAAATCGTCATAACTCAGTACTTGATGATTGGTAGATATGGTCGGGTAGGTTGGATATTTTTGTCAACCCCTGTTTCACCTGTCTGATAAATCCCTATTCCCGTGGTTGACCCATACGTGCGGTACGTACCCGTATGAGCTCCATAATCCGCATTGGTGCCCGCTGCAAAGTTTCCGCCAACAGCGCCCGGAATGTTACACACCCGCTCTTCGTGGTCATGGCCAGGATCATAAACACCGTGACCATGATAAACCACGACAGCATCCTTACTTCCAACAGCAACACCGAAATTGCCGAATGCACTATCACCGGGTTTATATCCAGTAACTCCAAGTCCCCGATCATCCGGTAGATTAAAGGTGCTCGACCCGTCTCCAGCACCATATCTGGTTCCAAGAACAGCAAATAATGCAGAATACGCTGTGCGACTAATCGCCGAACCATCACGAATGAGCCAACCAGCTGGAGGTGTTGGAGCTGGCCAGGGTTTCATATCGCCTGGGGTTCCAGACGGCTTTTGCAATATCCAACGACCAGCAGTTCCTGCACTCTGCCCAAAAGGGATAATGACATTAATACCGTCAGCTGTTGCCAGGCTTGCCCCGTCAAACATGTAGCAACTCATAAAACCAGAAACCAAAGCGACACATACCGACCCGCTGATTTTCATGCCTGGTGTGTTTCGATCAACACACTCGACATTCCCCCCCGTGAGCGCTGTTTTGATATTGAAGTTTGCCATTGCTTAAATTCTTTCCTTGAGATTGATCGAAACAAGCTTGTAACCAAGCCCGTGCATGACGTAAACCGGTGGTTGCTCGATTCCGGCAAAAAGATTGCTCTCCAGGCCCCGCTCCGAAAGCTGCCAGACCATGGGTGTTTTTCCTTGGGTAAGCCAGGTCTTCGCCATGAAATCCTGAAAACTTGCGTACCCTTTCGGATCCCCCTGACTCGGATCAGCATGCATGACGATATAGCCTGATGGCTTTCTCAGTATCCTGCCCGATTTATACCAGAATGAACCGTCGTTGAGCTCCACCTCTGTCGACTTGTCCTCAGAGGTGCCTTGGTAACTGGAGTGCTCGAAATCACGAAACCGAAGCGACTGCCCAGCCGTCAAAAGGCCGACACTGACATGATCATCATTGTCCGCCCGCAGATGCACCTGGATTTGCCGATACCAGCCGGAAGTGCTGAATACAGCAACCATAGTACCTGTCTGCCCGTCATAATTCTCCTCGGTGACATCGAACATTTCATTGACCGTATCATCCACCAAGGACAGCGCAGATCCTGTCGCATCCTCTCCCGAACCAATCGTTCCACCTGTAGCATCCTCACCCCAACTGTAGACCACCGAAAGCACCGGTGTGATGGTGATCTGGGTTGCGTTGGTCAAGACGATCGCCAGAGCATTGGCCATGCCCGGTTCCAACACCGTGAGCGTACATTCGTTGCCAATCGTCCGGAACGGCTTGCGTGGATGATTGTCCCGAAGGTTAGCCAGCGGATATTCTGGATGTGCTGTTCCGGAGACCAGTGTAATCGCATCCACCGTGTCGTTGTAGATAACCCTGCTCATGTTGAAAGCGACGCCTCCCCGATAATGGTTACCCGGTCCCCCGACACCCCAAAATCATACTGCACGGCTCGCATGGCCATCTGCCCGACCAGATCCCTTGGATGCCGTTCATCGATCCAATACAGACGCCTACCCGGCCGAAACTGACCATAGAAATCCATGGCAGATAACTCGACCTGGGGCATCTCAAGCGTCGTAGCAATGGTGCGCAGATAACTATTGTCGGCACCGTAATAAGAAGAGCCAACGCTGATCTTGCGGCCGAACAGCGTATTGCCATAGATGGCGATCTTGCCCGCATCATCTGTAACCGAGTTGACTGGAGCCTGCCAGGTATACTTTGGCCCCCTGACATAATCCCAGATCCCGAAATTGTAGGCCAAACCATTCTCGGCATGAACGTCAACCAGGTGCAATGTCCCGTCCTCGATCCAGAACCAGTGCGAGAAGTAAGCTGCAACGGCATCGGCAACATCGAGTAACAGGGTATCACTCGAGACCGCGCCCGAGATAATGGGATTGGCGGATGAGGCCAGCGACGCATCAAGCGTCAAACCAAGCCGGCTGCAGAGCTGACTGAAAAACCCAGTAACCAGGTTTGCCGAAGGAGCCCAACTCGAAAGGCTTGTACCACCCGGCATAAGGAACTGCACAGCACTCCCCCAACTCGCTCCGCCATTGACTGAGACACGAAGAAACCGGTCAGTGTCCTGGTAGGCGTTATGCCAGCTTGAACCGTTGTAGCTGTATTGCACGGTGAGGGTCTGGCCCACACGGGGAAACGGCAGATAAGGAGATGAATAGAGCTCGTACTCAATAGCTGTCTCTCCGATGCTTTTCAGCGCCAGCACACCTGAACAAAGATCGACAGCGACCGACTCATCGGTTCCTGTCCCCTGAACTTTCGCCTGGATCTGACGAGGAGGCGGGTAGATCCCGATCTTGCCGTTTACTGGATCGAACAATTCGGGAGTGAATGTCACTGTCGGCAAACTCACCTGCAGCCAACCTCCATACTCTTTCGAGCTCCTGACCTGGATTGGATCGATCTTCGACACAAAGCCATACCACTGGTATCCCAGCGGAACCGTATGTGTCGAACAGCGGATTATCTGGCCCCCATATGTCAACGTGAGCAGCAGCATCTCAGAACACCTGTTTTGACGTTCTGGGAAGCCCGTTGGCAATCCGGGTCTCGGTCTTCAACCGCTGTTTCTCCATCCATGCCGAAAACTCCTGGCCATCAATGCTGATCGTAGCCTGCTGGCCAGCCGAAAACAGCGATTTCATCTCGACCAGGAACCGATCAAAATCAATGGAGCCTCCTTCAGGCACATACGGTGTTACAAACCCGTCCGATCCGGCAGTAATAATCTCCGGCCGTCGTTCGCCAACAATGTAGGATCGGCCTTTGACGATAGGTCCCCCACTTGCTCGAGCCTCAATCGTAATCGGTGCCGATGCATCCGTCTGACCGGTGTACGTGTACCCATTCAGACCGGCCGAATCGAAGAGGGTATACAGCGAAGAGACCACCGGCGAGATGTTCGCCGCAATGCCCTTGGCTTCCGCCATCAACGAGGCCATTTCGTTACTTGTCATGGACCCATCGATCATACCTGCAACCATCGTCTTGAGTACCGGGCTCAGGTAGGGCATGACGGCGTCATTAATCGTCTGAGCAATCGCCATCTGCTTGATTGACTTGACGAGCTGCTCCTCGAAAGTTTCGGCGAACACTCGGCCAGCCTGCTCGCCACTGGTGGACGAGCCCAGAGCGGATTCGAACATTTTGCCGACCGTATCAGCCGAGATCCCGGTCACGGTCATGGCAACGGAATCAAGGTAGGCTGCTGTCAGATCTGCAAGGGTTCCGACTTTGGCGACACTGTATTCATAGAGCGTTTTCGCTTTCTCGAGCTCACTGATAAGGCCCGGTCGAACAAACGAGTTGATCGTCTGGCCTGCCTGGTCGAGAACTGAAAGAACCTCTTGAAGCTGCTGCAGCCTGGTAACACCCCGATCCTCGAACAACCGGCCGCCACTACCCTGGTAAGAGTCTGGCAGACTCTTCAGGACATCATAGTTGTACCCGCTCGCCTGTAGCAGCTTGAGCGACTCCGTGCCACCATTCAGCGCCGAGGATACCATGTTCTGGTACAACTGCTGGCGCATGTTGTCACGATTCGCTCGTTCCTCTTTTTCTTTACTACTACCGCCGAAAACAGATGATACCAGACCGATAACACCACCAATTACTGCACCGATCGGGCCGCCGCCAGCGGCAAGAGCTGTCCCGATGGTCGCACCGGTTGCGGCCATGCTGGCCGTGTTCGAAATGGCTGACCCAACACCGCCACCGATCATTTGCCCAATACCAGACGCTAACTGAGCGTAGCCGGTAATCCGGTCCAGCGTTATCTGTGATTCATTCTGATTGACCTTTTTCAGCTCTTTCGAAACCCCCACAAAGCTCCTGTAGGCCGCTGAAAACTGGTCAAAACCCTTGATCCTGATGCCCTGGTTCTGCAGGATGCTCCCGACATCGGTTATGCCGGAAGCGATCCTGTTCTGCTTTTCATCATCACGTACCTGCATCTCCTTGGCCGACAACCCGAACATCGAAACCCCTTGCTTGCTCCCCAGCAAAGCATCGATATCACGCTCCAGAGATGCATCGCTTGCCGCCGCTTTAAGAATCCCGTCATCTCTGATCTTTTCGATAGACTTCAGCGCAACTGCATATTTTTCCGAGCTGATAAGCCCGCGCTCCATCACCTTGTTGACCAGCTTCAGATTGTCACCATACTGCTCGTTGATTTTCGAATAAGCGTCTGCACTGCTGGTAAGTGTCTCGAACTGCTCAAGCAACCGATCATTCTCCTTTT
>JAAXWP010000051.1 GCA_013334925.1 Chlorobiaceae bacterium
ACTGAAGCAGGATTACACTGCATATCTCAGGCAGATCGACGTCGAGCCGGTGAGCTTCATACCTGTCAGTGCGCGGGAGGGGGACAATATCGCCACCCTTTCGAAAGCGATGCCGTGGTATGACGGCTCTACGGTACTCGGCCAGCTGGATCGCTTTTCGAGTACCGGGCAGCTTTGCGACAAGCCGTTCCGTTTTCCTGTGCAGGATGTCTACAAGTTCACCAGGGCGGGTGACGACCGCCGCATCCTGGCCGGCACCGTAGAGGCCGGTACGTTGTCCGCAGGCGAGGAGGTGCTGTTTCTGCCTTCGGGCAAACGCTCCTCGATCGCATCGGTCGAATCTTTCAACACGCCTCAGAAGAGTCTTGCCGAAGCGGGCGAGGCGAGCGGTTTCACCCTTACGACCCAGGTCTATGTCCGACCAGGAGAGGTCATGGTCAGGCCGACCGATACGCTTCCTGAAGTCGGCACCAGGTTCCGTGCGAACATCTTCTGGGTGGGTCGGGTGCCCATGTCACGTGAAAAGGAGTACAAACTCAAGGTCGGTACGGCGCGCGCAACGGTGCGGCTGGTCGGGATTGTCAGTACCCTCGATGCTGCCGAACTGCGTCACAGCAGGACCAAACAGCAGCTCGACAGTCGTGATGTCGGCGAGTGCATCCTTGAAACGACGCGGTCGATCGCCTTCGACCTGGCAAATGTGAACGAGACGACCGGACGATTCGTCATCGTTGACAATTACGAGATCGCCGGCGGGGGAATCGTGCTTGAAAACCTTTCGGGAGGTGAAACGATCCTGGTACGGCATATCAGGGAGCGCGAGCGCCACTGGGAGACCGGCAACGTGCAGGTATCCGATCGTGAACGGGTAAACCGGCACCGGGCCAAATTCATCGTCATCACCGGCCAGCCCGGGAGCGGCAAGCGTGCGCTTGCCCGTGAACTCGAGAGTGCGCTGTTCAGGAACCGTTTTTCCTGCTACTATCTGGGACTGGCCGCCATCGAACATGGCCTGGAGGCCGATCTCAGGCGGCATACCGATCACGCGGAAGAGCGTCTGAGAAGGATCGGCGAACTGGCAAGAATCATGACCGATGCAGGGCAGATCTTCATCACGGCTATCGATGATGCCGACGATCATGATATCGAAACGCTCAGGCTCCTGAATGAACCGAACGAACTCCTTGTTGTCGCGGTTGGGAAATCCGATTTTCTGAGCACCACTCCCGACCTCATGCTTGGCTCCGTCGATGATGTCGTCGAGGCGGTGACGAGCATCGCCGATCTTCTCATGTCGAAGGAGATCATAGCCGATTATGAGATCTGAGAAAGGGCGCAGGTGAAATCAGCAGTTTGGTGTGGTAAACGCAAAGAGGCTGTCTTATAAGCAAAGCCGAGGCAGTTTCATCCCTGAGAACGCCGAGCCCCAGCTCGGCAGCTTTATCTCATCGATGAAGCATTTAATCACAACTAACGCAGCTGTTTGTATGCCATTAAAGCGGTACGTTGAAATAATCAAATACAACCCACCGTCACCTTCGGTGCCATTGCCGAGCTTGGGCTCGGCGCTCCCGGATACTCTTTAACCATCCGATCTGTCTTCTGAGGCAGCCTCTTTGCCGTTATCGACGACGAGAACACCGATATGGCGGTCAGATAACGTAATCTCCGGTGAATACCGTAGCTCGGTCAAGGGTGATGAAGACCTCATCGCCTCTGGAGAGTTCAAGGTTTCTCCATGTTTCCCTGGGAATTTCCGCCTCGATAGGCTTGTCGAATCCGGCTGTTTCGAGCTCGAGACCGATCTGCCCTCCCATGAGGCGGATGTCGCGGATGAAGCCCACGATGTCGTTTTTGCCACTGCGGATTCTGCTGATACCGATCTCATGCGGCCGAATGAACGCCTGCCCATGTTCTGCCTCATGATGTCCGATTCTCTTGCCAGCCTCGATCAGATGATCCCCGACCAGAACCTTTCCATCCCTGAGCCGCCCGTGGAATACGTTGACGTTACCGAGGAAATTGTAAACGAAGGCGTTGGCCGGATGGTCGTAGACCTCCTGCGGAGAGCCCTGCTGCTCGATGCGGCCTTTGTTGATCACGACGATTCTGTCGGCAAGTTCGAGCGCCTCCTCCTGGTCGTGGGTCACGAAAATGCTGGTGACGTGAATGTCGTCGTGCAGTTTCCGCAGCCAGCGCCGGAGTTCCTGCCGGACCTTGGCATCGAGTGCCGAGAACGGCTCGTCGAGCAGCAGCACTTTCGGATTCACGGCAAGAGCGCGAGCCAGCGCCACCCGCTGACGCTGACCACCTGAAAGCTGCGAAGGATATCGTTTGACAGCCCACTCCATCTGCACCAGTTTCAGCAGGTACACCACCCTGTCCCGGATTTCGTTTTTCGACGGACGGGTCTGCGACGGGCGCACCCGGAGCCCGAAAGCGACATTGTCAAAGACGTTCAGATGCCTGAAGAGCGCATAATGCTGGAACACGAAACCGACATTTTTTTCTCTCGCCGGGATGCCTGTCGTATCGCGCTCTTCGAGGAAGATGCTCCCGGAATCGGGAGTATCGAGGCCGGCGATGATTCTCAGCAGCGTGGTCTTGCCGCAACCGGACGGTCCGAGCAGGGCTACCAGATCGCCGGTGTCCACGTTCAGGCTGATGTTGTCGAGGGCGGTATATCCGGCATACCGTTTGGTGACATGTTTGATTTCGATACTCATGCTTGATCAGAATTGTGTTTGCTGTTGGTTGTGCAGGGCATTTTCCATTATGGATCTGACCACGATGGTTGCCAGTGCGAGAAATACGAGAATCGACGCTACAGCGAACGAGGCTGCGTAGTTATACTCGCTGTAAAGGATCTCGACATGCAGCGGTATGGTGTTGGTCATGCCGCGGATGTGTCCTGAAACGACGGAGACCGCACCGAATTCGCCGATGGAACGCGCCATGCAGAGGATCATTCCGTACAGCAGGCCCCAGCGTATGTTGGGCAGGGTAACGATGGAGAAAACCTGCCATCCCTTCGCACCAAGGGTAACGGCAGCCTCCTCCTCTTCCCGACCCTGCGACTCCATCAGAGGGATGAGTTCCCTGGCCACGAAAGGGAATGTCACGAAGAGGGTGGCGATGACGATGCCCGGGGTCGAGAAGATGAGTTTGATGCCGTGCTCTCCGAGCCAGGAGCCCAACGTGGTCCTGCTGCCGAGGAGGAGCACGAAAATGAGCCCGGCGATGACGGGGGAGACCGCGAACGGCAGGTCGAGCAGGCTTACCAGAAAGGTTTTGCCCCGGAAGGTGAATTTCGAGACGGCCCATGCTGCGGCGACACCGAACACCGCATTGAGCGGCACGACGATGGCTGCGGTGGTGAGGGTCAGCTCAAGGGCGGCGATGGCGTATGGTTCACGGATGGATTCGATATATACGGCGGCGCCCTTGCGGAAGCCCTCTGCGAACACCAGGGCAAGGGGGAGGAAGACAAAGCCGCCGAAGAACAGGAGCGTGAGAAAAATCAGGATTACTCTGACAGCAAGCGGGTCCTGGTGACTTGTTCCGGTGCGATGCCGGAGTGCGGTTTTATCGGGATTCGGTCCTGTCTGCATGGTTGTTCCTGGACATGTGGTTAACGATAGGCCTTCTCTTGCCAGCGCTGGACACTGTTGAGCACGAGCAGCATGGAAAAGGAGATCAGCAGCAGCACGAGTGCCACTGCAGCTGCGCCGTCGTAATCGAACTGGTCGAGTTTCGACATGATCATGAGCGGAGCGATCTCGGTTCTGAACGGCAGGTTTCCGGCAATGAAGATGACCGAGCCATATTCCCCGATCGCCCGGGCGAACGACAGCGTCACGCCCGTGAGGAGCGCAGGGAAGATATGCGGGAGCAGGATCCTGCGGAACGCCTGCCATCGCGAAGCTCCGAGGCTGTGCGCAGCCTCCTCGATTTCGGGCTCGAGTTCTGCGAGTACGGGCTGTACGGTTCGCACCACGAAGGGAAACCCTATGAAAATGAGTGCTATGACGATACCGGAAGGGGCGTTGATAAGCTGAATGTCGAATCTGCCCAGGAACTGGCCGACCCAGCCCACAGGGGAGTAAAGTGTAGCGAAGCAGATGCCTGCGACGGCCGTCGGCAGTGCGAAGGGAAGATCCACCAGCGCGTCGAGCACCTTCCTTCCGGGGAACCGATAGCGGACGAGTGTCCATGCGGTCAGGAATCCGAAGAATGCATTGAACATGGCCGCGATCAACGCGGTAGACAGGCTCAGACGGTAGGATGCGAGAACCCTTGGCGAGGTGACCGTGTTCACGAACAGGTCAGGGGCTATTCTGAAAGAGCCGGCGACGAGGGTGGCAAGCGGTACGATCACGATGGCCGAGAGGTAGAAGACCGTGTAACCCATCGAAAGTCCGAAGCCGGGAAGGATCTGTCGTCTGTTGCGCTTGAAAGGAAGCATGGTTCTTGTCTGCTTGTCAGGTAACGGAGAAGCCCGGAACATAGCGATGTGCCGGGCTTTCCGGAGATTTTTTATTGATGATTGGGATTTCAGGGCGCGTAGATCTGGTCGAAGGTTCCACCGTCGCTGAAGTGCGTCTTCTGGGCCTGGCGCCAGGTTCCGAACAGCTCCCTGATAGTGAATAGCCTGATATTGGGGAAGCTCGATGCGTATTTCCTGAACACGGTGATGTTCCTCGGCCTGTAGGAGTTTCGTGCGATAATCTCCTGTGCCTGTGGGGTATACAGGTAGTTGAGGTACGCTTCGGCCACCTTTCTGGTGCCGTGCCTGTCGACGTTCCGGTCGACGATGGCAACCGGTGGTTCGGCCAGGATGCTGACCGGAGGCGCGACGATTTCGAATTTGTCGGCTCCGAACTCCCTGATGACGAGGTGCGCCTCATTTTCCCAGGCGATCAGCACATCGCCGAGTCCGCGCTGGGTGAAGGTGAGCGTCGATCCCCTGGCTCCGGTATCGAGCACCGGTACGTTTTTGTACAATGCCTTGACGAACGCTTTGGCCTGCGTCGCGGAACCGGTCTGTTTCTGCTTGTATCCCCATGCCGCGAGGTAGTTCCAGCGGGCACCTCCAGAGGTTTTCGGATTCGGCGTGATCACCGATGTGCCGGGCTTGACAAGATCATCCCAGCTCCTGATGTGTTTGGGGTTGCCCTTCCGGACGACGAACACGATGGTCGAAGTATAGGGGGTGCTGTTCTGAGGAAGGCGCTGCTGCCAGTTGGTGGCAATCAGCTTGCTGTCGGCGATCGCATCGATGTCGTAGGCAAGTGCCAGAGTGACGACGTCGGCTTCGAGACCGTCGATCACGGCGCGAGCCTGTTTGCCTGAACCGCCATGGGACTGGTTGATGGTGACCGTCTGGCCGGTTTTCTGCTTCCAGTAGCTCGTGAACGCGGCGTTTTCCGCCTGGTAAAGTTCCCTGGTTGGGTCGTAGGAGACGTTCAGCAGAGTTACGTTCGCGGGTGCGGCCTGTACCGCAGATGCGAAAAAGCCGGAAAAGAGCAGGAGTCCTGCGGTTACTTGCGATCTGGTGAATCTTGTGAAGTTCATGATATGGTTTCCTTTGTTAGTCTCTTCGTATTGGTTGAAAACGGGCAAAAAAAAAGCCGGTTCGCTGATCGATACAGTAACCGGCGCCATGAAGAGCTGTGTAATATCTCAGCCCTGACTTCCGGTATTTCTCTGTTTGTCGGTTCCGAACCGACAGCACGACCCGAAAATCCCGAGAGCGGGATGGTGCGAGGGGTGGTTGGTCGTTCCGCGATGATGATCGAAAAGCGCAACAAGGTTCGGTGTCATATTGCTGTTGTCGTGATCGTTAAGCGAATGCTCTTTTAAGCCTGTTCAGGTGAGGAAGATGCCCGGATGCTTTTCGGCGAGACTGTCGATGATTTTTTCTTCCGTTGAACGCCCGGCGTGTGGTGATGCTCCTTTCCTGTACCTCTCCATGAGCCTGGACAGCAGACCGGGGGCTTCTGTCGCTTTCGGCGGATGGACGGGTACGAAGATCTTTTCCGTCGATCCGGTTGTGGCGTTACTCAGTCGTTGTGGATTCGTTGCCGGTGCCATCATGCTGTTTCTGGGATTGTCGTTGTCTATGCCTTCAAGTTCATGAAAAAGTGACGGCGGTTCAATCCCGCGTATCTGGTATTTTCCCTACCGTAAATGGGTTAGAGCGCCCTGGCGCGACGCTCCGACCCATCTTGCCCTGTCAGCTTCTTCTGAGTCTTCTGACGACATCGACCAGGCGGTCGATCTCTCCGGCCGTGTTGTAGAAGGCGAGTGATGGCCGGACGGTTCCTTCCACCCCGAATCTCCTCAGCGATGGCTGGGTGCAGTGATGTCCGGTGCGAACCGCGATGCCCTCCCGGTCGAGCAGGCGACCGACCTCATCATTCGGGATACCGTCGAGGACGAACGAGAGCACTCCCACCTTCTCCCTTGCCGTACCGATCAGCCGGAGGCCAGGTATGGTAGAGAGTTGCCGGGTGGCGTATCGGGTGAGTTCGTGCTCATATCTGGCGATGTTTTCGAGCCCCAGTTTCCGCACGTAATCGAGTGCGGCACCAAGTCCGACGGCATCGGCGATCGATGGCGTGCCCGCTTCGAACTTCGCAGGCGTCTCGTTATAGATGGTCCGGTCGAAACGGACATCCCTGATCATGTTGCCGCCACCCTGCCAGGGAGGCATGGATTCCAGCAGTTCACGCTTGCCGTACAGCACCCCTATGCCGGTTGGCGCGAATATCTTGTGGCCCGAGAAGACGAAAAAGTCGGCATCGAGATCCTGCACGTCGACGGGGATGTGGGCGACTGACTGGGCGCCGTCGACCAGGACTGTCGCGTTGTGGCGTCTGGCAAGCCGGATCATCTCCCTGACCGGCAGGATCGTGCCAAGCCCGTTCGAGGCCTGGGTGATCGACACCATGCGGGTGCGGGGACCAAGCAGACGCGTATACTCTTCGAGCAGGATCTCGCCATTTTCGTCAACCGGAATGACGCGGATGACGGCGCCTTTTTCCTGGGCGAGCATCTGCCACGGCACGATGTTGGCGTGATGCTCGAGGATCGAGAGCAAGATCTCGTCTCCTGGCTGGATGACGCTCCTTCCCCACGTCTGTGCCACCAGGTTGATGGCTTCGGTGGTGCCCCGGACGTAGACGATCTCGGAGGTCGAACCGGCATTGATGAAGCGGCGTATCTTTTCCCGGGCGCCTTCGTAAGCGTCAGTCGCCCTTGCCGCCAGCGTATGGGCTCCCCGGTGGATGTTCGAGTTGTCCGTCGCATAGAACTGCGAAATCGCCTCGATGACACTCAGTGGTTTCTGGGTGGTGGCGGCATTGTCGAGCCAGACGAGCGGCCTGCCGTGCACCTTCTGACCGAGGATGGGGAAATCCCTGCGCACGGATGCCACGTCGAAGATCTCCCTTTGTGCCTGCGGTTTCGGAAGCTGCTCGAGGAAATAGAACGAACCGGGATCCTGCAGCGGCACGGAGAGCCCTTCACGAGAGGCAACGAGAGGTTCCTGCGGATTCGCCAGGGTGTTTCCTGCCCTGTGGAAAAGCTCCTCGACAAGGCACTTCCCCTGGTTTATGCCCTGCATCTCCTGCAGCGATGGAAGTACAATCCCCTTGAGGAAGTCGAACGAAACGGTCTCTCCCTGATCGTTTTCCGGACGAGCTTCGATCGCCGGTATGATTTTCTGGTCACTCGCGGGTCGGTTCAGCTGTTCCTCAAGGCCGTACGATCCGTTCGAATTGGCCGTATAGGTCTGCTGCTCGGTCAGCCTTTCCGCATGAGGTTCGAGAGATTCCTCCTTCCGCTCAGCATCGCCCGGGATGAAATAGAAACTTCGCGGGTCATCGGCGGCGGCGGCGGTTTCTCCCGGAAACCACAGATGTTCCGGTTTCCAGGATGGTTCGCCGAATTCGATGGGCTTGCCGTTCAGGTCTGCATGCTCCAAAGCGAGTCGTTCTGCCTGGTGGGGAGCGTCCTGCAGTTCCTGTTCGTTTCCCGGTACCTCATCGGCACCGGGAATTTCATTGAACAGACGGCTTGCCAGCCGGGCTATGAAGGTTGGATTCAGCAGTTCCGGAACATCTGTTCCCGGAAGTTGTCGCTGTTGTTGTTCTGGCATGTTCGGTCCGGTTTATTTCGTCTTTACGGCGCTCTTGCGATTCTCATAGTCGTGATAGTAACCGACCTCGACATTTTCGAGGACCGCAAGGGCATCGTCGGTCAGCACGGCCAGCGAAGAATACTGTGTCAGCAGGTAAGAGGCGACGCCGAGCTTGTCAAGTCCCATCAGACGGGCGGAGAGACTCGGGCTGATTTCGCCGGGAATGCCTGCCTGGTGCAGCCCGACCACACCCTGTTCATTTTCTCCGACCCGGAGCAGGATGATGTTGGTCGTGCCGAGACCGGATTTGTTGTTTTTGTTGATTTCGAGCTTGTCGCACGGCACGATGGGAACGCCCCTCCAGGTAATGACCGGGCTGCCGAAGAGGTTGATCGTCACGGGCGGCACGCCCCTCCAGGTGCACTCCCGCTCGAATGCCGCGATAGCCCGCGGATGGGCAAGGAAAAATGCCGGCTTTTTCCAGACGAGGGTAAGGAGGTCGTCCAGATCGTCAGGGGTCGGAGTGCCGTAACGCGTGCTGATGCGCTGGACAGGATCGGCTGAGTGAAGCAGGCCGAATTCCCGGTTGTTGATGAACTCCCACTCCTGGCGCTCGCGGATACCCTCGATCGTGAGGCGCATCTGCTGTTCGATCTGGTTGTAGGGGTCGTTGTACAGGTCCGAGACCCTCGTATGGACCCTGACGACCGTCTGGATTGCATGGAGCGAGTATTCTCGAGGCTTGTTGGAGTAATCGACGTAGGTTTCAGGGATTTCGACATCCTCGGCGAATCCGGAGACCAGGTCGATATGCTTTTCACCGTGCTTGTTCACCGTCGAGCGGATTTTCAGGTAGTCCTCGACCGCCTGGCGGAAGGATTCGCGGTAAACCGGCTTTTCACGGAAGAGTTGTTCGACGTCCGTATTGGAGACAGAAAAAATGGTGCCGGGAGTGATCGTTCGGATCGTTACCGAAGATGGTTTGTCGGATACCAGCTCCTCTTCACCGAAATATTCTCCCTGTGAAAGCAGGGCGATGCGCAGCTCCTCGCCATGCAATCCTTTGCTGAGCACCTCGATCTGGCCATGGGCGACGATGAACAGCTTGTGACGGTCTTCTCCTTCGAGGATGAGCGTGCTGCCGAGTTCGGCCTCCTCGATCACGAATTTTCGTGCTATACCGGCAATCAGCTCGTCGTCAAGGGTCGTGAAAAGCGGAATGCTCTTGAGGGATTCAGGTCTGAACGAAGCGATACCACGATGAAAATCGATACCGATGCGCTCGGGTTTCTGCAGTTCGATTTTGGTTCGGTTTACCCGATAGGTACCCGATGCCACATGTACCCAGGGCAGGAGTTTGAGAAGCCATCGTGGCGTGATGGACATCATCTGGGGGACGGTCTTTGTCGTGTTCGCAAGGTTTCTCGCTACCGTCGTGGTGACACTGCGCTGCAGGAGGCTGCTCGATTCAGGGTGATTGTTTGCCATTGTTGCGGTTTCAGGTTTTTGTTTCAGATCCCCAGGCCGTTGATGAATGTGGATTCGACGGCCTTCTGTTGCTGTAGTCTCGAATTCGGAGGAACGCTTCTGGTAACCCAGACACTGCCGCCGATCACCGAATTTTTTCCGATGGTTATCCTGCCGAGGATGTTGGCATTCGAATAGATCACCACATTATCCTCGATGATGGGGTGACGGGGAAGGTTCTTGACCGGGTTGCCGTTCTGGTCAAGTTCAAAGCGTCTTGCCCCGAGTGTCACCCCCTGATAGAGCCTGACATGGTTTCCGATCAGGCAGGTTTCGCCGATCACCACCCCGGTACCGTGATCGATGCAGAAATATTCACCGATCCGGGCTCCGGGATGGATGTCGATGCCGGTCTCCGAATGGGACATCTCGGAGATGATGCGGGGAATGAGGGGCACCTCCAGCTCCAGGAGCGTATGGGCCGTGCGATGATTGATCATTGCCCGGACTGACGGATAGCAGAAGATGATCTCCCCGTAGCTTCTGGCCGCCGGATCCCCATCGTAGATCGCCTTGATGTCGGTGCACAGAACCCTTCTGATTTCGGGAAGCCGTGCAACGAATCGGGCTGCGATCGATGCGGCCTCTTTTGCAGGGTTTTCATGCCGCTCCGTTTCCTGTTCGCACTGGAGAACCAGAAGGAGTTGCGAGGTGAGCAGCTCGGCTATTTTTTCGAGGCGGACACCGATGAAGTGCGGCAACGCATCCCGGTTGGTGACGGGGGCACCGAAATACCCGGGAAAGACGACCGCCCGCACGAGCGCGATGAATTCACCCAGTTTTTCGATCGATGGCAGTTTCCGTGCCGGATGGGGCAGATCGCCGCAATCACTGCCGCTGCCATTTGACAGTTGTTCGACGATCCCGGCGATTGGGTTGACCTTGACATTGTTTTCCATGATGAGTCCGGTTATCTGGCTATAGCTCGTTCCGTGACGTTTCTCAGATGGCCACAGGTTCGTTTTCGAACTGGTAGAGCAGGGTCGAGAGGTAGCGCTCTCCGGTGTCCGGGAGAAGTACGACGATGCGCTTGCCTTCGTTTTCACTTCGCTGAGCAAGCTTCAGGGCAGCGTAAGCAGCGGCTCCCGAAGAGATGCCAACGACCAGCCCTTCAGTCCGGGCAAGTTTCTGGCCGGTGCGGAACGCATCTTCGTTGCTTACGGTGATGATTTCGTCGATCACTCCGGTATTCAGGATATCGGGAATGAACCCGGCGCCGATGCCCTGGATCTTGTGCGGGCCCGGTTTGCCGCCGGAGATAACCGGAGAATCGGCTGGTTCGACTGCAACGATTTTCACGTTCGGGTTCCGCTGTTTCAGTACCTCTCCGACACCGGTGATGGTGCCGCCCGTTCCGATCCCTGCGACGAAGATGTCCACATCGCCATCGGTATCGTTCCAGATCTCTTCGGCGGTTGTCTTGCGGTGAATCTCGGGGTTGGCGGGATTTCTGAACTGCTGTGGCACGAACGAGTTCGGATAGGCCGATTTGAGCTCGTCAGCTTTTCGAATGGCTCCACCCATGCCTTCAGGGCCAGGAGTCAGCACCAGTTCGGCGCCAAGGGCCTTGAGCAGGTTGCGTCGCTCGATGCTCATCGTTTCGGGCATGGTTAGGATCAGTCGGTATCCTTTCGATGCGGCGATGTAGGCGAGGGCGATACCGGTGTTGCCGCTTGTCGGCTCGATGATGACGGTGTCAGGATCGATCAGTCCGGCAGTTTCGGCAGCTTCGATCATCGAGAAACCGATCCGGTCTTTCACGCTGCCACCGGGATTGAAGTATTCGAGCTTGGCGATGACGGTGCCGAAAGCCCCCTGGTCCTGATTGAAATTTTCAAGCTCCAGGAGCGGCGTATTACCGATCAGGTCGGTCAGTTTTTTTGCGATTCGTGCCATGATGTAAGCGGTTTTGTTTGCGATGTCAACCACTTACAAGATCGCCAGGGCGGCTCAGATGGGAAATCCCGTTGAAACGGTATTTTTGCCTACCGCAAACAGGGTAGGTCAGATGTGATATTCGATATTGTCGATCAGTCCGGCTTTGATGGCGAACATCATCAGCTCGGGGCTGCTGGACACGCCGAGCTTCCGGAAGATGTTTTTCCGGTGAGTCGTAACGGTATGAAAGCTGATGTGTTTCCTTGCGGCGATCTCCTTGGTGCTCAGCCCTGAAGAGATGAGGCGGACGATATCGATCTCCGATGACGTCAGCAGGCAGGCGTCCTCGACGGGGCCATCCTGCTTCAGGAGCAGGTCGAGCACGCTGCCTGAATAAGCTTTCTTTCCCTTGAGTGCGGCCGTAACCGCATGAAGAAGTTCGGTGCGGTCGTCGGTTTTGAGCGCGATGTTTCTGATGCCCGCCTGGTCGAGCTCCCGGATCTGCATTCTGCTGATCGCATTGCAGAGCACCAGGATCGGGGGAGCGGATGGCCGCTCCCCGAGTTCCCGGAGATCTTTGATCGACCTGAAGTCGAACAGTATGTAATCGGTGACGACAAGGGATACTTCATGTTCGTCCAGGTACTTGAACAGCTCTTGCCTGCCGGTTACCGTATCGACACCGTAACCTGAAGAAAGAAAAAGTGTTCTGAGCGATTCAGTGGTGAGGAACTGCGTATCGGCTATAATGATCGTCTTTTTGTCTGTGCTGGTATTCATTTGCTATTCATGTCTGTCTTCAGATGCCGGCTCCGTTTTCGAACACCTCCTCGAGCAGGTCGATCGTTTGCCGGGCATTATCTCCTTTGGCGGTTGCATGGAGCCTCGTGCCATGCACGGCGCACAGCGTGAGCATCTCCAGAAGAGAGTCTGCTGCGGCCAGCTCTCCGTTGTCTTTTTCGAAGAGCACCTGGCATTGCTGTTTCCGCACGATTCTGGCAATGTTCACCAGGGCCCTGAAATGGAGCCCTTCAGCCCGCTTTACGACAAGATCCCGTTCAACCATGATATTTCCTGTGGATTGGAGTTATTGATTTATCAGACTCCGGCAAGCGCTTCGTCCAGGGCGGCAATGAGATCGTCGGGATGCTCCAGCCCGATCGACAGGCGGATCAGGTCCGATGAAAGCCCGCTTTCGACACGCTGCTCCTCGGTCATCTGGCTGTGCGACGTGCTGGCCGGATGGAGAATCAGGCTCTTTGCGTCACCCACGTTGGCCAGGTGCGAGAAGAGGTCGATCGTGTCGATGATCTTCACTGCTGCATCGTAGCCTCCGCTGACACCGAACACGACCATGCCGCCGAATCCGTTTTTCAGGTCACGGGAGGCGAGCGGGTAGGAGGGGTCATCCTTCAGGCCCGGATAGCGTACCCATGCGACTTTCGGATGGTTCCGGAGATGTTCGGCGACCTTCAGCGCGTTCTCAGAGTGCCGTTTCATGCGCACCGGCAGGGTTTCGATGCCCTGGATGAAGAGCCATGAATTGTCGGGCGAGATGCAGGCGCCGAGGTTTCTGAGCGGAACCGTTCTTACACGGAGGGCGAAGGCGATCGGTGCGAGCGGTTCGGGCAGGTCGATGGCCCAGCGGAGTCCATGGTAGTTGACGTCCGGTTCGGTGAAGAGCGGATGGCGTCCGGCTTTCCAGTCGAACCTTCCGGCGTCGGTGATGATGCCTCCGATGCCGGCACCGTGTCCGCCAAGCCATTTGGTGAGGGAGTTGATGACGATGTCCGCACCGTGGTCGATCGCCTTCAGCAGATAGGGGGTCGTGAAGGTGGCATCGACAATCAGAGGCAACCCGTTCCGGTGCGCCACTTCAGCGATCGCCCGGACGTCCGTGTAATCGAGCACGGGGTTGCCGATGGTCTCGATATACAGAGCCCTGGTTTTATCGTTGATGGCACGCTCGAAGTTCGAAGGATCTTTCGGATCGACAAAGGTGACGTCGATGCCGAGCTTGGGCAGGATGGCATCGAACTGTGTGTAGGTGCCACCATACAGGTTGTTTGCCGAGACGATGTTGTCTCCGGCTTCAGCCAGCGTGATGATCGTATAGAAGATCGCCGACGTACCCGAAGCCAGAGCGACCGATGCAGCACCCCCTTCGAGTTGCGTTACCCGCTGTTCGAGCACATCTGTCGTCGGGTTCATCAGGCGGGTGTAGATGTTGCCGAGCTCTTTCAGCGCGAACAGGTTGGCCGCATGCTCGGTGTTTTTGAAAAGGTAGGAGCTGGTACGGTAGACCGGTACGCCGCGGGACTGGGTTTCGTCGACCTGCTGGCCGGCATGCAGTGCAAGGGTTTCGAAATGGTAAGGTTTATGGCTCATCGATATAGTCTCCATTGATGTATTACGAAAATTTGGTCAGATCGATTTCTGCGGTTTCCGCCCGAACAGGCGATAACGCTGCAGGTTGAACTGGAAATAGAGAAAACAGCCGAAACAGAATCCGCAGAGAGCGACGGCTGCAGCGAGCGCGACGATTCCAGACAGGATCCAGCCCGCCAGCGGAGCTCCGAAGAGGAATGCAATCTGGGATGAGCCGAGCATGACGGCTGCGATGGCATTGTTGAAACGCATGAGCTCAGGACTGTCGGTGGCCGCATCCCGGTTCTGCTTTGCGAAGAGCACGGAGCCCAGCTGGAAGATCAGGCTCCATTTTTTCCCGAACAGCACGGTCGGAAGAATGATCAGGAAAAGCGCTGTCGTGATCAGCGGTTGCTTGAGGAGTATTGACAGCAGGATTCCGCCAAGAAGTATGACCCGGTTGAAACGGACTATCGGCATCGGAATGCCGCCCGGGAGTTGCGTTGTGGACATATGCTACAGGTTTAAAGGTTTCAGGTTTACAGTGAATAAAAAAAGCCGGTGCTGACATGCAGAACCGGCTTGACAAGGGTGTATTCCATCAGGGACACTTACGTCCAGGCGAACCGGTTCTTTTTGAGGGCACAGTGCATCATGCCATTGTCACAACAGCAGGGATACATTGTCGGGGTGATGTCGGTTCTGAAGTTCATGATGTGCGTGTGCCTGTTCAAGTTTATTAACGATTGTTAAAAATATCCGGATTTTTTTCGGTTTTTCAAAAAACTTTTTTTGTCCGATTTAGCATCATGAACCGGAAAAAAATCTCAAATCCAGCTTGACAGGAATGTGTTTTTGAGGTACATTAACGATTGTTAATTGTTCTTTGCAGTCGCTGAAGTCATCAAGAAAGGCCGAGGGAATAGACCCGTTGACGCCTTGACAACCGATCCCGGAAGGGACACGGTGCCGCATTCTACCTGATGAGGGCGGAAGGGAGCTTAAATCCCTGACGTTTTTGTCCTCAATGGCTTTTTGCCGAAGAGGGTTCCCCATGAGGAAAGATGAGTGAACAAGAGTTTGACTGCATTCCGGATCGTCCCGATGGACCTGAATGCACTCCGATACCTCTTCCACACTCGTCGCGGAAGGGGTTTTTTCATGCCTCCTTCCGTTTGCGCCCGATTTTTTTAACCATGAACGGAGGAGCGTATGAGTTTCCAGACAGACACCATTCATGCCGGAGTTTCACCGGATAAGGCATATGGTGCCATTATGACGCCGATTTACCAGAGCTCGACATTTGTGTTCGAGGATATCGGCAAACATCGCGGTTTCGATTACACAAGGAGCGGTAACCCTACCAGAGCAGCACTTGAAGAGTGTGTTGCGGCGCTTGAAGGATGTTCCTGCGCGGTCGCCGTGACGACCGGCATGGCTGCCATCACGACGGTTCTGCATCTGTTCAGGACAGGTGACGAAATCATCTGCACGGACGATTGCTATGGCGGTACGGCAAGGTTGCTGAAGACCATACAGGAGCAGTTCGGCCTGAAGATTCATTTTGTCAGTCTCAGGGAGACGGGCGAGATCGAATCGTATATCACCCCGAACACCAGGGCGATCTGGATCGAGACTCCGTCGAACCCGCTTCTGAACCTGATCGATATCGCCGGAGTGACGGCAATTGCAAAGAAGCATGGCCTGCTGTCCATTGTCGACAACACCTTTCTTTCGCCGTATAACCAGCAGCCCTTCAGGCTCGGTGCGGATATTGTGGTGCATTCGACGACAAAGTACCTGAACGGGCATTCCGACGTTGTCGGTGGTGCCGTGCTTTCGAACAGTCCTGAGCTCGACGCGAGAATCAGGTTTCTGGTCAATTCACTCGGAACCTGCGCGCAGCCGTTCGATTGCTGGCTGGTGTTGCGTGGCATCAAAACTCTGGTGCCCAGGATGAAGGAGCATGAACGGAATGCCAGGGCCGTTGCGGAATATCTGGACAGGCATCCTAAAGTCAAGCGGGTTTTCTATCCGGGGCTCGCAAGCCATCCGCAGCACGAACTTGCCAAACGGCAGCAGCGGGGATTCGGCGGCATGGTTTCGTTCGAGGTCGATGGAGCTATCGAACAGGTCAACAGCATCCTCCGCGGTACGAAACTGTTTGCGCTTGCCGAAAGCCTGGGTGGCGTGGAGTCGCTCATCGAGCATCCTGCGACCATGAGCCACGCTTCGATGGGTGCCGAACACCGGGCGGCTGTCGGGATCACTGACGGTGTCATCAGGCTCTCCATCGGTATCGAGGATCCGGATGACCTGATTGCTGACCTTTCGCAAGCGCTGGCCTGATTTTTTTTTCTTACGGGTATCCCCGTCCACCTCTTCACCTGCGCAATGCAGGATCCAAAGCACCCGCCGCGCTCCTACTGTGGACGGGTACCGGTGTGAAGGGGATATCCGTTTTTTTTATTGGGTGTTCTGCGCTATCATGCGTCTACGGTCGTTGAGATCATTGCTATCCACAGTTCGCGTAAGCCCTTACTGAAACTTCACATTCATGAGACCGGTATCCGAGATCCCCTATCAGGTCAGGGTCAGCAGGCGCGCAAAATACGCCCGTCTGAGGATGTCGCCCCACGATGGTCTGATCGTGGTCGTGCCCAAGGGTTTCGACGTGCGGAAGGTTCCAGGCATGGTGGAGAGTCGCCGGGAGTGGATCGAAAAAGTACAGAACTCTTTTGAGCGGAAGCGTGTCAGCGGTGTTTCGGATACCGGTCAGGCTTTGCCCTCGAAGCTTGAACTATCAGGTATTGGTGAATCCTGGTGTGTCACCTATCGCAGTCAGGAGTCAAAAGGGGTTTCGGTTCGCGAAATCTCCGCTGACGTATTGGCAGTTACCGGACAGATTCACGATGACGAGCTGTGCCGCAAGGCACTCGAGATGTGGCTGAAACGGCGCGCGGCATTCAAACTGTCACCTCAGCTTGAACGGCTTGCCGCGATTCACGGATTCTCTTTTTCCTCCGTATCGATCAGAAAGCAGCGCTCCCGCTGGGGGAGCTGCTCCTCTCGGGGTACGATCAGCCTGAACCTCAAGCTGATCTTTCTGCCGCCTCTCCTGGTCCGCTATATCATGCTTCATGAGTTGTGCCATACACGGCATATGAACCATTCAGCACGCTTCTGGAGTGAGGTCGGTCGCTTCGACCCGGATTACGCGGCACATGACCGGGAGATGCGGCATGCCTGGCGGTTTGTGCCCGGCTGGTTCGCGTCAAAATCCTGAATCCGCTATGTTCACCGGTCTTCGAATCTACGGTTCGGCATCGATCTGA
>JAAXWP010000052.1 GCA_013334925.1 Chlorobiaceae bacterium
CTTCGCTGCTCTATGGCTGGAACCATGCCGTTCGAGGACGGAGAGTTCGCCACCCAGATCGTCGGTCCTCTCTCGAAGATGGTTGGTGAGGCGCTGCTGCCAGATGTGGTGCTGATCATCTGCAAGCCGTTCCAGGGCCAGCATATCATGCGGGCTTACGGCTTCGACAACGGCGAGCATATCCACGGTATCGCCGGCGGATCGACCTGCGAGATGGTATCGAGCTATGTCGTAAAAACCGGCAAGCCGACCTTCACGCTGGGCGATACGGGCGGTAATGCCGGCCTATCGTTCGAGCCTGACGACCTGCTGCTCGCCTTCCCGTACGTCAAGCTGGAAACCGCCGTTCGCAACCTGCCGCGCATCTGCAGGACCTCGAGCATGCACCGTCATACCATCGTTCGTGAGAAGTAACCGGACAGGTGGCTCTGGGGTCAGGCCTTGCAAAAGTTGCATCGCGATGCAACTTTTGCAAGGCCTGACCCCAGGGCAGATCAGACGATCTCGATGAGCTCGAGTTCGAAGTTGAGGTCCATGCCGGCCATCGGGTGGTTGGCATCGAGCGTGACGGTGGTCTCGCTGACATCGACGATCATCACCACAGCCTGGTCTCCATCGGCGAGGCCGACCTGAAGCTGCTGGCCGATCTCGATTTCGAGGTCTGCCGGAAGCCTGTCGCGGCCGATTTCGGCAACCAGCTCTTCGCTGCGCGGACCGTAAGCCTGCTCAGCCGGAATATTGACGGTTTTCTTCTGACCCGGTTCCATGCCGGTCACGGCGTTGTCGAAACCAGCGATCACCATGCCTGCACCGACGGTGAACTGCAGCGGTTCGCGCTCCATTGAAGTATCGAAAACCGTTCCGTCATCGAAAGTACCGGTATAGTGAACCCGGACGGTATCTCCTGATTTGGCCTGTGCCATAGTCATTCTCCTTGTTCGTTGTCAATAATCAATAGTCATCTTTTCATTTCCCCGGCAGCCACCACGAATAATACTAACGTTCGTCCGCCCAAGAAATACGCCGCCAAAATAGCATCTTTTCAAATGAGTTTCATCATGGCATTGTCAATGCAGCGAAAATTCGTCGGGGCCGGAATCGCCAGCATCGTCCTCGGTGCTCTCCGTGCCGAGATGACGCATGAAGTCGATCAGTTTCTCCCGTACATAGCAGCGGAGCGTCCAGAGATCGGATGAGTTTGCCGCGCTCATGAGCGCCCGGATTTCGATATCATCCTTGGCGGCGTTGGTGACTTCAAGCCGGACAACCCGGCGATCCCACAGCGGATGGGCGGTGACGATGCGCTCCAGTTCAGTCCGGATCGCATCGATCGACAATCCGTAACCGACATGCAGAATGACGGCACCGGTCAGCTCGGTCGAACTCCTGGTCCAGTTCTGGAATGGCTTGTCGATGAACCAGGTGATCGGGACGATGATGCGGCGCTGGTCCCAGAGACGCACGACGACGTAGGTCAGGGTGATCTCTTCGACACGGCCCGTCTCGTTCTCGACGACGACGACGTCATCGAGGCGCACCGGTTGGGCGATGGCGATCTGAATTCCGGCGATAAGGGTCTGCAGGCTGCGCTGTGCGGCAAAACCCATGACGATGCCGGCAAGACCGGCGGAAGCGAGGATGCTCAGGCCGATCTGTCGAACGGTGTCAAAGGTCATGAGCACGGCCGAACAGGCGAGGATGATCACCAGCACGTTCATGATCTTCCGGATGAGGCTCACGTTGGTTGCAACGCGCTTGGCCTCGATGTTGCCTCGCCCGGCATCCTTGTAGCGCAGCTGGATCAGCGATTCGACAAACGCGAATCCCCTGAGCATGAGCCAGGCGATTCCGATGATCGAAGCGATCGAGAGCGCGTGAACTACCAGTTCCTTGATTTCGGAGGGCATCCTGACATAATGCACAACGCCCGTGATGCCGATAATCATGAACAGCAGTCTGAGCGGCAGCAGCAGGATACCGAACGGCACGCCGCTGTCGGCGATCGTACTCTTTATTCTGGCAAGGAAGCTTTTGATCAGGGAGTTGGCGACGAAGTACAGTAGCAGGGCGATCAGGGCAACTATCGCGGGCATCATCCAGAGATCGAGGTCTAACGGCAGATTCATAGGTATCGGTCAAGGTTTCGGGAAGGGGTCGTCCCAGGCATCGTTACCTCCCAAGTTACAACGAAGGGCCGTCAGTACCAATGCAGGTGGACTGGAGCCAAGCCGGACGGGAACCTCGCGGCCTGGAAATAGAGCTCCGGGATAAATAAAAAAGGCTGTCCCGGTGTAGCATACGGAACAGCCCTGAATATCAAACTGATGAAGCCAGGCGATCAGCGTTTGCCGGCCATGCGATCGAATTCGTCATGCGAACGTGACACACAGTCTTCGATAGCCATACCACCGAAATAGTTGCCTGTCAGGTAGAGGTTCTTCGCACCGCCAAGCAGACTGTCGATCTTCTGGGCCCACTCACGATGTCCGAGGCGCAGTGACGGTACGACATTCATCTTGGTCGTCGTATGCTCGATCTTCGGCAGACCGATACCAAGCACCTCGGTGATCCGTTTGAACTTCGCGTTATCGTCCAGCCCGGGACGGAAATGGAAGGCGAATCCCCTGAAGTTGTTGTCTGGAACGGTGTCCCTCGACACCATCGAGAAGAAGGTATCGTTCGGCGAAATGATTGCCGCGACCGGCTTGAGCGAAATGTTCTCTTTCCTGACCACGACGCCGACCGAATCGACATCGGCGAACTTGAGCAGGGAGAGGTGATGGGCAACAGCCTGGTTGACGTTCTGCAACAGCCTGGATGCGATCGCCGAAGGCAGTGCAAGCGCAAGCGTGCTGGCCGTGTACTCCTGACCATCCTCGGTCTTCACCACATACTTTCCGCCGGACATCGTCACCGATTCGGCGGCGGAACCCGTTCGGACTTCGATTCCCTTGCGTGCAGCGATGGTGTTGGCGACGCTCTGCAGGCCACCTTTGAAGGTGTAGTTCTTGAGCACATCCTTGCGCTTGGGGCGGCTCTTGAACATCATGTCTGCCGGAAAATCGTCGGTCATCTGCGAAGGCACCGCGTTGAAAAAGTGGCTGACCGTGTTACGGTAGTTGTTCGCGCCGACAATCTTCGAATAGTACTCCTTCACGGACATGTTGTCCTTCTTGAGACGGAAGATATTCGGACCGTTGACGAGCAGCTCCATGATATTGAGCCCCGACATGATGGACTTCACCTCGCCATTTTTCAGGAGGGTGAATGGCACCTTTTCACGCGGGATGATCGTGTCGGCAATTCCGCACGTTTCGACTATGCCGAGCAGGTTCTGATACGAGCTGTAGCAGGTATGCGCGCCCATCTCCAGCCAGAAGCTGTCATTGTTGCTCGAATATTGATGCGAGGCGAACGAACCGCCTACAGTCTTGCTCTTTTCGATCAGGGTGGTTTTCATGCCGGCCTGCGAGCAGTAGAACGCGAGGCTCAGACCGCTGATGCCGCCGCCGATAATGACCACATCTTGTTGCGCCATGAGAAGTAATTGGTTTCAGATGATGGTTGCCGCCGCCAGTCGGCGGCATACCCGCGAAAATCGAATTCTAATGTAGTGAATTGTCGCGAATTGCGTTCACGACAATACTGCATTGTCAACGGCCTTCGTAACCACCTTCGCGATAATGGGCCACGTAGCGCACGTAATTCTCAGGAGACTCGGCGATGTTCTGCCGCTCCTCCTCGGTGATCGGACGGATGACCTTGGCCGGCACGCCGGCAACCAGCATGCCCGTCGGCACCCTGAACCCCTGCTTCACCAGCGACCCGGCGGCAACCACCGACCAGGGTTCGATAACGCAGTGGTCGAGCAGCGTCGCTCCCATGCCGATGAGCACGTTGTCCTGCACCGTGCAGGCATGCAGTACCGCACCGTGGCCAATCGTGACATTGCTGCCGATTTCGAGTGGACCGGTGTCGTGCGTGACGTGCAGCGTGACGTTGTCCTGTACGCTGGTCTTTTCGCCGATCCTGATCGGACAGACATCGCCCCTGACGACGGCGTTGAACCAGACGCTCGAATGGGCTCCGATCTTCACATCACCGATCACATAGGCTCCGTCGGCAAGAAAGACCGAATCGTGAAGCTCCGGGTGCATCCCCCGGTATGGCATGACCTTTCTCATAATCCTGACTTCGTTGGTTGAATGGCATAATTTCTATCTCACACATTAGCGCTTTTTTGAGCGAGATGAAAACGGGGGATTGCATAATGGATGTACAGCGGCAAAGCGGGTCCTCAGGCTGAAGTCAGCAATCATGACATCCTGCTGCCATGACCGCTGACAGATCAAGGCTCACCAGTCGTCACGGGAGATACCGAAAATATCCTTGTAGGCTACGGCGTACATGAGACCAGCGACCGGACTGCTCACCAGAATACCGACAACCAGCGCCAACACCCCAAGCATGCTGATGACTGAGATAACGATCAGAAGCCCGAATACTGAAAACCAGTGCCGACTGACCACTTTTCCGCTGGTCTTTATCGCTTGCCAGACCCGCATCCGACGATCGATGACCAACGGTTGGCTGAAGGTGCACAACACCGAAACATACGCCATGACGCCCCACTGCAGCACGATGAATGCGAGCAGGTAAAGTTCACTGTACCACCTGGGCGTAACGTGGGCTGAAGCGACAAAATAAATGAGGGCGGGTATTCCGAGCACCAGTCCGACAATCAGTATCGAAGCCAACAGGATACCGCCAACTCCGAAAGCATTGAGAATGATTGGGCCGGCCTGTCGATACCCGGCAAAAAAGTCCCTGAACTCCAGCTGTTTACCGCTCAGTTGCTTGAGCCCTGCGATAACATAGCCGGCGTAAAGGGGAAGGAGCAAAATGGAGAAGACCATGCTGAACAGAATCACCACTAACCCCGTACCCAAAGCTTCAAGGCTTGCCGGATCACTCTCGATCGGTGTGACCGCCAGATTGTTGACCAGGTTGAAGATGATGTAAATCAGTACAAGGATAAGCGAAAAGCCGATATACTTGCCTGGTTCCTGTCGGAACAGCTGCCACGCCTGGCTGGCATAGGCGAAAGGGGTGACCCGGTAATCGCCCCTGAACAGGTGATCCAGATTATCCTGAGCTGACTGACCAGCAATGTTGTCCAGAGTTTCCATGATTGTTCTGTTCGTGTATAGAAAGTTAGATGAACCTGTACCGGACTCCCAGAGGGCACTCAGTCATGTAAAAGATACAGACAGGATGGCCATGCAGCAACCGGCTTAAACATACTGAACTTGCTTTAAAACCGGCAATTAACTTTTATTTTCATCTAACACCCCTTCCGGTTTTTCACGGTTCCTGCGCCGGCAAGGACTCTCAGAACCCTAAAACCAGTGAACAACATGCCGATCCCTGCCTTTACCGGGAAGCCACTGTCGAAAACAGGTCTGGTTTCGATCGCTGTCCTGGCGACAAGCCTTCTGACAACCCCAACCCTCGCCGCAAAAAAATCGGCCGCCGCCGACACCCCCCCATCGATCGAACAGATGGCGAAAAACCACGCCTATCAGCTTCTGGTCGGGGAACGGAGCATATCACTGAAAAACGGAAAATTCTCCGATGTGAGCTCACCTGAAAAAGCCATCAGCGCTTCGCTGGTAAAGTTTGCCGCTTCGGACCTCAACGACGACGGGAAACCCGATTGCGTCGTCATCATCGAGCACCATGGCATGGGAAGCGGCGCATTTTTCGAGCTTTCGGCGCTGGTTTCGAACAGCGGCGACTACGTGCAGACAAAACCCATCCTGCTCGGCGACAACGTCGAGATCGGCAATCTGGAAATTTTCGAGTCAACGATGTGGCGTCCGAAGGAGATCTCGATCGCCATGCTGGTCCACCAGGGTACTGACGCCCATGCCAGGCCGACGCTCCGGCAACAGCGCTGCTATTACCTCGAGGGTTCTGAACTGAGAGACTGCCATGAACTGCCTATCGTCAAGAAACCGGCCGTCTACCTCTATCCGAAGCACCAGATGCAGGTGAAGGTCACGCTTGCGCCGCAGGGCACCGTCGTGAAAAGTATTCCCGAGTACGGGTCGGGCTGGACGGTCAAAGCGAAACCCGACGGAACGATCGATGGGCGATATGGTTACCTGTTCTACGAAGCATCGCTCGACAAGCCGCTTCCGCTGCCCAAGGAGGGATGGTCGGTCAAACGGAAAGATCTGGGCGAGTGGTTCGATGAAAACCTGAAAAAGCTCGGACTGAACCGGCAGGAGTCGAAAGATCTCAGAAAATACTGGGTGGAGAACCTGACCTCAGGCAAGTATTGCACGATCAGGATCGTCAATCCCGAAGTGGTCAGCGAACGCCTGGGCCTGAACATCGAACCGAAACCGGACAGCGTACTGCGCCTCTTGCTTCACTTCACGCCAACAGACTCGAAAGAGCACCTGAAAGCGCCTGAGATCAGATCATTCCATCGCAAAGGCTTCACGGTCGTCGAATGGGGCGGGCTCGTCAGCCAGAAAGAGAACGAATCCAGGGTAAGATGACCTGGTCATGAAAGATCGAAGCAATTACTATATTCAGAAACTGCTGATTTTTTATTTGCGTTCGGCAGATAAACCCTGTTATCCCTCTACTCATGAGCGAACCCCAGACGAAAGGCCCTGACGAAAAATACTGCTCGGAATGCGGGGCCATCATCAATGCCAAAGCGGAGATCTGCCCCAAATGCGGGGTCCGTCAGGCTCCGGCACCCTGCACCATCGACCTGGGCGCCGTCGCGCCAAACGGTAAAAGCAAGCTTGCAGCAGCCTTGTTCGCTATTTTTCTCGGCGGCATCGGCGTCCACAAGTTCTACCTCGGGCGTATCGGTTGGGGCGTGGTCTACCTGCTGTTCTGCTGGACTGGAGTGCCAGCCATCGTGGGCCTTATCGAAGGCATCATGCTGCTGGTCATGAGCGATGCGGAGTTCAACCGGAAGTACGGAAACGGTTGAAGAACACGATATTCAGACATAACGTCGAGTGCCGATAACCCAACGAGCGAGATTCCATGAGTTCGATACTGAGCTGCAAAAACCTTAAGAAGATCTACAATAAACGGACGGTCGTCAAGAGCTCGACCATCGAGGTCAGGCAGGGTGAGATCGTCGGCCTGCTGGGACCGAATGGTGCCGGCAAGACCACCACCTTCTACATGATCGTCGGACTGGTAAAGCCTGACGATGGCGACGTTTTCCTCGACAACGAAAAGATCACCGAGCTGCCCATGTACCAGCGCGCCCGCAAGGGCATAGGCTACCTGCCACAGGAAGCCTCGGTGTTTCGCAAGCTGACCGTCGAGGAGAACATCCTCGCGGTGCTCGAGTTCACTTCGATGTCGAAAGCCCAACAGAAGGAGAAGGCTGAGCGTATGCTGGAGGATCTGAACATCGCCCATATCCGGAAAAGCATGGGCTACGCGCTCTCCGGCGGTGAACGACGCAGGACGGAAATCGCCCGCGCCCTCGCCCTCGACCCAAAGTTCATCCTGCTCGACGAGCCTTTCGCCGGCGTTGACCCGATCGCCGTCGAAGACATCCAGCAGATTGTCGAGGGACTCATCAAGCGGAACATCGGGGTGCTCATCACGGACCACAACGTGCACGAGACGCTCTCGATCACCCATCACGCCTACCTGCTGTTCGACGGCAGCATCTTCATGCAGGGAACACCGGAACAGATCGCCGAAAACCCTGAAGCGAGAAAGATGTATCTCGGTGAAAAATTCACCCTGGAGCGGTACTGAGTTCAGGGAATCGGCCTCCACCCCTTGCTTATTTCCACCCCTTTTCTGACCTTGAATTTCAGGAGATGAGCGTGTCTCGTCTCCATTGCAGTTTGACCACGATTCTCCCAGCAATCGAGGAAACGGCATCATGAACATTCTTCTGCTCTATCCCGAGTTCCCGGACACCTTCTGGAGCTTCAAGCACGCCCTGAAATTCGTCAGAAAAAAGGCCTCACTCCCACCGCTCGGGCTCCTGACCATCGCCGCCATGCTGCCCGAAGGCTGGCAACGAAGGCTCATCGACCTGAACGTGCGGCAATTGAAAACCGCTGACCTCGAGTGGGCCGACATGGCATTCATCAGCGCCATGACCGTGCAGCAGGAGTCGGCTCGGGAGGTGATCGCCCGCTGCAAGGCCGTCGGCCTACCGGTCGTGGCCGGAGGGCCGCTCTTCACGACCGCACACGAGCAGTTTCCGGAGGTTGACCACTTCGTGCTGAACGAAGCTGAGACCACCCTCCCCATCTTCCTCGAAGACCTTCGCCTTGGCATGCCGCAGCCCATCTACACCGGTAGCGGCTTCCCGGACATCACCCGTACTCCGGCTCCGCAATGGGAGCTGCTCGAACACGGGAAATACGCATCCATGGCCATCCAGTTTTCGAGAGGGTGCCCCTACCGATGCGATTTCTGCAACGTCACCACCCTGTTCGGCCACAAGATCCGGACAAAAACCAGCGCCCAGATCATCATGGAACTCGACGGCCTTCGCCGTATCGGCTGGCGCGACAGCATCTTCTTCGTGGACGACAACTTCATCGCCCACCGTTCATATCTCAAACGGGAGCTGCTTCCGGCACTCATCGACTGGCGCAGCCAGCATGGAGTGACAACCAAGTTCTACACGGAGTGCTCGATCAATCTGGCCGATGACGAGGAGCTCATGGAGCTGATGGCTCGTGCGGGCTTCTGCCAGGTCTTTATCGGTATCGAAACCCCGAACGACAGCGCCCTTCAGGAGTGCGGCAAAAAGCACAACACCTCGCGCGACATGCTCGAAAACATCCGGAGGATACAGCGCGCCGGCCTTGAAGTGCAGGGCGGCTTCATTGTGGGATTCGACAGCGACACGCCGTCGATTTTCCAGAAGCAGTTCGAGTTCATTCAGAAGAGCGGCATCGTGACCGCCATGGTGGGCATCCTGCAGGCCCTTCCCGGCACGAAGCTCTACGAAAGGATGAAAACCGAGGGACGCCTGCTCGGTCACGTCAGCGGCGACAACGCCGACAGCGACACCAACATCGTTCCAACCATGGACCCAGAACTTCTTCGCAACGGGTACCGGGAGATGATGAATCACCTCTACGCCCCGAAACACTACTACCGGCGGATCAGAACGCTGCTTCAGGAGTACCGGCCGCCTCAGTTCAAAGGTCGGTTCAGGTTCGGCCAGCTCATGGCTTTCGCACGCTCAACGGTAATGCTGGGGGTTATCGGAAGGGAGCGCTTCCATTACTGGAGAATGCTCGCCTGGACCTTCATCCATCGCCAGAGAGCACTGCCGCTGGCCGTAACGCTTGCAATTTACGGCCACCATTTCCGGAAAGTCTGCGCTTTGCACCTGAAAGATTCACGAGAGCTGAACAGATAAATTTCAGCTATCAAGACTCTTGTTTCTTTGTAAATTAAAGAGTATTTTATAAAAATGGGCCAAAGGTTGGCCTGAACGCTTTCAAGTGATTTGTGCTTTTAATTATTTGGCAGCTATTCTCTTCTCGAAAAAAGCACACTTCTTCTTAGAACAAAGTATGAACATTTACATTGGCAATCTTGATTACGGTATCACCGAAGCAGAACTGAGCCAGGCATTTGGTGAATTCGGAACGGTTTCCAGGTCAAACGTCATCATGGACAAGATGACCGGTCGCTCCAAGGGTTTTGGATTTGTTGAAATGCCCAATGATGCTGAGGCCAACGAAGCTATCGCCAACCTGAACGAGAGCGTACTCAACGGCAGGAAGATCAGGGTCAACGAAGCCCAGCCGAAAGAGCAGCGCGCTGCACCTCGCGCCAGATACTGAGCACTGTCTTTAAGACAAAAAAGCTGTAGTCTTCCGACCGCAGCTTTTTTTTTGTCCCCTCCGTTTCTCCTCCCGCCACTTTCCTGCGTATCTTGATAGCAGCGTTGGATTTCCACGAACCCCGCAGCATAGTTCATGATCGCCGAATCGTTCCTCTTCCGCTCCGAAGGCGGTTTTATCCGTATTCCCATCTGGGGCCACATCCCGCTGAGTGACCCGCTGAAAAAAATCCTGGCCCATCCCTCATTCCTGAGACTGAAGGGCATCCGCCAGCTCTCGTTCGCACAGCAGGTCTATCCAGGCGCGACCCACACCCGTTTCGAGCACTCGATCGGTGTCTATCACCTGATGAAACTGATCCTGCAGCGGATGGTGACCAACCCGCTGGCCATGCAACTGCAGAACGACAGCTTCAGGTTCGATGACGAAACCTGCAGGACGCTGCTGTCGACCTGCCTCCTGCACGATATCGGCCACTATCCCCACGCCCATGTGCTCGAAGAGATCGCTCCTCCTGGCGCCACAGACAGCGTCTTCGCCCACCACGAAGCCCTGACCGGCATGTTCGTCAACGAGGAGCACCCCGGAACGCCACCGATCGCCGCCATCCTGCATGACGACTGGAAAGTCGATCCCGACACGGTGATCGGAATCATCGCAGGCAAATCGGCCCACCGATTCGGGAAACTCGTCAGCGGAACGCTCGACCCGGACAAGATGGACTACCTGATGCGCGACGCACACCATTGCAACATCCCCTACGGCAGCATCGACATCGAACGGCTGGTAGAGTCTTTCGTGCCCGATCCGGCCCGAGAGCGCTTCGCCATCACCGAAAAAGGCATCGCACCGCTTGAAAGCCTGATCTTCGCCAAGTACATGATGATGCGCAATGTATACTGGCACCACACCAGCCGCACGCTTTCAGCCATGCTCCGGCGCCTCCTGCAGGACATCGTGGACGAAAGCGTCATAGCGACCGATACACTCAGGGAGATGTTCTATTTCAGTTCCGACGACCGGGTGCTCTTCGAGCTGGACCGCTCGATCCGAGGCCTCGGGCTGCCGGCGCAGGATCTGCTCGACGACATCGTGAACCGGCACGTCTACAAACGCGCCATGACGATCTTCCCCTACCGCGAACCGCTGATGGAGGCCGACCCAGTCTGGTTCGGCTACAGCTCTGACCACCGAGGAAGAAAACGAAAAGAGCAGGAGATCTGCGCGCTGCTCTCGCGAAAGCACAATCTGGCGCTGCAGGGACATGAGGTGCTGATCGACGCGCCAGCACTCCGCGATGTCTTCGATTATGCCGATTTCAGGGAGCTGCGAATCTTCCCATCCAGGCATGAGCATCGTCATCTGGTACAGGAGGCATCACAGGGTGGATATATCCGTTTCGACGACTTCAGGGAGTCGGTATTCGGCTCCGGCTTCATCCTGTCGTTCGAGCACTCCACCAAGAAGTTCCGTATCGTCTGCCGACCAGACCTGACCGAGCACCTCGCTGCCGCAGAGAGCGAGGTGATGGAGATCTTGCAGGAGTAATTTTTGTTATATTTTACCTACAGATACATTTTTTGGGGCACCCCAAACTCAACAAAATCCTGCCACATATGGAAAACCAGGTCAACTATCAGGACAAATACTACAAAGGCCTTTTCTTCGGCGTTATCCTTGGCGCCGCCGCCGGAACCATCATGGGCCTGCTGTTCGCACCGCGCAAAGGCGCCGACACCCAGATGATGATCTCGGGTAAAGTGAAACACGCGCTTGACAAAGCCGCCGAATACTACGAAGGCACCGAGCACGACGAAGCCTACAGCAACGAGGCCAAACACCGCTCACAGGAGATCATCGACAGCGCTCGCGACGAAGCACGCAAGATCCTCGACGAGGCAAACAACATCATCCGCGACATCCGCGGCCAGAAAAGCGTCGAGAACTGACCGATGCTGAAGTATGAAGGTTCTGCCCGCGGAGATGCGGGCACGGTGGTACTGCTGCATGCATTTCCGGTTTCAGCCGCCATGTGGGAGCCGCAGGTCGCATTCCTCGAAGCCGAAGGATACGGGGTTATCGCCCCGCACGTCTACGGGTTCGATGGCTCTCCCGCAAAACCCGGCTGGAACATGCATGATTATGCCAGCGATCTTGCCTCGCTGCTCGATTCGCTGGGATGCGAAAAAGTTACCGTAGCAGGCCTTTCGATGGGCGGCTACCAGGCATTCGCTTTCTGGAAGCTGTTTCCCGAACGGGTGACATCACTCGTGTTCTGCGACACCAGGGCCAACGCCGACGCTCCCGAAGCGAAGGCGCAGCGCATGGAGTTCTGTAAGGCCGTAGAGCGTGACGGCTCGGGCGAAGCGGCCAAACGCATGGTGCCGAACTTCTTTGCCCGGCACACCTGCGAAGCAAACCCGGAGCTGGTCTCACGGGTACAGCAGATGATCCTGCGCCAGCCCGCCGACGCCATCAGCCAGGCCATGATGGCCATCGCCAATCGACCCGACTCCACGGAGTTGCTGCCAGCGATCACCTGCCCGGTTCTCTTCATCAATGGTGAGTCGGATGTGGTTACCACGACCCTGACGGCATCTGACATGCAGTCAGGAACTCCAGGCTCGAAACTTGAAATCATACCCGATGCAGGGCACCTCTCGAACCTCGACCAGCCGGACCTGTTCAACAGGATTTTGCTCGAGCACCTGAAAAGTCTCTGAGCAAAAAAGGAACGGCCATCCCGCACTCCCCGGGCTGAAGCCCGGGGCTATCTTCTGAAAACGCAATATCACGGTTATTCTGAGGCCGGTTTCGCCGGACGAAAAATCCAGCCAAAACAGGATTTTCTGGATCCTTCGTTCCGCTCAGGATGACAGATCAAAAATGGGACCCGATAGCCCCGGGCGCCAGGCTTCAGCCTTTTACACTCAGGAGGGATTTATCCCGACGGACATTCATCTTCCTCTTACATTCAATAGCCCTGGGCTTCAGCCCGGGGAGGGATGAACGCCCCCCAACAAAAAAAGGTGCTGAGAGTCCGACCGCTTCGGTCGGACTCTCAGCACCTGACACTTACTCCCGGTTTGACAGGAACAACTTTACTGCCTCAACGACTCGATCAGGCTGAAGAAGTTCGGGAACGAAACACCGGCCACATCACGATCCGACAGTTCGAGCGAAGCACCGGCAGCTTCAGCGGCAATCGCGAAACTCATCGCAATGCGATGGTCGTCAAAGCACTCGATATGGGCCTTTTCCGGAACGACACCGCTCCTGCCCTTGACGACAAAACCATCCGGATACTGCTCGCAATCGAATCCCAGGCGCTGCAGGTTCACCACCAGCGCATCGATGCGGTCGCTCTCCTTGGTCCTCAGCTCGGCGGCGTTATGCAGCTCGAACTCACCCGATGCGAACGCCGAAAGTACCGACAGCATCGGAATCTCGTCGATCACCCCGGCCACGATCGTATGATCGCTGATCCTGAGCGGCTTCAGGCCTGAGCAACTGCGAACCACAATGTCACCGACAGGCTCGCCACCTTCGGATCGGGTGTTCTCGATCACCAGCCCCGCACCCGCCTCCTGGAGAATGTCGATGTAGGCCACGCGCGTCGGATTCAGGCACACATTCCTGATCACGATCTCGGAACGATCGCCAAGCAGGCCCAGCGCAATCATGAAACATGCTGCGGACGGGTCTGCCGGTACATTGAACGGCTTTGCCGCTATCGGGCGCCGTCCTTCGACGATGATCTCCCGGACTCCATCCGGACGATCGATGGTTTCAAGTCCCAGCATGAGCTCGGTATGGTCACGGGAACGGATCGGCTCGATGATTTTCGAGCGGCCATCCGCATGCATGGCGGCAAACGCGACGAGCGACTTGACCTGTGCCGAGGGAACCGGCAAAAGGTATTCGATCGGGCGGATCTCCTTCGTACCGTCGATCACCACCGGAGCGGTGCCTTCGGCTGAAAGGGAGATCGCGGCACCCATCTGGCGGAGCGGATCGGCAACGCGCTTCATCGGGCGCTTCATCAGCGAAGCGTCACCGATCAGCTCGCTCCTGAACGGCTGCGCGGCCATGATACCGGCCAGCATACGCATCGTGCTGCCAGAGTTGTTGCACATCAGCGGCCCTGAAGGCTTCGAGAAACTCCACAGGCCCCTGGACTCGATGACGACATTACGGACAATGCGGCCGTCCGCTACGGGCACCTCTTCCTGGCGCACGGATATACCGGCATCCCTCAGCACCGAAAGCGTCGACTGGTTATCGTAACCGCCCGAGAAGTTGGTGATTTCGGTCGTACCTTCGGCCAGAGCTCCGATCAGGGCTGCACGATGGGAGATCGACTTGTCGGGAGGAAGGCTGGAAATCTCACCTTGAAAAACGTTCATGGCTTGATGTTTGACTGTGATGGACAAAACAGTACCTAAAAAAAAGCAGCCCCGTCGAGGAGCTGCTTTTCATACTACCCTTGAAATGAATCAGGAGTTGCGCTCTTCGTTTGCCCTCTGGGCACGGCGCTTGCTCCGGGAACGTTTCAGGCGGCTGTCAACCGAAGGCTTCACGAAGTATGCTTTTTTGCGAAACTCCTTCAGAACGCCTGCACGCTCGTACTTTTTCTTGAAACGCTTGAGCAGCTTGTCGATGGACTCGTTTTCATTAACCTGTACACTTACCAATGAAATTCACCCCCTTGCTTGAAGATCAACGTCTTAATTTAAGTTTGATAATATCAGACAGCGACTCAGAGCTTTTCTGCTTGCTCTGGTTGAGCTGTACATTTTCCAGAAGCTGTTTCCTTCCGCTCTTGCAGAATTCAACGATAATGACATGTGCACCGCTTCCCGTCGCCTGCTTTTCACGAACCACGCCGACTTCGCCGAGCGCTTCATGAAAAACGGCATCACCCTTGGCATAAATACCATGCGGTGTGTAAGTCTGGCAATCCTCGGGCCTGAGCTCCTCGGGGCTGAGATCGCGATCGATCTGAATCTGCCACTCCTTGAGGAGATGAACCTGATTACAGGCTGAACAACGGATCCAGTACTTGTTGTCGGAAGCCGAAACAACTGAATCTGATGCAGCAGCAGCAGCCTTTTTATCCTTCGATTTCTTTTCGGATATACCCACCAGAAGCAGGTCATCATCCTTCGGCTTGTCGCTGGGCTTCCACTCGCCAACAAACGTCTGCTCAGTGATGCCCCCGCACCCCTCACAGAAGCCTGGCTTGATTTTTCCTTCGAGAATAAACTGCCGTTTTCTGGACTCTACCTTCATAACCTGATGCTGTTATTGGAAGTACTCCCTGTTCCAGCCCATCATGTATACTTACATAAGGCAGGAATCCTCCTGTACAAGCAATACCGACCGTCAGCCTCGACACTCCTTCGGGGGGCCGTCGTGACGCTTCATGTCAGATGAAGTTGAAAAGGCGCCTCTGCGGGTACAGCTGGCATGCAGGGCTCCCCTTGGACGGCACCAGAAAAATGCATGTTCAGGACTGCTTAGATAAAGAAATATCGAACAAAAAACAACCAGATAATTTCCGATACCCTCACTTGTGAGTAAGGGCATCGATAAGATCCGATTTCGTTATCAGTTGCAGTCGATCGTCATTCAGGGTGATGAGCACACCCGAGGCATTTTTCTGCAGTTTGTCGGACAGCTCCGAAATGGTCGCATCGGACTGGCAGACCGGAAACGGCTGCTCCATGAAGGCGACCACCTTGGCATTCATGGCTGCATCGTTCTCGATGAGGATCGAGAGGATCTTGTTCTCGCTGATGCTGCCGATCGGAGCGCCATAAGAGACGATAGGCATCTGCGACACATCGTTCTGCTTCATCATCTCGAACACATCGGAGAGCGTCTGCTCCGGGCAGGCGAAAATGAGATCCTTGCGAGCCTTGCGCTGCAGGATATCCTCAGCGGTGATCTGGTCGAGCGACGATTTGGACCGGCGATAGAACCCCTTCTGGCGCATCCACTCGTCGTTGTACATACGGGAAAGGTCATAAGCGCCAAAATCGGTCATCATGACTACCACGACCGAATCGTCACCAAGGCTCTCCGACTCACCGAGAGCAGCCGCCATGGCTGCGCCGGAAGCCCCGCCGGCAAACACAGCCTCGGACCTGAGCAGCTCGCGCCCGCAATTGAACGCGTCAGCATCGGTGACCTGCACGATCCGGTCGATCACCGACGGATCCCAGAAAGGCGTTGGATGCACCGCGCCGATATCCTCAAGCTCGAACGCTGTAGCGGCAACCGCAGAATTGCCAGAGTGCAATGCCTTGTAGGCTGAACCGACCGGTTCGACACCGATGATGCTGACCATCGGATTGACGGACTTCAGGTGCCGGCCAATACCTGAGATCATGGCAGCGGAAGCCATCGGCACGTAAACGTGCGTCACCTTGCCATCTGTCTGCCGGAAAATCTCAGGGCCAGTTGCCTCTTCATGAACCATCAGGCTGACCGGATTCTCGTACATGTTGGCGAACCATGCATTTTCAAGCGTCCTGACCAGGTTTTCGGCAACAGCCACGCAGCTTCGCGGATCACCCGGAAGGGCATCGGAAGGGGTAAGCACCATTTCGGCACCAAGCGCGCGCAGCACCTCCTGTTTCTCACGGCAGATCCTGTCCGGAGCAACCAGCAGAATCTTGTATCCCCTGGTGATGCCCGCCATGGCCAGAGCGATGCCGCTCGTGCCGAAAGTCCAGTCGACCAGCGTCATGCCCGGATGGATCAGCCCGCGATCCTCGGCATCACGCACGATGGCAGAAGCCACCCGGCAATAGTGGGAACAGCAGGGGTTCATGAACTCCAGTTTTGCAAGGAACTTCGCCCTGCTCTGCCTGGCAAGCTGTTTAATGGGAACGAGCGGCGAATTTCCGGAAATGTCGAAAATATCCTGGATCATGATGCTCCTCGAATCGGAATGAAATTAAGACCTAAGACAAATAAAGAAATAATTGCTCATTTTCCGACAA
>JAAXWP010000093.1:0-2618 GCA_013334925.1 Chlorobiaceae bacterium
CGAATGGAGATGATATCCTCCCAGCTGGTGGTGTAATGTGGCGAAATCCTCTCCTGCCGCTGCTTCCAGCCAGCCGGTGTATCGGCAGCGACCCGCAGCACCCCCGGACCATAACGGGAGTTGACCGCATCGAGCGCCTGCATCAGCCGGGATGAGGCCGATGGACCGCTCTCCTCCCGCACAAAGAGCGACAATGGCTGTTGTGCCGCAGACGCCGGAACGATCGCCGCAAGAGTGACCCCCGCCTTCTTGTAGCGGAACCCCGGTTTGAAAATATCGCCAAGAACCGCCACGGCAGCCCTCACGAGATCAAGCGTATCCTGCGTCGGCGCCGGTAATGACACCGTCCTGGTGCCCCAGTACTTCTCCGAAGCCTCCTCGAACGGGCTGGTGCAGGCGAACACCGTCAGGAGCCCGGCAACACCATCCTCGCCCCTGAGCTTCAGGGCGCATTTGGTGGCAAAATGGGCTACGGCACGCTCCAGCACCGCCCTGTCCGTCACCTCCGTGCCGAACGATCTCGAAGTGCAGATGCTCTGCTTGCGGGGCCGCACCAGCTCCAGCGGCAGGCACGAGTGCCCGTTCAGTTCAGCCTGCACCCGGGCCCCGGTAATGTGCAGGTGCTTCCTGACCCAGGGTGCCGGCGCATCGCAGAACTCGAGAACCGTCCTGATCCCGTTCCGGTTCAGGAACTCCGTATGGCGGCCACCGATACCCCAGACATGCTCCACCGAGATCGATCCCATGACCTCGCGTGCCGCCGCCGTATCGGCAAGCAGGCACACCCCCTCGAACTCCGGATTCTTCTTCGCCAGCCGGTTGGCCAGCTTGGCCAGGGTCTTGGTAGGAGCAATGCCGATGCTCACCGGAATGCCGGTAGCCCGGCGCACGATACGGCGGATGCTGCGGGCATACTCCATGAAGCCGATCCGCTCGAAACCGGAAAGATCGAGAAACGCCTCGTCGATCGAATAGACCTCGATACCCGGCGCCAGATCGCCGAGCGTATTCATCACCCGCGAGGACATGTCGCCATACAGCGGAAAATTGGCCGAATGGATCGCCACCCGATGCCGGCGAAGAATCTCACGATACTTGAACGCCGGTCCCCCCATGGGCAACCCGAGAGCCTTGGCCTCGTTCGAACGGGCAATGAAGCAGCCGTCGTTGTTCGACAGAACGACCACCGGACGCCCGTTCAGCGACGGGTCGAACACCCGTTCGCACGACACATAGAAGTTGTTGCAGTCGACCAGCGCAAACATATCCATCCCGTTACTTGGCGGCAGCGTCAGCAAAGCCCGTTGACTATGCAAATCCCGTACGCTGCCAGATCCTGTTTTCACTAATGTATCGATGCTGATCGAATTTTTTGCTCCCGATCCAACAGGCTCGCCTTCTGACCACACCCCCGTGCGCCGACCCGCATGGTGACGCCTGCAATGAAGCCCCGGAACCATGAAGTGAAGATCCGGGTACTTACAAAAACAGGTCACACGAACCGGGATTCCTGAACCCGAAATCAACCCGGATTTTTCAGTCTAATGATAAACATGGAGCAGATATGCCAGGTCCGACAGAAATGCTGGAGGCCGAACATCGAATCATCGCCCTTATTGTCGGTGCAGCCCCGGTGCTGGCCTCAAGGCTTGAAGAAGGAGCGCCGGCGGACAATGCACTCATGACCGGTATCGTCGAATTCATGAGGGTTTATGCCGACCAGTGCCATCATGGAAAAGAGGAGGAGCTGCTCTTTCCGGTGCTGGGTGAAAAGGGCGTGCCAATGCATGGCTGCCCGATAGGAGGCCTGATCAGCGAACACATCAGAGGCCGTGCCCTGGTCAAAGGGCTGGAAGAGGCTGCCGCTGCGATGCAAAAAAATGAAGCTGATACTGCTGCGCGCAAACAGCTCGTGGCAAATCTTCGTGGCATTGCCGAACTCTATCCGGGCCATATCTGGCGTGAGGATTATATGCTCTTTCCCATGACCGACAAGATTCTCAGCGAAGAAGAGCAGGTGTCCTTATACGAAGCTTTCCAGCAGGTAGACAAACGCATCGGCCATCAGGTGATCGATCGGCTTGTCGCATTCGCCAAGTCCATCTGACACACGACCTGAAAACCGCTCGGCTTTTCAGCGCAACCACAGGCGATGCCTCTCAGCGGGCCTTGTGAATGATATAGGTGACGATCCCCCAGACCTGGAAATCGCTCTCTTCGGAAATGCGAATTGGCTGGAACTCGTCGTTGGCAGGCATCAGGAAGAGTCCATCCTCCTGCTTTGAGATGCGTTTGACGGTGAACTCCCCGTCCAGGAAACAGACGGCGATATCGCCATCCTTCGGATCGAGAGACTTGTCGATGACCAGAATATCCCCCTCCTCGATGCCCGCATCGATCATGGACGAGCCCTTCACCCGACCGTAGAAGGTCGCATTCGGATGCCGGATCAGCGCGCGGTTGAGATCGAGCTTGAGCTCGAGATGGTCATCGGCAGGCGACGGGAATCCCGCGGAAATGAAGGTGGACGCAAGCGGCAGCTCGAGGCCGGTCGTCAGGTCGGCCGCATAAAAATCCAGACGGGGGGTATTGCAGATTCGGGTCAGTTTCATGGTTCA
>JAAXWP010000093.1:2718-3998 GCA_013334925.1 Chlorobiaceae bacterium
AAACCTGGCCGCATCCGGCGAATGAGCATCCGTGCCCTCATGGGTATACAGACCGCTGCTCCTGAAATATTCTGCCGAACTCTTCACGCCGCCACCATACATACCCGCAAAACTGCCAAGATTCCCCTGAAACTGGCAACCAAGCGTTTTGAGATACCCAAGCAGCTCGCTCTCCCGCATCTCATTCCCGGAGCGCTTTCGACCACCGAACAACCACCCTTTCGCAAACATGCCGCCCCCGGCCTGACCATTGGACTCACGCAACAGCAGACGACAACGTTCGGGATGCGCCACCATCGGCGTATAACCGCGACTGCACACCGTGAAAAAGCACTCCTTGGCTATATCCACCGAAGCGTGGTTCGGAATCTCGATCATAATCATCCGGGTACCTTCGAGACACTGAGGCTGCCTGATGAAATCCGGAAAGAACTCGTCGAGATAGTACTCCCGTCCGACCAGCAGCTTCAGCCGGATGCCTTCGCGCTCCAGTTCCCGTTGCAGAAGCTCCCGTTCATTCAGCACATCATCCTGGGAGACCTCATAAAGCCCCTTGATAAGATGGGGCGTACAATACACTTCGTTAAATCCAGCATCCGCCAGAATCCTGGCCATCTCGACGGAACTCTTCCGGTCGACCGGGCCGTCGTCAATCCCTGGCAGGATATGACAATGATAGTCCGTACGCGGCATGGTTGAGCAATTGAACTTTGAAGCAACAAGGTCAGTCTGAGCACAAAAATGATCAGTACAACAATTTATAAAACACAGTTTGAGTGTAAAGCCCGAACATCTCAGGATGCCCGTCTTTTTGCGCTGTTACGCCATATGAGCGTCAGCTCTGTCATACCTTTTTTACAGAAACAAAAAACCCGGAGTCGCCCCCGGGTTTCTTGCTCACACAACCACGCACCACATCACTTTTTATCGCCACCTGGGCGGGAATGAACCTCTACCTCATCGTAACGAGGCGGATCGACTTTCCTGACCTTGCCATTCAGCACATCACTTCCTGATGAACCTTTTACCTTAGGTGCTTCAGGTCGCGGCTGTACTTGCTTCGGCTGAACACGATCATCAGCAGCTTTTCCCGAATGAGAACCCGAACCTTTTTTCTGTTGATGTTTCGGAGTCACGTGCACATGCGAAGCATTTCCCGGCGACGCTCCCTTATGCCGTTTTGGAGGATGAGAGGGCGGCACATGCGCATTCGAAACATTGCCATTCGAACCGCCTCCGCCTCCAGTCGTACCACCGCCAGTCGGGCAACTGCCGCTTCC
>JAAXWP010000005.1:0-56103 GCA_013334925.1 Chlorobiaceae bacterium
GCCTTGCGGGACAAGCCGGAAAAGTCAACCGGGCAGATGATTTTTTTGATTTTAATCATAGCCAGTCAATTGGTTTTGGTTTAATGAACTGCTGGATCCTTTGAACAAAAAGATGCAATCTTCCCCCAGTGCCTGCTGCAAAGGAGGATAAAATTCCTGTTCGGCAGCGGCTGCCTAGACAGGGATATGCTGGTAAACGGTAATGTCCTGGATAAAACTCGCCGGTATGACTGATGGTGGCGAAAAGAACAACAAGGGTGTATCAAACGGAGCGGAATCGGAGCTCCGAAGCTGCCGTCGGTCAGGAGAAGGACCAGGCCGGCGTAACGTATCAGGTGGTGATCAGCGTAAGCTTAACAATATTCTACACCAGTAATATAATTATATAAACCATATCCACCAAGCATTGCTGCAATAATTTGGCGTAGTCAGCGAAAGAGGGTAAAAAAAAAAAGCCGCAGTTTCCTGCGGCTTTTTCATTGCTGCGGGACAGCCTTAGAAGGTCACGGTTGCCCAGAGCTCGGTGCGGAGGCGCTGCAGATCCGTAGAGGTGGCTACATCGTCCTTAACCTTGGTTGCGAGGTAGCGTACGGTCGGCTGGATGCTGAAGGTACCTGCGGCAGACTCGTAGACCGGGATCTTGTACTGAGCCCACACGAAGTGGTTGGTTGATTTCATCTTGCCGTTGATAGCATTGGCACCATAGAAATCAGATTTGTCGGTCGTGTGGTTGTAGTCGTACCAGGCCATGAACTTGCCCACTTCACCCTTGACCCTGAACTGGTAACCGTCATACTTGACTTTGGAGCCAGGAATGCCGGTGACAGCTGCTTCGTCTGTCGTGTCGTTGCAGTGGGTGTAGAAGCCGCCGAAGGAGAGCTTGGCGGAGCCAGCCGGAACGCCGACCATCGCACCGACGGTGTAAGGCGTCACGTTGGAGTGAACTGGATTTGCTCTCTGATCCCAGATGTCGGTGTTGGTCAGAACTGCGAGGCCCATCGGCTCGACGGTCACGTTACCGAGGTTGAACTTGTAGCTGAGAAGCAGTCCATAGCCGTCGTTGAACTTGCCATCGCCAGAGTTAGACGTGTTGGTCCAAGAATTGTCATCAAGCATGACAATCGTGGCATTCATCATGCCGGAACCGATCTTGGTGCCGTAGTTGGCGCCATAGACACGATCCATGTTGATGTTTGCGACCGGGTTCTCGAGCGGCTGGTTCGGGTAGAGGGTCAGGTCGAAGACCGGGTTGTTGAACGAACCGAGCGGAAGACGACCGAGAGCATAGTGGCAGTTTTCCAGGTTGCGGCCGAAGTAGAAGTTAGAGACTTCAAGCTTGTAAGCCTCACCATTGCCATAGCCAACAGTCCTCCAGCCGCCTGCTGGTACTCCGCCAGTCAGGAAGCCACCAGCATCAGCATCTGCAGTCTCATCGGTGACCAATGCTTTGAAGTAGTAACCGTTGCCGAGGTCTGCAGCGGCGTTGAAACGAACCCTGTACTGCCATTTCAGGTCGCTCGATTTTTTGTAGGTTTCACCAGTAGTGGGATTAACCTTGTTCACGGTGTCACCGTAGAAGTTCTCGTCCCTGACCCTGACGCTGGCGTCTCCACCAAACTTCAGTTCAGCCGAAGCGGGAGCTGCATACGACAGTACTGCGCACATCGCAGCAAGTGACAGCATTTTTTTCATTGTGTGTTCTCCGTTAGGTTGTGTGATGCGTAATGCTAAGACAAATGGTGACCGCTTTTCGCGGTCTGTCGCCTCTAACTGCATGGCAACGGAAAAAGACGAAAGAACAGGTGTGGTTATGGTTAACGTTAAAATAAGTGATAATTATCCATTAGTCCAAATAAAAGATGTTTTCTCTGCTTGATCGTTATTTGTATAGATCATCATACAGTGATGAATTGTCGCACCAGGCATAATGCGGATGACTTATATATCAGTTCTCTGCGGGCTTTCGTTCTCGACGAGGCCATAACGCAGGGCAAGTTCATGTATATGCGAAGGAACGAGCACCTGAAAGCGTTCCGGATAGTGTTTCCTGACGAAAACATAGTTCCTCAGGGCATGGATATGCACGGAGTAGCGTGCGAACTCCGTACCGAAAGGCCCGCTGAAACGGGCGATCAGGCACAGCAGGTTTCCGGCGATGCGAGGCAGTTGTTTCCGGTGTGCCACCAGCTCGGGATGCAGTACCGGTTCGATGGTCGTTTCCAGACCTGCACGCACGGACCTGCCGGCATCGCCTCGCCTGACTTCCGGGCTGATGTCGATCTCTCCGGAGATCAGGTCGAAAAGACGCTCACCTTTTTCCGTGCGGAGAATCAGCCATTGCCGTTTCCAGTCATGGCTGAACGGGGCTCCGAAGTAGCCGACGGTGATATCTGCCAGGCTGTTGATGTAATCGAAGCAGCTCATGCAACTATCGGCAAATACACCGGGCCTCATGACGTCGGGGGGCAGGCAGAAGAACGGGATCTTTTCCGTTCTGCCCGTTTTGTGTCTGATATGTACCCTGTAGTCCTGCATGAACTCCATGCACGTGATGGTATCCGGACTGTCGCTGACGAGTTCGAGCACCCAGCGAAGGTGGGCGGCTTCGAGATTGTCCGTGCAGGGGATGCCCACGACGTACAGCTCAAGATCCTGCAACTGCGGATTGCTGGCGTGAAAATCCCTGATTGCATGGACATGGCATGGGGCGCCGATGACCAGCAGCTGTTTGATCCCCTGTTTCCATGCGTCGTGCAGGGCGGTCAGCGTTGGTGAAAGGACCGGTTTGTTGCCTCGTCCCCTGAGCACTTCATCCGGTGTCCTGGCCAGGACCGCTTTTGGCTGCAGCATGGTGCCATGCAGGGTGATCACGCCCTGGACAAGTCCTGTTTCGAGGGCTCGAAGGGCGAGCCTGGTAATGATACCTCCCCACTGAGCACCTTCGACAGGTTGTTTCAGCTGTCCATAAAATCGTCGGCGAGCGATACCGAAAGCAATTTCGTCATCGTCCTGCAGATCTCTTGTCCTGCCGAAAATCCGCTCTTCATGACTGCCGAGCCAACCGGTGTTGAAGACGCAGCTGCGGAGTGTCTCCTCCGCAGGCCACGCGTCGCCCATGCATAATCCGCAATGGCTGCAGAGCTTTTCGCTGAATTTCGGTGAGGCGATTTTTGGAGGCGTGCTCATTTCACGTGAACTTCATTTGTTTGATCGATGTAACCCTATATTAATATAGCATCTGTGTGTTGGGTGTACAATCCGGAGGAGCCGGTCGGGAGAACGGAGGATATCCGGTGTACTGTTTTTGATCAGTTCCGCCTGACACACGACTCATTCAACCGAACGAAAAACTTATGTCATCATTGCAGAGAAGAGCGGTGGATCTCAGGGTCAGTGCCTTGTGTGTTCAGGACGGCAAGGTGCTGCTTGTGGAGCATCGCACGTTTGCGCCCGGGGATCCCGGCATGCCGGACAGCTGGTGGATTCTGCCAGGCGGTGTCGTCGAGCGTGGCGAGACGCTCGAGGAGGCCGTGAAGCGCGAAATGATCGAAGAGACGGGACTGGAGTGTTCGGTCGGGGAAATGGTTTTTGTCAAGGAGCTGCTCTATCCGCATCCTGGATACGAAGGACAGGGAAGCCGTCATCATTCGGTGTCCCTGGGTTTTATTTGTGAAGTGACCGGCGGAACACTGGTTACCGGCAAGGACCCCGAGTTTCCCGACGACCGCCAGGTTATCCTGCAGACAAGCTGGCTGCCGCTTGAACAATTGCACACCTACAGTCTCTATCCTCCATTTCTTCCCGGATTCATCGAAGCTGGCCTGCGTGACGGATTCAGCTCCATGTGCCCGGGATTCTTCGATTCGCTGCTGTAAAAGCAAAGTGCCAGGTAATTTGAAGATACCTGGCACTTTGCTTTTACAGCAGGTCCGAGTCCGATCTGATGCAGGGGGCACGGCAACCGTGCCCCACTGCAGGAAACCGTCACAGGTCGATGATCATGCCCAGCGACGTGAAGCTTTCGGACTTGTTGAGATACATGCCCTGCCTGCTGATGCCGCTGAAGTAGCTGCAGGCGACCCTGACATTGTCGAGACCGATGGACGAAAGCCGCATGCCAGCCTGGATGTTCCAGGTTCCTCTGAACGCATCGCTTTTCTCCTTCTCCCGGTCCCATACAGGCAGCAGTTTGAAATCGGCTGCCAGATAGGTGTTGTAGGGCAGCCCGACTTCGGCGCCTGCCTGGATGGAGTGCGGGCTGATGTGAGCAGGAAGCGTATGGAACATGTACTGGTAGCCGAGATAGACCTTGTGTCCGGGGGCGCTGAGTGCGGTGGTCACGTTGATGAATTCACGGCTGTAGGTGAACGGAATCACGCCGAGAGGTGCCTCTTCAGGATGGAGCCATGCGCCGGTGTCGTCAGTGTGACCGTCCTCGAAGTGGGCCGAAATATGGCTGAGCCGCAACTTCGTGGTCATGGTATCGAACGGCAGCGAGCTGTTTTCGAGCTTGTGTTTCCAGGTGGCGTTGACGCCGAAGAGGTAGTCGATGGTGTCTACCGGGAACTTGAAATTGTTCGAGCGCCTCAACTGTGACCAGGTGGCGAAATCGACACCGGCGGCGAAGGTTTTGCTGTCGTTCTGGTAGAGATCTGCCGAGGTTCCGATATCGAGCTGAAGCTCTCTTTCATCGAGCTTCGGCATGACGGCGATGTGAGGCTGCATCGGGTCGGCAAGCAGCGGCTCGAAAAGCGTGTCAAAGCTGGGTTTGATCGCCGATTCGGCCTGGGCAGCGCACAGCGGTGTGCAGGCTGCCACTGCCGCCAGGAGTGCGGCCCTGATCAGATGTTTGGGGCGAGGAGTCATGATGGTGCGTGGTCGTTGTTGTTGTTGTGAGTTACTGCTTATCGTGCCAGAAGCCGGTGCAGCACCGCCATTCTGACGGCCACTCCGTTGGTCACCTGTTCCATGAGCATACTGCTCGAGTAACCGGGAGGCTGGATTCTGTCGGCTACGTGATTCGAGATTTCGATCTCTCGGTTGATCGGGCCGGGATGCAGCACCGGAAGATGCTTCTGCAACCGGTCGAGCTTCTCGTCGGTCAGTCCATATGACGCAGAATACTCCTGGAGTGATGGAATGTAACCTCCTGTTGCCCGTTCGAGCTGCAGACGCAGCACGATGGCGGCATCGGCCCAGGCGATGGCCTTTTCCAGCTCGGTGAAAATTGTTATTCCCAGCTCGCTGATTCCTCCTGGCAGAAGCGTCGATGGACCGCATACGGCGATCTCCGCACCAAGGGTTCTGAGCGCGAAGATGTTGGAGCGTGCGACGCGGCTGTGCAGGATATCGCCAAGAATCATGATTTTGAGACCAGCGATCTTGCCGAAGTGCTCACGAAGGGTCAGGATGTCGAGCAGTGCCTGGGTCGGGTGTTCGTGGGTTCCGTCACCGGCGTTGACCACCGGGCGGTCCGTGATCGATGCGACGAACTCCGCAGCTCCCGAAGAGGGGTGTCGCAGGACGAACGCATCGACCTGCATGGCTTCGAGGTTCCTGATGGTGTCCGAAAGGGTTTCGCCCTTGCTGACGCTGCTCGATGCAGCCGCAAAGCTGAGCGTGCTGGCGCCGAGGTTGCGGGCGGCGAGTTCGAAGGAGAAGCGGGTGCGTGTCGAGTTTTCGAAAAAGACGAGCGCGATACGCCGGTTTCCGAGTACCGGACTGAATGCCGTGTCTCCTTTTTTCAGCCCTGAGCGATACGTCGCGGCCAGGTCGAGAAGCTCTTCGATTTTGGCTGCAGGCAGATCGTAAAGTCCCGTAAGATGTTTCAAAACTGTGTATTGATTTCTGGGCACCTCTAAAAACTTGTTCCGCGACCCGGTAGCTGCGTTGGTCGGTGCTCGAAATCCTCATGTACTCTGTGTACACTCCGGTTTCTGCGCTCCGTCTGCCTTGCTCTCGGGCCGCTCACGACACTTTGTAGAGGTGCCCTTCTGATTGGATGGCGCATAGGTGCCGTTAATTTACAAAAAATTCGCAGATCATTCATGTTCTGCGAGGGTTACGCGGCATATGGGGAACTCTGCGGCGTGCCAGAGAATTTTATCTTGCGACCTGTCGGGAATGCACTCTTTTTTTGCTTATTTAACGATCAGGTAAAAATTATTCTGTCATGCACGAAATGTCCATCGCCATGTCGATTGTCGATGCCGTCTCCGACAAGGCGCGGCAGGAGGGGTGCAGCACCGTCACCGGGATCGATCTCGTGGTCGGCCGCCTCTCCGGGATCGAGGTCGAATCGCTGAAGTTCTGTTTTTCCGCCGCCGCCCGCAATACGCCAGCCGAAAATGCCGAATTGCTCATCGAAGAGCGTGAGGCAGCCGGCAGATGCGAGGAGTGCGGTGAACAATTTCCCGTTGCGAGCTACCATGTCTGCTGCCCATCCTGCGGAAAATTCAGGGTCAGGGTCATATCGGGCGAAGAGCTTGCCGTCAAATCCATAACCATCGAGTGACGCCAGCCGCCGACTGACTGGCATTCAATACCTGCGAACCATCAACAGAGGATACTTCCATGTGCGATACCTGCGGTTGTTCGTCCGAAGAGGGAGCAGTGCTCCGCAAGCCCGGCTCGGACGACTTTCATATTCATATCGGTGAAGAGGACGGGCATCATCACCACCACCATGAGCACGATCACGATCATTCCCACCATCATGGACATGACCACTCCCATCATCATGGCGAGTCGCGCAAAGTCGAGGTCGAGCAGGATGTGCTGCTGAAGAACAACCTCCTTGCCGAGCGCAACCGCGGCTGGTTCGAGGCAAAGCGGGTGCTGGCCCTGAATTTCCTGAGCTCTCCGGGCTCGGGCAAAACCACCATTCTCGAAAAGACCATTCCGATGCTTTCGGGCGAGTGGCCGGTGGCTGTCGTCGAAGGGGACCAGCAGACGACCAACGACGCAGACCGTATCCATGCCCTCGGCGTGCCGGTCATCCAGGTCAACACCGGGACGGGCTGCCATCTCGATGCGCTCATGGTGCAGCGAGCCATCCGGGAGCTTGATCTGCAGGAGCGTTCGCTGCTCTGTATCGAAAATGTCGGGAACCTGGTCTGCCCGGCCATGTTCGACCTCGGCGAGGCGGCCAGGGTTGTCGTGATCAGCGTCACCGAAGGCGAGGACAAACCGCTGAAGTACCCGACCATGTTCCACCATGCGGACGTCTGCATCCTGAACAAGACCGATCTTCTGCCATACGTCGATTTCGATGCCGAGAAGTGCCGTGAGTATGCGATGCAGGTCAACCACCACCTCGAGTGGATCGAAGTGTCGGCAAGGAGCGGCGAGGGACTCGATCGCTGGAAGACCTGGCTGACCTCGAGACTGGAGCGCCTCTGAGGAAGCCGGGGGAACAGCATCCCGGCGGCGTCGCGCGGCTTCGCATCGAGGTCGGCGGCATCGTTCAGGGGGTCGGTTTCCGGCCCTTTGTCTGGAGGCTTGCCGGCCGTTACGGACTTGGGGGTTTTATCCGGAACACCTCTTCCGGTGTGCAGGTCGAGGTCGAGGGACCTGTAGCCCTGCTCGACCATTTCCGGGAGGCTCTCGAAAAAGAGGCGCCTCCGCTTGCCCGGATCGCTTCGGTGAAAAGCGTGGAGATCGAACCGCAGGGGAGCTGCAGGGATTTCGAGATTGCCGGTTCTTCAGGCGGCGATGCGATCGATACCATGATCTCTCCGGACATCGCAACCTGCAAGGCGTGCCTCAGGGACCTCGAAGAGCCTTCCGGCAGACGTTTCCGTTACCCCTTCACCAACTGCACGGATTGCGGACCACGCTATACCATCGTCGAGGGGATTCCCTACGACCGGCCGCTTACCACGATGAAGGGTTTTGCCCTGTGCCCGGAATGTGAGCGGGAGTATCGCGATCCCTCGAACCGCAGGTTCCATGCCCAGCCCAATGCCTGCCCGGTCTGCGGACCGAAACTTACGCTCTGCGACCGATCGGGTGCCATCGTCGATGCGGACGACGTTTTCGCCGTGGCGGCGGATCGGCTTGCTGCCGGTGAGATTCTCGCCATCAAAGGAATCGGCGGTTTCCACCTGGCGGTCGATGCGTCGAACGACGAAGCGGTGCTGCGACTGCGCCAGAGAAAGATGCGCGAAGAGAAACCCTTCGCCGTCATGGCGCGAGACCTGGAAACCGCAAATGCGTTGTGCGAAGTCGGCGAAGAGGAGGCCGCTGCCCTCGTTTCGCCTGAAGCGCCTATCGTACTGCTCCATAAAAAGGATGTATCTGGTGTCGCTCGATCGGTCGCTCCGGGTAACGACCGTCTCGGCGTGATGCTGCCCTATGCGCCGCTGCACCATCTTCTGATGCATGTGGCTCCGCCGGTGCTGGTGATGACGAGTGCCAACCTCAGCGAGGAGCCGATCGCCTCCGGCAATGAGGAAGCGCTGGAGAGGCTTGGAGGTATCGCGGACCTGTTCCTCATGCACGATCGTCCGATCGCCCAGCGGTGCGATGATTCGGTCGCCATGCGGTTTGGCGGACGGATGCGCATCATCAGAAGAAGCCGTGGATACGTTCCCGCTCCGCTTTTCCTGAAAGAGGGAGGGCCTGCCGTGCTCGCGACCGGCGGGGAGCTGAAGACGGCCCTTTGTCTGATGAAAGGTTCCGAGGCGATCATGAGCCAGCATATCGGGGACATGAAGAACTTCGAGGCCTGGCGCAATTTCGATGCCGTCTCGGAACACCTGCAGCGGATCTTCAGGACGAAGCCTGAGCTGGTGGTTCATGATCTCCATCCATCCTACCTGACGACCCGATGGGCGCAGATGACGGGAAAGCCGTTGCTTGGCGTGCAGCATCACCATGCCCACCTGGCTTCCTGCCTCACGGAGTGCCGCTTCGACGGGCCGGCCATCGGGATCATGCTCGACGGTTCCGGCTACGGTATCGACGGTACGGTCTGGGGCGGCGAAGTGCTTCTGGGCGACTCATCCGGAGCGACCAGGTTCGCTTCGCTCGAACCTATGCCGCTTCCCGGTGGCGACGCCGCCGTCAGACATGTCTGGAGGACGGCGCTCGGTTATCTCTACCGGAGCGGGGTCGTTCCGGACGGTCTTTCCTGCATGGTCCTGCCTGGAGCTGACATGGTGGCAGAATTGCTCTCCAGGGGAACCGGTTGTGCCGAAACGTCGAGCTGCGGGCGCCTGTTCGATGCTGTGGCTTCGATCTGCGGAGTCCGGCATGAGGTGCACTACGAGGGGCAGGCTGCGGTGGAGCTCATGCAGGCCGCTTGCGGACGGGTGGCGGATTCCGGTTTCAGTTTCGGGTTCGAACGACGGAACGGCCTCTGGCTGATGCTGGTTTCAACGATTGTCGATGAGGTGGCGGAAGCCGTCCGGAGCGGTATGGACGCTGGTGAGGTGAGTCGTCGCTTCCACCGGACCCTTGCCGGTATGCTTTCAGAAGTTGCCCGGATGGCCTATCTTGAGACGGGTCTGAAGACTGTAGCTCTGGGAGGCGGTGTTTTCCAGAACGCACTGCTCCTCGAAACCCTTGTGCATGACCTGGAGACCAATGGTTTCAGGGTGCTTTTCCACGAGCAGGTGCCGACCAGCGATGGTGGACTCTCACTCGGTCAGGCGGCCATCGGAAGGGAATTTCTGAAGGGCCGGTACAGGGGAGTAGTGACGAGTGACACGTGACCAGTGGAAAACAGAAAAAATGTCATGGACGATATGGACGTAATGGACTGCATGGACAGAATGGACTGAATGGACCGGAAGGGATTGAGATGGTTTTCATCTTTTATATTGTCCATTATGTCCATCAAGTCCATGATTTTCTTCGTCCATTCCGTCCATTTTTCTGAATAAGTAACAATTGTACATCATGTGTTTAGCCATACCTGGGAAACTCATTGAAATCAATGACGAGAACGGCCTGAAGATGGGCACGGTCGATATCAGCGGCACCCTGACCAAAGCGTGTCTCGAATATGTTCCCGACATCGCGGTCGGACAGTATACGATCGTGCACGCAGGTTTCGCCCTGAAGGTGATCGATGAGGCAGAAGCTGCCGAAAGCCTGAAGCTCTGGGACGAGCTGATCCGCAGCGGAGCGTTCGACACCGGTCACGATCTTCCGCCAGCAACCATCTGAACCGGACGCCGATGAAGTTTATCGACGAATACCGCGATCCGAAGCGTGCCCTTGCCCTTCTGGAAGAGATCCGGCGGAAAGCGGTGCACGAGTGGACCATCATGGAGATCTGCGGTGGCCAGACCCACTCGATCATGCGCAACGGCATCGATCAGCTGCTCCCTCCGAACGTTCATCTCGTTCACGGACCAGGCTGCCCGGTATGCGTCACGCCGCTCGAGACTATCGAACGGGCCCTCGTCATCGCTTCCCGGCCCGGCGTGATCCTTACCAGCTTCGGCGATATGCTGCGCGTTCCCGGCAGTTCGAAAGATCTCTTCATGGCGAGGAGCGAAGGGGCCGATGTGCGTATCGTCTTCTCACCCCTCGAGGCATTGCAGATCGCCCGCGACAACCCCGATCGCGAGGTGGTGTTCCTCGCTGTCGGCTTCGAGACCACGGCACCCGCCAATGCGATGGCTGTCCGGCAGGCCGCCCGCGAAGGCATCGCCAACTTCAGCGAACTGGTCAGCCAGGTGATGGTTCCGCCAGCCATGCGCGCAATCCTCTCCTCTCCGGACAACCGGGTGCAGGGATTTCTTGCCGCCGGCCATGTCTGCGCCATCATGGGATGGGAGGAGTACGAACCGGTCGCAGAGGAGTTCGGAATCCCGGTCGTTCCGGCAGGTTTCGAACCGGTCGACCTGCTTGCAGGCATCCTGAAGGTCGTGGAGATGCTCGAATCCGGCACGGCGGGTGTCGAGAACGCCTATGGGCGGATAGTCTCGAGAGAAGGAAATCCGGAAGCCCGCAGAGTTATGAATGAGGTGTTCGAAGTCGCCGACCGTCCCTGGCGCGGTATTGGTGTCATACCGCAGAGCGGCCTCGTCCTACGGGAACACTATTCGGCCTTCGATGCCGAAAAGCGGTTCGACGTCGGGCATATTTCACCCTGCGAATCGCCATTGTGCCGCAGTGGCGAGGTGCTTCAGGGCCACCTGAAGCCGTCCGAATGCCCGGCGTTCGGACGGGAGTGCACACCAATGACTCCGCTTGGTGCCACCATGGTCTCATCCGAAGGCGCCTGTGCGGCTTATTACAAGTATCATCGCAATACAACCGTCTGATCATGCAACTCAGCTGTCCTGCCCCCATTCTCCGCCACGAAACGGTCCAGATGGCCCACGGGGCCGGAGGGCGCCTGTCACAGGAGCTAACGCAGCGGGTCTTCATGCCGCATCTGCAGAACGCGTTTCTCGACCAGCTCGACGACCAGGCCAAGTTCGACACCGTGCCCGGACGAATGGCTTTTTCAACCGACACCTACGTCGTCTCGCCGCTCTTTTTCCCCGGAGGCAATATCGGTGAACTTGCCGTGAACGGTACGGTCAACGACCTGGCGGTCGGCGGGGCCGTGCCGATGTACCTCAGCGCAGGCTTCGTGCTCGAAGAGGGGTTGCCGCTTGCCGAGCTCGAAGAGATCGTCAGGAGCATGGCCGAGTCGGCCCGCAAGGCTGGGGTGATGATCGTGGCGGGGGATACCAAGGTGGTGCAGAAGGGGCAGTGCGACAAGATTTTCATCAACACCTCGGGCGTCGGCTTTGTTCGGGAGGGGGTGGATGTCTCCTGCCGGAACCTGAAGCCCGATGATGCGGTGATCGTGTCGGGCACGATCGGTGACCACGGCATGGCCGTGATGACCACCCGTGAAGGTCTTTCGTTCCAGAGCCGCATATCAAGCGATACGGCAGCCCTGAACGGCATGATCCATGCCGTGCTCGACGTCGTGCCAGGAGTTCATGCCATGCGTGATCCCACCAGGGGTGGCGTCGCGGCTACGCTCAACGAACTCGCATCGTCGTCTTCGGTCGGCATCGAACTTCAGGAGTCGTCGATTCCTGTCAGGGAAGAGGTTCGCGGTGCGGCGGAACTGCTCGGCATCGATCCGCTCACGGTCGCCAACGAAGGAAAGCTGCTGCTGATCGTGCCGGAAGCTGAAGCTGGAAGGGTGCTCGAGGTGATGCACGCCCACGAATACGGCCGGGAGGCAGCGCTTATCGGTAAGGTTGTCGATGATCATCACGGCATGGTGGTCATGCGAACTCCGTTCGGCAGCCGCCGCATCGTCGAGATGCCTCTTGGCGAGCAGCTTCCCCGCATCTGCTGAAATACTGGGGTCAGGCCTTGCAAAAGTTGCATAATCTGAAAAACACAAGTTTTGCAAGGCCTGACCCCAGGGTTATTTCAGTTCATACCCCCACTTTCTCAGCACACTCTTTGCTTCGGTGCTTTTCAGGTAGTCGAAAAACGCCGAGGCTTCATGGTTGGTCGAGCCTTTCCTGGTTACGCCCATCGTGTAGGGAACCCTGGTGTAAAGGTTTTGGGGCACCCTGAAGAGGATCTTTGCCGATCTGGCGGTCAGGGCTTCGGTCAGATGGACGAACGAAGCGTCGACCGTTCCCGATTCGGCATACATGAGGCTTTCGAGAACGTCTTTGGTCAGTACCAGCCGGCCTTCGAGCTGTCGTTCGAGTCCGGATTTCCTGATCGCTTCAAGGGCCATCTCACCTGCAGGAGCGCTTTTGGGATTGCCGAGGGCTATCTTGCCGGCATTGGCAAGGTCTTTCATCGATGAAATTCCTGAAGCAGGATTACCGATGACGACGATGGAGTTCCAGGCGAATGGAGCAATCCGCCTGTTATCCAGCAGGTTTTTATCCCTCAGGTAGTAAATCCACTTTTCGTTGGCCGAGATGAACAGATCGGTCGGGGCACCGTTTTCGATCTGTGCCGCGAGAGCACCCGACGGTCCCCAGTTTCTGACAAAGGCAGTACCCGGATGCTTTTTCGTATAGTTGTCGGCAAGTTCGTTGACCACATCCTTCATTCCTGCGCCCGCTGAAATGCGTACCTCATCGGCAAAGGCTGTCGAGATGGATGTCATGGTAAGCAGCAGGCTGAACATGAGTGTTTTACAAGTTGTCATAGGGTTGTGTGGCATTTGGTTGCTGTATTGCGTTATGTTTTTATAAATATAGCGATGGCCATAGAAACTGTTGTTTTACCTGGGGTCAGGCCTTGCAAAAGTTGCATAATCCGAAAAATGCAAGTTTTGCAAGGCCTGACCCCAGAGTTATATCAGTTTACGCCGATGATGACGCTCGAGGCCTTGAAGAGCGCACAGGCCTTGTCTCCCTCTTTGAGCTCCAGCCGCTCGCGGCTGCCATGGGTGATGATGGCCGAGATGATGTTGCCCCCACCGATTTCGATGTCGATTTCGCAGCTGACCGGTCCGTCGATGACTCGCTGGACCTTGCCGCACATGATGTTGCGGGTGCTGATGTTCGTCCCTTCCAGATCCCGGCCCACGATCACCGAATTCGATTTGACGATTGCATAGGCGCTCATTCCGTTTTTCAGGCCGAGGTTGTCCACGGCGCCATTGGTGATGATCGATGCGATCTGCTGGCCTCCGCTCAGGCTCAGGATCACTTCGGCATTCACGGCCCCTTTCCTGATCTCCACGATCTTTCCGGAGAATACATTTCGGGCGCTGATCCTCATGGAGATTCTTCTGAGGAACTGGTAGAGGTCCCCGGTATCGCCGATTCTCTCTTCGAGGTTTTCAAGGAACTTGCGGTGCTCCTCCTGCACGATCCGGTACTGTTCGATCACCTGCCGGCCCTCGCGGGTGAGCACGGTACCTCCGCCTCCTTTGCCACCGATCATGCGGTCGACCAGCGGCTTGTCGGAGAGGTTGTTCATCATGTTCACCAGATGCCAGGCGGTTTTGTAGCTGATGCCGACAGCCTTGGCGGCGCTGTTGATCGAACCGAGCTCGTCGATCTTTTCGAGCAGCGCGATCCGGTCACCGCCAAGAAACTTGTTCTGGGATTTCTGGAACCAGATGGAGCCTTCGAGTCCGATAGGGTCTTTTGTCCTGTTCACGTTGCGGGTCCGGTTAAAGTGAAACGAGCCATACATCAATATAGGACCTCATAAAATAAAATCCCGGCGGAGGCGAACCGCCGGGATGGTATAACGGAGAAAGAACACGCACGTCAGGAGAGAAAATCTTCAATAATGAAGGGCGACCGTGGCCACTACGGTAAATGGCGCTCCGGGCAGGTATGAGGTTTTCAGGGTTTTGTAGTCGGAGGTGCTGATCATGCTCACATAGTGTTTGTCGAACAGGTTCAGGAACGAGAGCGAGCATTCGACATTTTTCATCCCGAGCATGGCTTTACTCCAGGTCAGGTCGATGTCGAAGAGTGTCGCACCGTCGATCTTTTCGTTGTGCAGGACGTCGCCATAACGGGTCGAAGTGTATCTGGCGATCGGTGAGATCGTCAGATCGCCGACTTTCCAGCTCACCATGCCTTTAGCCATGAATTCAGGTGCATCGGGGACCTGATCGCCCTTGACGCTGATCGCAGGATTGCCCGTGGCATCGGAGAGGATGTCCTGGGTGAAACAGAACCGGTTCCATGAGAACGATCCGTAGCATTTCAGGTTTTCGTGCGGCCGGGCTTCCGCTTCGAGCTCGAATCCATATCCCTCGGCGTCTGCGTTGTTCATCGGATAGATGGCGTTGAGGGCATCGTCGTAGAGTACGGCCTGCTTGTTATGGTGTTTCGCATAATAGATCGTTGGCGTGATGCTCCAGTTCCGGCCATTCAGCTTCATGCCGAGTTCGAGGTTCTGAGAGGTTTCCATCTTCCGCTCGTCCCAGAGCTTCTGGAAATCGATCCCTTTCGAGGCGAATGCCGCGTACTGGGCGATATAGTACGGATAGATGTCGACATGGGTCACGTAGTTCTCTCCGTATGCCAGATGTATCGACGCATTCTCGCCGATACTCCTTGACACCGTCAGATCCGGGAAGAGACGGCTGAAGGTTTTCGTCCCTTCGGCGCTCTTGAAGCTGTTGAGCGTGGCGGCATCGAGCGCGTCATCGTAATCGACATCCTTTGCCGTCGTGCTGTAGGTGAGAATCGATGGCAGCGTGTAGTTGACATATTTGACACCACCCTGCAGCTGCCACTCACCGGCCTGGTACTTCAGCTCTGCGAACGGGGTGTGCAGCTCATGGCTGGAGCTGTTCGAAAGGATATACCAGCTGCTGTATGCCAGGTTTCCGGCTGACGTGACCGTGTAGAGCTTCTGGGAGGTCGGCGGACCAGGGCGTTCCTGCGAATGGTACAGGTAACCGAGGTCGAGATCCGCTTTGCCGAGCTTTGTCGTGTATTCGGCGAGCACCCCTTTCAGGTCGTGATCGATGTCCCATCGCCGGACGTTGCTTGCGGAAACGGTTTCGAGGTAGTAGCCCTTGTCGCTCCAGTAGTACGGCTTGATGTTGAGTTTTGAATCCTCCCCGGTCCTGATTTCGAGGTTTGCCATCAGCATCAGGTCCTCGAAATGATTTTTGTTGTAGCCGTAATAATCGGTTCTGGACGGATTGGAACCGAAGTCATCGGAGTAGATGTCAAGGCTGTTCAGCTCGGAATAGGTGAATGCTCTGTAGGGGCTGATGTCTCCCTTGCTCCAGGTGAGAAAGGTTTCCAGCTTGACCTTGTTGCCGAACGGCCTGGTAACGCCGATCATCAGGTTGTCACGGTCGCTGTGCCCGTTGCCTTTCCATTTGTCGGCATAGCTGCTGGAGTAGGATATGAAGCTCTTTACCCCGCCGTTGAGTTCGCCGGAGTCGACGCGGACATAGGTGCGCCTGAAGCTGTCGCTGCCGATTCCCTGCTTGAGCGTGACTCCAAACTGGTCTTCAGGCCTGCGGATCTGCATGTCGATCTTGCCGCCGACGTCAGTCAGTCCGAGGCCGATGCCAGCAGGCATGACACCGCTGTAGATGTTGATGTTCTGGAAGTTCTCGAGGTCGTAGATGGTTGCACCGCCGCCGGGCCTTCCCGTAACCGGCAGCCCTTCGATGTTGACCGTCGTGCCGGGCACACCGCCCGCTGTAGCTTCGACACCCCTGAAACGGAACGCCTCGTGATAGTTGACAGTGTCCGCAAGACCATAGGGGTCGACACTCTGCTGGCTCAGCGACGGCATCAGGTTGATAACCTTGTAGACTGACATCTGTGAGGGATTCAGGACTTTGGATTCCTGGCCGGTAACCTGTTGCAGCACATCCCCTTTTTTGCCTGAAACGGTGATCTCCCGGGCGATGTAGGTATCGGAGTCATTCTGCCCGATTTCGGTTTCCGCAGCATGCGCCGTTGACGCAATCATCGCGAGCAGAACGATAAGCGATGTTTTTTTCATGTGATATGTGGTAATTCTGTCGTTATGTTTGTTTAGTTATAACGTTGGGCAAAAAAAAGAGATTTACGGGTGGGCAATCGTTGTTTCGACGGGTAGTCGATATGAAATTTATGTTATAACGATCGGTAAAAAAAATGTTGTCCTCCGTCTCCAGTTACAGAGGACAACACGAGCGAAGGGGCGGGTCAGTTGATCAGGTGATCTTCACAGGCCTCACCCTCTTCGAGGGCATCCAGAATTTCGTCGATCTTGTCTTCGCTGTCGATCTCGCCATACCAGAAGTTCTCGGGATAGACGACGACGACCGGTCCTTTCTCGCAGAGGTTCAGGCAGGCGGTTGCCGAGACGGCGACGTCGGACATGCCACGATCGGAAAGCTCGCTTTCCAGGTAGGGGATGAGGCCCAGAGCCTCTTTCTTGTGGCAGATGCCCTGGGGTGCGCCCTGAGCCCTGAAGCTCGCGCAGACGAAGATGTGGTGTTTCGGTTTGTCCATGATGGTTGGTTCGTGATTAGTTGTTAGCTGAACTTATATAAGGTTGTGCCGTTGCCTGTCGGACATGGACCTGATGGACATTATGGACTGAGTGGACGATATAAGAGAAAACAAACAGGACGTGGCTTCCTGGGGAATCCTGCAAAGTACCTCCTGCATTACCGGTTGTTTTTCTCTGACATTGTCCATGACGTCCATCGCTTTAATTCGTCCATTGTGTCCACAACGTCCATTTCCTCTTTTGATTCTCAGTCGCATCCGTTGCCGGTACCTCCACACCCCGACTTGCAGGCATGAATCTGGCTGCTCTTCATCAGGTGTTTCAGGTTCTGCCCGGTAAAGACACCATAAACAGCCTCTTCGATCACACCTTCGAGCGACATGACGTCGATTCCCTTGGCATTCAGCACCGATTTCGGCGAGTCGCCTGCACTGTTGACCAGGACGGCCCTGCAGTCGGCCAGGCGATCGGCCAGTGCTTCCCAGCGGTTTTTGCCGCCGCCGGGGGGCGGTGCAGGACGGGAGTCGATGAGGGCGCAGCTCCTGCTCGCTTCATCGAGTGCGTAGACCAGGAACCGGTCAGCTTCACCGAGATGCTGGTTGATGAGCACCCCTTCGAGGCTGGCCACGGCGATATAGGGGCGGTGCTCCTCGGGATTTTTCGGCAGTCGGGCGGCTTCGTCCAGTTTTTCCATGATCTCCTGGCTGTTGACTTCACCGATGATGCCGACCGCGTCTGCACGGCAGCGGGCGCAGTGCTTCATCTGGGGCAGCATTTTACCGGCCTCTTCCTGGATCTCTTTCACCATGACAGGATCGGGTTCGGGGATGTTCTCGAACACCGTTTCGGTGGTGTTGTAGTAGGGCAGGCAGTTCAGGATGTCAGCGCCCATGGATGCAACCTGACGGGCAACTTCGACCACGTGTGTGTCGTTGATGCCCGGGATGATGATCGAATTGACCTTGGCCGTCACGCCAAATCTTTTCAGTTTCTGCAGCGCGGCAAGCTGGTTTTCGAGCAGCAGCTCGGCGGCCTGCAGGTCACGGTACATACGTTTCTGGTAGCGGACCCAGGCGTAGATCTCGGCACCGATCTTCGGATCGATGGCATTGATCGTGAGCGTTACGTGGCTCACCTGCAGTTCGGCGAGCTCTTCGATATAGGGCAGCACGTCGAGGCCGTTGGTGGCGACGCAGAGCAGCATCTCGGGATACGTCTCCCTGACCAGGCGAAGCGTTTCCATGGTCTCCTCCGGATTCGCGAATGGGTCGCCAGGTCCGGCGATACCCACCACAGAAATGTTCGGGGAGAGCTTCAGGGCACCGTCGAGATAGTGGAGCGCCTGCTTCGGGGAGAGCACCTTGCTGGTGACCCCGGGGCGGTTCTCGTTCATGCAGTCGAACTTCCGGTTGCAGTAGTTGCACTGGATGTTGCACTTGGGTGCGACCGGGAGGTGGATACGTCCGAATTTGTGCCGGGACGAATCGTTGAAGCAGGGGTGGTTCTGGATATTGAGTGTCATGGTAGTGCCCTCGTTATGCCCGTTTTCTTTTACCAGGTACCTATTGAAATCATCTGGAGCGAATTGCGTAACAGATTTCAACAGGTAGCGTTACATATAGGTGTAGCCGATCGGTGACGATTTCTGGCGTTCTTCGATGACCGTATTCACGATGCGGTCGAAGAGCTCCTGGGTGCCACGGTACCCAAGGTGATGCACTCGCTGACCACCGAACCGGTCGTGAATCGGGAAGCCGATTCTGAGCAGCGGCAGATCATGCTTTTTCGACATCGTGAATCCTTTGCTGTTGCCGATCAGCAGGTCCGGCTTCAGTTCGTCGGCCTCGTGCTCGATATCCACGAAATCGACACCTTCGCGCACCTTGATGCCGAGATCGTCCAGGTCCGGGACAAGCTCAAGGAGGCGCTGCTTCATGAGGCCGCTCTTGCCGCCTGATGCGCAGAGTACCGGGACGACGCCGATCTCGTGCAGGAACGCGGCCATCGAGATGACCAGATCCTCCTCACCATACAGGATCGCCCTTCTGCCGAAGATGTATTTGTGTCCATCGGCGTAGGCATCGACAAGGCGCCGGCGTTCGTCTTCGTAGATCTCTGGCATCGGCTTTTCGGTCAGCTGTTCGAGCGCGGCGAAGAAGCGGTCGCTTGCCTTGATGCCGATCGGCAGTGGCAGGTGGTGGCGCGGTACGCCGAACCGCTCCTCCAGATAACCGGCGGCCGATTTGTTCGCTTCGAGCGTCGAACCGAACTCGATGCTTGCCGCAGCGCTGCCCGTGCTGGCGATTGCCCTCGTCGGGGTTCCGCCCGGCGGGATCCGGTGGTACTCGGCCCAGGGACCTCCATCGAGCGTCTGCGAGTAGTCCGGCAGGAGCACGAACGGCATGCCGAAAGCGGTCAGGATCTCTTTCAGGTAACGGATGTCAGCCGGCGAGATCATGCCCGGGAAGATATTGATCAGGTTCTTTTTCGGTCCCTCTTCGGCAAGCGTTTTCACGGCGGATCGCACGGCGGCGTGGAAGCCGTCGATGTGGGTGCCGCTGTAGCTCGGCGTCGAGGCGAAGATCATCACCGGCAGCGCTCCCTCGTCGGCCATGATCGACGCATACTCCTTCAGGATCATCGGGACGTCGTCGCCGATGGTCTCGGACAGGCAGGTCGTGGCGATTCCGATCACCTCGGGCTTGTACTGCTGCGACACGTTCTTCAGGCCCAGTTTCAGATTGTGGCTGCCGCCGAAGACCGCAGTCTCTTCGTTGAAGTTCGAGGAGGCGATATCGATCGGCTCCTTGTAGTGGCTGATCAGGTAGCGCCGGATATAGGTGGCGCATCCCTGTGAACCGTGCAGGAACGGTACGCACTTTTCGATTCCCCTGAATGCCAGGCAGGCTCCCAGTGGGTTGCAGAGCTTGCATGCGTTCTGCGTCGCTGTCTTGGCCGTCATGGCCGTTGGTGCCTGTGTTGTCATTTGAGACCTCCTTTTCTCGGAGCGAACTGCCATACGGGGCTCATCACCGATTCATAAACCTCTTTTGCGAAATAGTACATGCCGATGAATCCGGCGAGCGGGATCTTCCGCTCATGGTTGTGGTCGCAGAATCCGACTCCCAGCTTGAAGGCGATCGGACGCTCCTTGACACCGCCGATGAGCAGGTCGGCCTCCTTTTCGAGCACGAACTTGGAGAGCTCCACCGGGTTCGAGTCGTCGACGATCACCGTGCCTTCGTCGCACATCTCCTTGAGCCGGCGATAGTCGTCCTGGTTGCCGGTCTGGGATCCTGCAAGCACCACCGACATACCGATCGTGCGCAGGGCCTTGATGAGCGAGAAGGTCTTGAATGCGCCGCCAACGTAGATAGCGGCTTTCTTCCCGGTCAGGGCTGCCTTGAACTTCTGCATCTCCGGATAGTATTTCCGGATTTCGTCCCGTACGATCTCCTTTGCCTTCTCCATGATCTCGGGCCGGTCGGGGAAGAGCTGCGCCACATCGTAGAGTGACTTGGACATATCCTCGAAACCGAAGTAGGAGACGCGGATGAACGGGATGCCGTACTTCGCTTCCATATCCTTGGCGAGCGTGGTCATCGAGCCGGAGCACTGCACCACGTTCAGCGAAGCGCCGTGAGAGCGCCGGATGTCGTCGATCCTGCCGTCGCCGGTCATGGTGGCGACGACCTGGATGCCCATCTTTTCATAATATTCCCGGATGATCCAGGCTTCCCCAGCGAGGTTGAATTCGCCGAGGATGTTGATGCTGTATTTGCTGATCCCCTCGGTAGAACCGGTACCGATCAGTTTCATGAGGGCGTTGCAGGCGGCCTTGTAGCCATCCTTCTTGGTGCCCTTGAATCCTTCGGAATGCACCGGCATGACCGGGATTCCTTTCTCTTTTGCAACTTTCTTGCAGACGGCGTCGATATCGTCGCCGATCAGGCCGATGATGCAGGTCGAATAGATGAACGCGGCATTCGGCTGGTACTGGTCGATCAGTTCGACAAGCGAGCGGTAGAGTTTCTTCTCTCCGCCGTAGATCACGTCCATCTCCTGCAGATCGGTGGAAAAACTGAGCCGGTGCAGCTCGGGGCCCGACGAGACGGCGCCTCGGATGTCCCAGGTGTAGGCTGCGCAGCCGATGGGGCCGTGGACGATGTGAATGGCGTCGGCTACAGGGTAGAGGACCACACGGGAACCGCAGAAGACACAGGCGCGCTGGCTGACCGAACCCGAAAGGCTCGTCTTGTCGCAGGCGATGTCGACCTCCGGTCCACCCTGCTTCTTCTCGTACACCTGATGTTCCCTGCCTTCGAGGAGGGTTATTTTTTGAGTGTCCATAGTCGCCGACTGTTTGGGGAACCCCCGGCTTTCGCCGGAGGCTTACCCTGTTTACAAATGCTGCACTGATTACATCACGAGTTCGAACTTCTCTTCGAGCGCATCGCGGTCCTGACGGTCCTGCAGCACGCCGAGGATCTTTTCGAGAATCCTCAGGCCGCCCTTGTAGCCGACGCTCGCAAAGTAGCTGTGGCCGATGCGGTCCAGGATCGGGAAGCCGAACCTGACAAACGGGATGTCTTCGTCACGGGCGATATACTTGCCGTAGGTGTTGCCGATGAGCAGGTCGACCGGCTCGTTCTTGATCCACTGGTGGAGCAGGAACATGTCGGCGCCCATGCCGAGCTTGAAGTTCGCGTACGGTGCCCTCTCGAGAATCTCCTTCATGCGCTTGTCGAAACGAAGGCCAGGGGTGCCGCTGACGATGTGCATCGGCTTCATGCCCAGGTCGAGCAGGAACTCGACGAGCGGAATGAGCTGGTCAGGGTCGCCGAACAGGGCGACTTTTTTGCCGTGGAAGTACTGCTCCATGTCGGCCATCACGTCGACGAGGCGGCCGCGATCAGCGGTGATCTCGGCTGGGACCGATACGCCGGCAGCCTTGCTGAGGGCCATGATGAAGCGGTCGGTTGCAGAGAGGCCGATCGGGATCTCGACCGTTTCGAACGGCACCTTGCATTTTTTCTCCAGGGCGATGGCGGCCGGTTCGGCGCTCATGCAACCGAGTGCAACCGTGGCCTTGCTGTCACCCGTGCTCCTGAGCGCATCGATGGTGACGCCGCCTTTCGGATAGAACTCGTGCTTGCCGGTCTGCGGTGCGTCGAGAACGTCTGAGGTATCCGGGAAGAGTACGATCTTTGCACCCATCACCTTGGCGATGTCCTTGATTTCGCGCATGTCGGATGGTTCCATCCAGCCGGCGACGATGTTGACCTGGTCCTTCTTTTCACCGGTCGATACGGCGAACTGCTCAGCCATGCCGGTCACCATGTTGGCGTAGCCGGTGACATGCGAGCCGACGAAGCTCGGGGTGCTGGCGTAGATCACATACTTGCCTTCCGGAATCTTGCCGTCGTCGCTGGCTTTTTTGGTGATCTGCTGCAAGTCGTCGCCGATGGTTTCGGACAGGCAGGTCGAGTGTACCGCGATGACCTCGGGATCGTAGACCGAGAAGATGGTCTCGACCGACTGGAGAAGGTTGGCCTGGCCGCCGAACACCGAAGCACCTTCAGTGAACGAGCTGGTTGCTGCCATGACCGGCTCCTTGTAGTGCCTGGTCAGGGTGCTGCGGTGGTAGGAGCAGCATCCCTGTGAGCCATGGCTGTGGGGCAGGCAGCCGTGGATGCCGAGTGCCGCGTACATGGCACCGATCGGCTGGCAGGTCTTGGCCGGGTTGATCGTCAGCCCCTCCCGCTCCATGACCTCTTTTGGTGTGTGACGTAATAACATCGATAATCTCCTTGTTGCATCTCCGGCAGGAGCCGGAGATGCTTGTAATTTTTTTTGATTCAGTCTTTATGCGACGTAGGTGGCTTCCAGAGATCCGGCGCCTTCCTTTTCCCACGGAGCCTTGATCAGCTTCCAGACCGGGTTGTTGACCATACGGTCGATATCCTTGTAGAAGTTGACAGCGCCTTCGAAGCCGGTGTAAGGACCGCCGTAGTCGTAGCTGTGAAGCTGCTTGAGCGGCACACCCATCTTCTGGACCACATACTTCTCCTTGATGCCGGCGCAGAAGATGTCGGGCTTGTAGAGCTCGATGAGCTTTTCAGACTCGTAGTGGCTGACGTCGTCGACGACCAGCGACTTCTTGACCATCTGCTTCATCATGCCCTCGTAGCCGTTGATCTCAAGGCCTTTGGCTTTCAGCTCTTCCAGTTCGGCTTCGCTCTTCCTCGGGTTGTAGAGTTCCGGATCGGCCGAGACCTTCAGCTCTTCGATGTTCTTGCTGTCGGCGTCGATCTTGATGTTCGGGAGCACCTCGCGGCCTTCGTAGTCGTCGCGGTGGGCGAATTCGTAACCTGCAGCCAGGGTGGTCATGCCCAGCTCGCTGAACAGATCCTGGTAGTGGTGGGCGCGGGAGCCGCCGACGAACAGCATGGCGGTCTTGCCTTCGGTCCTCGGGCGGATCTCGTCGATGATGGCCTTCACTTTAGGCATCTCCTCGGCGATCACCTCTTCGACGCGAGCCTTGAGCTCGGCGTCACCGAAGTATTCGGCGATCTTGCGGAGCGACTTGGCTGACGATTCGGCGCCGACGAAGTTGACCTTCATCCATGGAATACCATACTTGGTTTCCATCATGTCGCCCATGTAGTTGATCGAACGGTGGCACAGAATCACGTTGAGGTCAGCCGTGTGGGCGTTCTCGATCGCACCGACTGTCGAGTTGCCGCTGAATGAGGCAACCAGGGTGATGCCGCACTTCTCGAACAGACGCTCAATTTCGAAAGCGTCACCGCCGATGTTGTACTCACCGAGCAGGTTCAGCTTGAACTTGCCGGGCTTGACTTCGTTGTTGTTGCCGACCATGTGCTTGAACACGCCGTTGTTGGCGATGTGGTGACCTGCCGACTGGCTGACGCCGCGGTAGCCTTCGCAGCTGAATCCGAACACGTTGCAGTCGCCGAGCTTCTCCTTCATTTCACGGGCAGCGGCATGGACGTCGTCACCGATGAGGCCGACCGGGCAGGTCGAGAAGATCGCGATGGCTTTCGGGTGGAAGAGGTCGTAAGCTTCCTGGATGGCCTGCTTCAGTTTCTTCTCGCCGCCGAACACCACATGCTCTTCCTGCATGTCGGTCGAGAAGCAGTAGGTGATATAGTTTTCATCGGTCGGGTTTTCCGGCCTGGTCTGGTTACGCCTGGTCAGCCAGCTGTAAAAGCTGCAGCCGATCGGGCCGTGCGTGATGTTCACGATATCGCGGGTCGGTCCGAGAACCACACCCTTGCAACCGGCATAGGAGCAGCCGCGCTGTGTGATGATACCCGGTACGGTACGAACGTTCGCCTGCACCTCGGGGATCGTCTCCGGATCGTTGATCACGATCGACTTGCTGCGCTTCTTTGCAACCTTCGCCGGATATTTGTTGATCAGCTCCTCCTTGATGACGGAAGGATCTGGTAAATTGATTTTCGCCTGCATGGTAACGTTTCTCCGTTTACACCTTGATTATTGTTCTCCTCAGTTCAGTGCCTCGTCACCTTCCTCACCGGTCCTGACCCTGATGGTATCGAGGATCGGCGTCACGAAGATCTTGCCGTCGCCGGGTTTGCCGGTCTGGTTGGTTTTGATGATCGTATCGATCGCCAACTGGCAGAGTTCGTCGGGAACGACGACGGTGAGGATCCTCTTGGCCACGAGCCTCGGAGCGTTACCCAGCTGGGCGATCGCTTCCGGGTGGCCGGCTTCCGCACCCTGGAGAATGTCGAAGTGAACCTGGCCTTTGCCGCGTCCCATGACTCTGCCCGTTGCCGTGAAGGCCGGGATGCCAGCGTCGATGAGCGCCTTTTTGGTTTCGTTCACCTTGTTGATCCGGATGACTGAAATGATCTCTTTCATCAGGCCTCCTTTGCTGCCAGCAGCGATTCGCTTTCCTTGGTTCCGGAGCTGATGGTGTAGACCTCTTCGACAGCCGAGACGAAGATCTTACCGTCACCGAACTTGCCTTCGCCGGTCTTTGCATTGTCGAGGATAGCCCTGATTACGAAATCCTTGTCGGCATCGGGAACCACGACGAAGAGCATCTCTTTCGGGAGTTCGTCATAGACCACATCGCCCACGCGCAGGCCTCGCTGCTTACCGCGACCGACAACCGAAATCTTGGTGACGGCGGGATAACCTGCATCGAGCAGACCCTGCATGACTTCGTGGACTTTCTCAGGCCTGACGATTGTTCTGATCATTAACATGTGCGTGTTCTCCTTTATTACTGTTCTTGTTTAGTTGGCGATACCGAATTCGATCAGCAGCGATTCCAGCTCGTCGATCTCGAGCGGCTTGGGGATGACGAACATCTTGTTCTCGTCGATCTTGCGTGCCAGGGTGCGATACTCGTCGGCCTGAGGGTGCGTCGGATCGTAGTCGATGACGGTCTTCCTGTTGATCTCGGCGCGCTGAACAAAGTTGTCACGGGGCACGAAGTGGATCATCTGGGTGCCGATCCTGCGAGCCAGCTCTTCGATCATTTCACGCTCGTTGTCGACCTTACGGCTGTTGCAGATCAGGCCGCCAAGACGGACACCGCCTGCATCGGCATACTTCAGGATACCTTTGCAGATGTTGTTGGCAGCGTACATGGCCATCATTTCGCCGGAGCAGACGATGTAAATCTCTTCGGCTTTGCCATCGCGGATCGGCATGGCGAAACCACCGCACACAACGTCACCAAGCACGTCGTAGAACACATAGTCGAGATCCCATTCGTCATCGTAGGCACCAAGCTGTTCGAGCAGGTTGACCGAGGTGATGATACCGCGGCCAGCGCAGCCGACGCCAGGCTCAGGACCGCCGGACTCGGTGCAGCGGGTGTTTTTGTAGCCCTCTTTGATGATATCTTCGAGTTCAACCTCTTCACCCTCCTCACGCAGCGTGTCGAGCACGGTTTTCTGCTGGAGACCACCAAGCAGAAGACGGGTGGAGTCCGCTTTCGGGTCGCAGCCGACGACCATCACTTTTTTTCCTGCTTCGGCAAGACCTGCAACAGTGTTCTGCGTGGTCGTCGATTTGCCGATACCGCCTTTACCATAAATCGCAACTTTTCTCATGGTTGTGCTTGTTTAGGTTTACTGATTGTTTGCTTGAAAATATTCAGGAGGAATATGTTTATAACCTGAATAATTAAGGATTATAGTGCAACAGCTGTGCCAGAGTAGTGCCAACAGTTTCATTTATTTCGGATTATTTTTGGCGAAATGACATAAGTTACTGTGAGAAAACAAGTTATGGTTTTGTGTCAGGAGCGTGCCGAACTCGCTGAGCGGTGTTTGTCAGGAGCTGTTTCCGTAATTCCTGTCGGAAAATTTCTACCAGGTGGTAGGAATGATGTGGTTTCTACATTTTTGTAGACGGATCGGGAAGCCGGTATGCCTCGCTTTTTGCAGATGAGTCGGGTGCGAGTGACTTGAACCCGGAATTTGAGGGTGTATTGGGGATTGTGTATCGGAAAATGCGGGCTCCGATGTTGCGGAAAGGATGAGAAGTTACAATTTCGTATGAAATGAGTTATTCCGCCTCATACTGATGCGGAACGGGGAGGTGATGAGGTGTGTTATGTCGTTGAACACAAGGTCTCGGTCAGTCATCATTCGTGAAGCAAAGCGAAAGGAACGGTTATGGAGATGCGCATACTGGGAAGGACAGGGTTAGAGATATCAGCCCTTGGTATGGGAACCTGGGCTATCGGTGGAACTGGCTGGGCATACTCCTGGGGTAGCCAGGACGATGGCGAAGGGATTGCGGCCATTCGTCGTGCTGTCGATCTCGGCATGAACTGGATCGACACAGCCGCTGTGTATGGGCTTGGCCATGCCGAGGAGCTGGTGGGCAAAGCGATCAAAGGTTTGCCCGATCCTCCCTGTATCTTTACCAAATGTTCTCTGGTCTGGGATCATGAGCGCAAAATCAGCAACCGGCTCAGTGCCGCCTCGGTCAGGAGAGAGTGCGAGGAGAGTCTGCAGCGTTTGGGTGTCGATGCCATAGATCTCTACCAGATACACTGGCCGAATCCCGAAGAGGAGATCGAAGAGGGTTGGGAAGAGATGGCAAGACTCAAACGAGCGGGGCTGGTCCGGCATATCGGTGTGTCGAATTTCAGCGTGGATCAGATGGCGCGGGCTGAGGCCATCGCCCCGGTGGAGACCCTGCAGCCCCCATACTCCATGCTGCGGAGAGCTGTCGAACAGGAGATCCTGCCCTGGTGTCAGCAGCGGGACGTAGGGGTGATTGTCTATTCTCCGATGCTTTCGGGAATGCTGACCGGTGCCATGACCAGAGCGCGAGCCGAAAACCTGCCCGCAGACGACTGGCGGAGAAGCAACAAGGAGTTTCAGGAGCCTCGTCTCTCCAGAAACCTTGAGCTTGTCGAACTGCTGCGCTCGATAGGCGCTCGTCATGGATGCTCTCCTGCGGAAGTTGCCGTTGCATGGACACTGCGCAATCCTGTCGTTTCCGGAGCGATCGTTGGCGGGCGCAGTCCGGCACAGGTGGAAGGGGTTGCCGGTGCAGGGGACTTCCGGCTCGATGAATCGGAGATCGCCGGTATCGATGCTTTCATTGCGAAAATGCCGGCATGATTGCAGTCGCCCTGTATAATCATAATCCGCAAGCGATATGGAATCAGCTCATTTCCAGGATCTGCCTGTTGGTACCGAGATTCGGGTTGTCAACAGCGCCGGGCGTTCGGTATGCTGTCATGACGGTTCATCCGCACGAAGTTTGCCTGCTGCAGCCATTGGCGCAGCAGCACTTGGCGCATTGGCCACTGGCGCGATATCTGTTGGCTCGCTGGCTGTCGTGCGTATGATTGTCGGCAGGCTGCTGGTAAGGTTCGCCAGGATAGGGCGGCTTGAGATCGGCACGCTCAAGGTCGGCCGGCTCGAAGTTGCCGAACAGCTGAAGATACCTGAATCCCGTTGATTCGAAGTCTGAGTCAGCAGGTCAGTCGGTCTTTTGGATGGGTAGCCATCGCTGCACCACTTCGGAGACGGTACGCATGGTGATCGGTTTCGAGGTATAATCGTTCATGCCGACCGACAGGCAGCGCTGACGGTCCTCCTCCATGGCATTCGCTGTCATGGCGATGATCGGTACTTCAGGATTGACGAGAACCTCCGGATTGCTCCTGATTTTCATGGTCGCCTCCAGACCGTCCATGATCGGCATCTGCAGGTCCATGAATACCAGGTCGTAGGCTTGTGACTGCAGATGTTCAAGAGCTTCGGCACCGTTATTGGCTATATCTACCAGGTATCCGAGCTTTTTTATCATTGCCGAGGCGACGCTCTGGCTGGTCAGATTGTCTTCCACCAGCAGGATTTTTACCGCAGGTACTGCGCAGGATGGAGGTGCGGTTTCGGTTTTTCCCGCCATTTCGACCGGAGGATATGTAAATGTTGTGCTCTCTCTGCCATCGGAGCTCTCTTTCGAAGTCAGGGCCATCGCACCTTCGCGTTTTACCGTTGCGAGTTCAATGGTGAAAAAAAACTCGGATCCTTCATGTTCCCGGCTTTTCAGCTCGATTCTTCCACCCATGAATCTTACGAGTTTCGATGCGATGGCCAGTCCGAGTCCCGTTCCGCTCGTTTGCCGGACTTCGGTGGAGTCGATACGGGTAAAGCGCTGAAATACCTGTTCCTGCATCGATTCAGGAATACCGATGCCGGTATCGCGAACCCCTATCCTGATACTGGCGCTGTCAGGAGTTACGGAAACAGCTGACGCCGTAATGGATATTTCTCCCGAGTCGGTGAACTTGATCGCGTTCTGCACCAGATTGATCAGTACCTGTCGCAGGTAGACGGGATAACCTTCGAGTAGCTCAGGGATCTCCTGTTCGACAGAACCGTTCAGCTCCAGCCCTTTTTTTGACGTGCTGGTGAGCATCATGGCCTGCAGTTCGCGGATGAGGCTCCTGAGATCGAACGCGGACGGTTTTTCGTCCAGATGACCCGACTCGATCCTGCTGAAATCGAGAATGTCATTGATCAGCTGCATCAGCAGCTTTGCGCTGCTGTGTGCCGTTTCAGCGAAAAACCTGGGTTCCCTGTCCAGATCCGATGCCAGCAGCAATTCACACGTGCCGATGACGGCATTCAGCGGTGTCCGGATCTCGTGCGACATGTTCGCCACGAATTCGGTCTTTGCCCTGTTTGCGCTTTCCGCCTGGCTTCGAGCCCTTTGCAGCTCAATGACCATCGTGTTGAGTTCCTGCTGCTTCTCTTCTACGAGCCTCTTTTCGTTGATCAGTTTTTCGTTGAGCTGACGGGCCTGATCCAGCGCCTGTTCGATATGCTCTTTCTGAACTTTTTCTTTGAGAAGAAGCTCCCTCAGGTCTGCATTCAGGACCGCGATGATCTTGTAGAGTTCGTCGATCGGGCGGTCGGTTCTCGACGGCAGCATGACCGGTATCGGTGAGTCCTGTTCATAGATGAGCTGACCGCAACGGGCGGCGAACTCCTCAACCTCCCTGATCGAGAGATCCATGTTTCCGGAGTTCTCTCTGTCAGCGATATACCGGTTTTTACTGTTCAGGGCCTCGAATGCCTTGTCAACGCTTTCCACGAACAGGAAGCGCTGTTTTACATAGAGCGCGAAAAGCCGGAGTGTGGTCTTGAGCAGCGGTGATGCTCCGCACACATACGTGGTTTCAGGCCAGGCGTTGTAGAGCTTGTTCAGCCGGTTGAGTGCATTCGCATACTGGATTCTGGTCTGAAGCGGCGGCTGGACGACTTTGGAGTAGTCGGCGATCCGAATGTATCGGCAGTCGGTGAATCCTCCCTCGGCAAAGATGCCCGTGAATGTCTGGATAACCTTTTCCGTATCCTCCTGGCTGGCCAGGCCTCCCATGGAGGTGAAAAAAAGCTTGCCGGGTATTATGCCGCTGAAGTAATGGAATCCGGTTTCCGGGTTCTCGATGCGCCATTCCGGGCGGAATTCGATCTGTCCATAGTGAAATGGTTCAGGAGCGTTCTTTCGAGTCCAGAGATTCATGATAAGCTGGGGTTATCTGGAAATACGAACAGAAGATGTTTTATCCGCCTGGTTCTGGCAGCAGGAGTGTCCAGATCTCCGAGAACATGCTGGGGATGCAGTTCTCATCCTTTTCGGTAAGGTAATAAAAACGCCGCTTTATACACAATGCCTCTATACACCGGGACTCTGCGTGGGAGCAGGGCCCGGTGTATAGCAGGAACGATTACTGGCTGTTACGGGTAGTCGCCGGTGATGGCCGGGATGTTCGAAAAGCTCTCAGGTTCTGAACTTACGGTAGTCGATGCCGAACTTTTTCATTCTCAGACCCATGATTCTGTCAGACAGACCAAGCTGCGCAGCAGCACGTGACATGTTCCCCTTGGTGCGCTTGAGCGCCTCGATGATCATCTCGTTCTCGATGGCGTCAAGCTTCTGCTGGAGCGATCCGGTGTACGGTGTCCCGCTCGATTCGGCAGTCTGCAGCGAAGGGGGCAGATGGTAGCCGTGGATGACGTTGTCCTCGCTCAGGATCACCGCCCGCTCGATGCAGTTCTGCAGTTCCCGGACATTGCCTGGCCAGTGGTAGCGGACAAGCATGTCGATGGCTGTGGTGGAGATACGCCGTATGCCCTTGTGGTTGAGTGCATTGAACTTCTCGACGAAGTAGTCCGCCAGAAGCATGATGTCTGTTTTGCGTTCCCGGAGAGCAGGTACGGTGATCGGGAAAATGTTCAGACGGTAGTAGAGATCTTCGCGGAAAGCGCCCTCACGGATCTGATCTTCGAGGTTCCGGTTCGTGGCCGCGATGATCCTCACATCCGTCTTGATGGTTTTCGTGCCGCCCAGTCGCTCGAACTCCTTTTCCTGGATGATCCTCAGCAGTTTGGCCTGCACGGTCAGACTCAGCTCGCCGACCTCGTCCAGAAAGATCGATCCACCATCTGCGAGCTCGAAACGTCCATGCCTCTGTGAAGCAGCCCCTGTGAATGCTCCGCGCTCATGTCCGAAAAGCTCGCTTTCGACGATACTCTCCGGAAGTGCTGCACAGTTGAACTTGATGAATGGTTTTTCGGCTCTCAGGCTCTTGAAATGAATGGCATTGGCCACCAGCTCCTTTCCGACGCCGCTCTCGCCAAGGATCAGGGCTGTTGCGTTGGTACGGGCGATCTTGTCGATCATCCGGAACAGCGACATCATCGGCTTGGAATTGCCGATGATATTTCCAGGCCGCATGGACTCTCCCAGTTCATCCTCACTCTCCTCCTCACTTGCGACGTGACTTGAAACGCTGACTGCCTGGGCCACAGGGCGCGGAGTTCCCGATTTCTCTTCGGCAGCCAGCTGTTTGATCCTCACAGCCTGTGAAATCATGGCCGCGATGATCGAAAGCAGGTCGACATAGTACTGGAGCGTATCCTTTCGAGCCTCCTCGACCTTGCTTCTTCTGGCAGAAGCGCCCTCATAGGGAGCCGAAATCCGTCGGTCGGCACTCAGGGTGCCGATCACCTCGACTCCCGCTTTGATCGGTACGCAGATGAAACAGAGCTCCTCCTTTTTCTCCTTGCTTCTGGAACCGGTCCGGTCAAGAAAGAGCGGTTCCTCGTTGATTCTGGGCACGATAGCCGGTTTGCCGGATTTGACCACCTTGCCGATGATGCCTTCGCCGACCTTGTAGCGACCTCGCTGGCTCTCAGTTTCGCTCAGGCCGAACGATTCGTTGATCACGATTTCGTTGGTATCGCGGTTCAGGATGGTGATCATGCCTCGCAGCATGTTCATGTGCTCGGACAGGATGAACAGCACGAGACGAAGGACCTTGCTGATGTCCTCTTCGTTGTTCACCGTCCTGCTCACTTCGGCGAGTAGGCTGATGCTGCTTTGTTCCTGCTGTTGTGGTATGAGCATAACTACTGGGGTAGTTTGATACGTGTTTTACAGTATTGCTTATAAATGGCATCGAGCTCCTCTTCCCGCAGTGCACGTTTACGGCGGTCTGCGGCTATGCGCACCATTTCGAGCACATCGAGAGACTCCTCCCGTGAAAGGTCGATTCCTCTCTTTCTGAAATGATCCCGTATTGCGGCGGAGCCTGAGTGTTTGCCGATGACCATCTCGAAATGTTTACGTCCTACCTGAGCGGGCAGGAATGGCTGATACGACAGTGGTTCCTGAAGCAGTGCCGCACAGTGAATGCCGGATTCATGCTGGAAAGCGGCGCGCCCAACCACGGGTTTCTGGTCCTGGATCGAACGACCGGCTGCGGCGGCAACCACATCGCAGAGGACAGCAAGTCTGGTGGTGTCGATGCGGGGTTCCATGGTGGTTGACAGCGCGATGGCAACGGCGAGCTCTTCGAGTGCCGCATTACCTGCCCGTTCGCCGAGACCCGTCACCGATACACTGACTGCTGCAAAACCCGCTTCGAGTGCCGTCAGGGCATTGGCGGATGCCATGCCGAGGTCATTGTGCGCATGAAATTCCAGAGGTATTGTATATGAGGCAAGCCTTTTCGCCATTTCGATGATCGACAGTGGGGTCGAGATCCCCACGGTATCGGCGATTCTGACCCGGTCAGCTCCGGCGGATGAGGCATCGGTCACGAATCGTTCGAGAAGCTCCCAGCCGGCTCTTGTGGCATCCTGTGCTCCGACGCTGACATAGTCGAACATGCCTCTTGCATAGGAGACGAGCTCATGCAGCTGTTCCTGAACCCAGGAGTACTCCTTTTTCATGAGGCCGAGATAGAGCGGCGAGAGCGGAAAACTGATATGAACAGCCCTGGTCGCGCACGCGGCGGCATGATCGATATCGTTACGGTTTGCCCTTGACCATGAAGTGAGTCTTACCGGGAGGTTCATGGCTGCTATTTCCCGGATAACCTTCCGTTCCGATGCGCTTATGGCCGGGTAGCCGACTTCGATTTCACTGACACCGGCTTCAGCCAGAAGCTTCGCGATGCGCTTCTTTTCCGGACGCCTGAAGACCACCCCAGGAGCCTGTTCCCCGTCCCTGAGGGTCGTATCGATGATCCATGGCCCGCGAGTCGCTGTGGGCGGGGCGGTCATTCCTTCAGGCATGTGCTGATTAGGTCTTGTGAGTCTGGTGTTGTTTTTAATTAAGGTAAATATAATAAAGATCCTAAAATTATTAGGGCTAAAATGAGGAATGTTAGGGGAAAACAGACGAAAATGTAGCAAGTCTTTCAGGGCAGGTGCTCTGGAGCGGTATTTGCAGGATTTATGTATCAGAGTGGCGACATTATCGTCAGGTATTCATGGACGGTAAACGCCAATGTACGGTAACTCACGGAATTTTCCGGCGATATCGAGGCCATATCCTACGACGAAATAGGCGGGAATGGTGAAACCGGTATAGTCGGGGCTGACCATGACCCTTCTTTGCGACGGTTTGTCGAGAAGCGTGCAGACCCGGAGAGAGAGGGGATCGAGATTGCGCAGTTCAGCAATGATGCCGGAGATCGTCAGTCCCGTATCGACGATGTCCTCGACAAGGAGTACGTGACGCTTTCCGATATCGATATCATGGGTGATGGTTACCTTGCCGGACGAGGTCTGACGGTTTCCATAGCTCGAAGCCCTCAGGAATTCGATGCGGCAGGGAAGATCGATATGACGGACCAGATCGGCGGTGAACATGAACGCACCGTTCAGCACGCAGATCACGACAAGCTCCGGGCATCCGGCATAGTCATTCGTGATGTTTTTGCCCAGGTCGCGGATTCGTTCTTCGATCCGTTCAGCCGATATCAGGTCTCTGAGATCTCTTTTGTCCATACGGCGCGGTTTGTTCATCTAAATTATGCTTTTTATTAAAGAAAACCGTTTCGGGGTGTTCGAATGTTATCCCGGTGCCAAGGCGTCCGGTTTTTACAGGAACGTAACGCGATACGGTGCGGGTTAGTGTTCTGTATCGGGTAAATTCATAAGGTTGTTCACCGGGACTGCACTGCTCCAGTTTAAGTTTTTGATGGATATCAGGAAGGAGAAACTCTCATGAGGCCTACAGTTACTATTCTTGCCGTCAACACCGGCTCTTCGAGCATCAAGTTTTCCCTCTACGAGAGCGCCAGCACTGACGACCTGCTTTTCACCGGAACGCTCACCAGGATAGGGTTGAAGGACGAACGATTTTCGGTTACGGATGCCGAGGGTAACTTTCTTGAATGCAAGCGATTTGAGACAGCGGATCATGCCTCGGCCTGCAGGCAGGTTTTTACCTGGCTTCGGGAGCATGGCCCCGGTATGCCCGATGCGATCGGTCACCGGATTGTCCATGGTGGACCACGCCACACCGCCCCTGAAAAAATCTCCCCCGAACTCATCTCATCGATCACGGAACTGGTTCCTTACGCTCCGGAACATCTTCCCCAGGCACTGAATGCCGTACGCCATGCCGCCTGGGTCTTTCCCGGCGTGTTCCAGGTAGCCTGTTTCGATACGGCGTTTCATACCACCATGCCCCGGGAGGCCCGCATCTATCCGCTTCCCGAGCCATATCGGAGTGAAGGCGTTCAGCGTTACGGTTTCCATGGTCTTTCCTACGAGTACATTCTTGCCGAACTGGCCGTGCATCGGGAGCCGCTTGCCCGGAAGGGAAGACTCATTATCGCCCACCTTGGACATGGCGCCAGCATGGTCGCCGTCAGGGACGGGAAAAGTATCGATACGACCATGGGTTTCTCGCCGGCCGGAGGGATGGTCATGGGCACGAGGACCGGCGATCTCGATCCGGGCGTTCTCCTGTTCCTCATGCAGAACAAACACATGAAGGCGGCTGAGATCAGGGAGCTGGTGAACCGCAAGTCCGGCATGCTCGGTGTATCGGGTCTGAGTGATGACATGCAGGACCTGCTCGATGCCGAGAATGCAAGCGATCCTGCCCATGCAGCCATAGAGCTCTTCTGCTATCAGGCCCGCAAGCAGATCGGAGCCCTTGCCGCGACACTCGGCGGGCTCGATATGCTGGTGTTTACCGGAGGCATTGGAGAGCATGCCTGCGACATCCGCAGGCGAATCTGTACAGGTCTCGAATTCATGGGCATCCGGCTCGATCCGCTGAAAAATCGCGAAGATATGCAGGTTATTTCACATGGTTCGTCACCGGTTGTCGTCAAAGTCATGAAAACAAACGAAGAGCTGACCATGGTGCGACAGACACGCCGTCTGCTCGAAACACGATGAAACCGGAAAGGCCATTTCCGGATCGTGTATGTCAATCTGATCAAAATTACCGCAATGATGAACCCTACAGTCTCAGAACAACCGCTCACTCCTCAGGAACTCGATCTCATACAGGCATACTGGCGGGCAGCCAACTACCTGTCGGTTGGCCAGATCTACCTCCTTGACAACCCGATGCTGAAGGAACCGCTGCTTCCCGTGCATGTCAAGCCCCGTCTGCTGGGACATTGGGGAACGACGCCCGGCCTGAATTTTTTATACGTCCATCTGAACCGGATCATCAGGAACCGGGAGCTCGATATCGTCTATATTGCAGGCCCCGGCCATGGCGGACCTGCACTGGTGGCCAATGTCTGGCTCGAAGGGACATACAGTGAATATTATCCGGATGTGTCGTTCGACGAGGCCGGCATGAAGCGCCTGTTCCGCCAGTTCTCTTTCCCTGGCGGCATTCCCAGCCACGTCGCCCCCGAGACTCCAGGCTCCATCCATGAGGGGGGTGAGCTTGGGTATTCGATCGCCCATGCCTATGGGGCTGTGTTCGACAATCCCGATCTGATCGTCGCCTGTGTGGTCGGTGACGGAGAGTCCGAGACAGGTCCGCTCGCCACTGCCTGGCACAGCAACAAGTTCCTGAATCCGGAGCGTGACGGAGCGGTTCTGCCAATTCTGCATCTGAACGGTTACAAGATCGCCAATCCGACCGTTCTGGCCAGGATTCCTCATGATGAGCTTGAAAGCCTGATGATCGGCTATGGTTATCAGCCTTACTTCGTCGAAGGCGACGACCCCGAAGCGATGCACCAGGCGATGGCCGCAACGATGGACCGCTGCTTCGACGAGATTGCCGCCATCCAGCGAAAGGCGCGCGAGGGAGGCAGCGTGGAACGACCGCGCTGGCCTATGATTGTGCTGCGATCGCCAAAGGGCTGGACCGGTCCCAAAGAGGTCGATGGCAAGCCTGCGGAGGGGAGCTGGAGGTCACATCAGGTGCCTTTCGGGGAGGTCAGGAGCAACCCTGCACATCTGCAGTTGCTCGAAAACTGGCTGAAAAGCTATCGTGCCGAGGAGCTGTTCAGTCCGGATGGCGTGCTGCGTCCCGATCTTCAGGCACTCGCGCCGAAAGGAAAACGGCGTATGGGCGACAACCCGCATGCCAACGGCGGCCTCTTGCTCAAGGAGCTGCGTATGCCCGATTTCCGTGATTATGCGATCGAAGTCAACAAACCCGGTTCTGTCGAGGCCGAGGCTCCGAAGCCGATGGCCCGTTTTCTGCGCGATGTGATGAAGCTGAACGAGTCGAGCGCCAACTTCCGGGTGTTCGGTCCTGACGAGACCGCTTCGAACCGCCTGGGAGACCTTTTCGAAGAGACCAACCGGAGCTGGATGGCCGAGAAACTGCCGTCAGACGACCATCTGTCGCCCGATGGACGGGTGATGGAGATTCTTTCGGAGCACACCTGCCAGGGGTGGCTCGAAGGGTACCTGCTGACCGGCCGGCATGGTTTCTTTTCCTGCTACGAGGCGTTCATCCATATCGTGGACTCGATGTTCAACCAGCATGCCAAATGGCTCAAGATCACCGACAGCGAAATCCCGTGGCGTCGTCCTATCGCCTCGCTGAACTACTTCCTGACCTCCCATGTCTGGCGTCAGGATCATAACGGCTTTTCCCATCAGGACCCGGGATTCATCGACCATGTCGTGAACAAGAAGGCGGAGGTGATCAGGGTCTACCTTCCTCCGGACGCCAACACGCTGCTTTCGGTCACGGACCACTGCCTGAGGTCGCGCAACTACATCAACGTGATCGTGGCCGGCAAGCAGCCTGCATGGCAGTGGCTCGACATGGAGTCGGCCGTGCGTCACTGCACGACCGGCATCGGTATCTGGGAGTGGGCCTCGAACGACCGGGGCCATGGAGATCCTGACGTGGTCATGGCATGTGCCGGTGATGTGCCAACGCTGGAGACCCTTGCCGCCGTCGATATCCTGAGGAAGCAGGTGCCCGACCTGAAGATCAGGGTGGTCAACGTGGTGGACCTCATGACCCTGCAGCCGAAAGAGGAGCATCCGCATGGCCTTGACGACCGTGAGTTCGACGACCTGTTCACCACTGACCGTCCGATCATTTTCGCCTACCACGGCTATCCCTGGCTGATCCACCGTCTGACCTACCGGCGCAATAACCACAACAACCTGCATGTGCGCGGATACAAGGAGGAGGGTACGACGACGACGCCATTCGACATGGTGGTGATGAACGACCTCGACCGCTTCCATCTGGTGGCCGATGTCGCCAACCGTGTTCCCAAACTTCGGGATCGGGCGGCCTATCTGAAACAGTTCGTGCGTGACCGGCTCATCGAACATAAGGAGTATATCCGTACCTACGGCGAGGACATGCCGGAGATACGTGACTGGCGCTGGGAGCCCTGGTCGTGATGAGGTGAGGCTGTTTCAAAAGCTGAACAAATTGAACGGAGGGCGGGTTTTCCAACCCGCCATGTGGCGGACAGGAATGTCCGCCCTCCGTTATTGGTGTTCAACCAGGTTGTTGAGATGGCCTTACCTCGTCAGGGGCGGGAATTTAGCCAGCACTTTGGCTACAGCCGCGTCCAGGTCGCGATGCATCGATTCGGTGGAGTAGTAGTCGCTCAGGATTCCGCTGCCGATTCCTCTCCATGCCATCTCACCGCTTCTGCCGTCATAGATATCGATGATGAGTGTACCCTCTTCGTAGTAGGTCATTCTTGGATATGGACCGTAAGGATCATACCAGACACCGGAGTAGTATCCGTGTCTGCCCCGGTAATACCCCTGGCGCCAGGCAAATGAGATCGTCGGTTGCTCGACCATGACCCGCTCCCTTATGCCGGCATGAACCGACACGGTAAAATCCACAGGCCCTTTCTCCCTGGGGACGAAGCCTTTGGCCTGAAGCTCACGGTCCACGGCGGTTCTGATCCGTTTGTAAATGAGCGGATTCCTGGCGAGCAGGTCGTTGCCATTCGGAGCAGGGGAATCCGCTGACCATCGATAGCTACGGTAGGAACCGAAAGGTATGCTGCTGTCGTAATCACTGACGACGGAAATAGTGGAACATCCCGCAAGCATGAACAGACCGAACAATGACAGAATCCACAATCGCATGCGCATGGTTTTGCCTCCGGATGGTTGCTGGCTCATAACATTTTCACCGACTGCCCGATTATTTTGACGCTGACGAATCGAAAAACCTGCAGCAGGTTGCTTTCGGGCAAGGTCGGCGTATGTTTATCAACGCTGTTTCTGGAAATTTCTTCACCTCGGAGTGTTGAAATGGTTCTGGTTGATCTCTGGTGAGTATTTTGTAAAAGGATGTGTTTCAGGTTAGTGAACCCAAGGACGGTTTTTTATGAAGAAAGATCTCCCTCCCGATCCGGTGCAACCCCAGGATCATGACAGGACGGACATCGGTGGAAAAGTGCTCAAACGTCGTTCGAAGACTGCCGGAAAACCACCGGGAACGCTCATTCATATCGGTGAGAAGCGGCTTGAAAAGCCGGTCATCACGATGATTGCCTATTCCGATGAGCAGACCGTCGTTCGAACGCTGTCGGACCTGCGCGAGTGCCTGCCATTCAGGGAGAGCCACAAGGTCGTCTGGATCAATATCGACGGACTGCATGACGTCACCCTGATCGCCAGGGCCGGCGAAGTGTTCGGTATCGAATCACTGACCCTCGAGGATATCCTGCATACAGGGCAACGGGCAAAGGTCGAGGATTTCGACCGTTATGTCTACATGGTGTTGCAGATGCTCGAATACTCCGGTGATGACGCCAGTATCACTCGGGAGCAGCTCAGTATCATCCTGACCGACGGAGTGGTGATAACTTTCCAGGAAATGCCGGGTGACATGTTCGATGCCGTGCGCCAGAGGATAGCCAATTCAGGTACCAAGGTCAGGCGTAATAGCGCGGATTTTCTGGCGTATGCACTGATCGACGCCGTTGTCGACCACTGTCTTTCCATTCTCGAAGAGGTCGAAAATACCATCGACCGGCTGGAAGAGGGGCTGCTCGAACATTACGACCGGCATACCTTCGAGTCGATCTATGCCCTGAAACGCGAGCTTATCATCCTGCGCAAATCGGTATGGCCGCTCAGGGAGGCTGTGGGGAGCCTGATGCGTGATGATTTCAGGCTGATCGGCGATCCGGTCGAACCCTACTTCAGGGATGTCTACGACCACATCATCCTGGTTATCGATACGGTCGAGGTGTTCCGCGATATCGTGACCGGCATGCAGGAGACCTATCTTGCGGCGGTCAACAACCGGATGAACGAGGTGATGAAGTTTCTTACCATGATCGCCACCATTTTCATGCCGCTCTCGTTCATCGCAGGCCTGTACGGTATGAATTTTCATTACATGCCGGAACTGGAGTGGCACTGGGGTTACTTTTATGTACTTGCCCTTATGGGAAGTATCGTGTTGTGGATGGTAAAGTTCTACCGGTCACGCAAATGGTTCTGAACGCGGGGAGCCTGCATTCGGTCATTTTTTCTTTCCGTATGCCAGGAAAAACGTCATCGATGATACGACCAGTGCGATGGCACCGCCGATCCAGATGATCTCCTGTTCTCCATGCCAGTTGATGACATGACCGAGAAAGACGACAGCCATGACAACCACGACGACTCCGAGCAGCTTGCTTTTCAGGTCGTCAAGCGTATGGATGACGAGCCATGAAGGAACCGGAATCGTATCGTCGATGAAGAGTTCGTACAGGCCCATCGCGATGATCTGGAAAACTGTTCCGAGCAGGAAGAGGTCGACAGCTTCGATAAAGCCGAGTGCAAGTGTTTTTGCTGCTTTTCCTCCAAAGTCACCGGTTTGCAGCAGCTCTGCAAGAAGTCTTATGACCGAAAAACCGCCAAAAACGAGCATTGCCGTGCCTGCGATGAATGAACCGGTAACGGCGATGATGACGAGCCAACGGGAGGATGAAAAGAATCGGTGCATAGGTATCGTTGTGGAAATGATCAGGTTTGCATAATGGTTATCATGTGGTAATGTAGGGAATTGAAGATGCAATTTTCAACAGCGTCCTGCCTTCTTGGCGACGTGGTTCCTTCGATTCAGGTTCTTGCGATGCATAATGGGTTTTACCGGTTCGACAGACCGTCATTTCATGAGGGATACAGTTTGAGAAAAACCATCACCTTTGCAGTCAGGTTGCTTTTTATCGCAGCCATGAGTTTCATCATGTATGAAGCGACCATTCCAAAGCCGTTCGACCCACAGGTCAGTAACGGAGACAAGCTTCTTCACGCGCTGGCGTTTTTCAGCCTTTCGATGCTTGCCGATTTCTCTTTTCCCGGATCAGGGTTCGGTTTCATGAAGGTTTTGCTGGTCATCGGGTTCGGCTTTCTGATCGAATACGTGCAATCGTTTCTTCCCTGGCGCAGTTCGGATTTTGCCGACATTCTGGCGGATGGGGCCGGTCTGTTCGTGTATATCCTGGTAATACCGCTATTGCGGCAGTTGCCGTTGATACGACGGCGCTGGGCTAACTGAAATTCTGGTCCACCATGAGTGATGTATCGATAATCTGTGATTTCAGGTCGCGTTGCCTCGAGTGGCGCAATGTTGACGATGTGGTCATGGGCGGTGTTTCACACAGCGCCCTGCAGTCAGACTCCGGCAAACCCGCGATTTTTTCGGGAGTACTGTCCCTGGATCGGAATGGCGGTTTTGCTTCGGTCAGGACAACGCTTGAGCGTCACGATTTCTCGGCTTTCGACCGTTTCAGGATCAGGGTGATGGGGGATGGAAAACGGTACAGTTTCAGGGTCAGAAACGATGCACGCTTCGACGGCGTGGTGTATGCCTGTGATTTCGGTACGGTTGAAGGGCAGTGGATGGAGATCGATCTGCCGTTTTCTGCATTCAGGCCTCTGTTCAGGGGGGCGACCGTATCCGGAGCACCGCCTATGGACCCCGGGAAGATCGTGCAGATAGGTTTTCTCATCGCCTCGAAGCAGGAGGGGCCTTTCTGCCTGGAGCTCGACTGGATCGGCGTTACGAGTGCTGAATGCTGAATGCTGAGTGATGAATGCTGAGTGAGGAGTGCTGAATGCTGAATGCTGAGTGAGGAGTGCTGAATGCTGAATGCTGAGTGAGGAGTGCTGAATGCTGAATGCTGAGTGATGAATGCTGAGTGCTGAATGCTGAGTGAGGAGTGCTGAATGCTGAATGCTGAATGATGAGTGCTGAATGCTGAGTGAGGAATGCTGAGTGAGGAATGCTGAATACTGAATGCTGAGTGATGAATCTTTACTTGTCACTTGTCACTCGTCACTCGTCACCCGTCACTTGTCACTCGTCACTCGTCACCCGTCACTCGTCACTCGTCACTCGCTACCCGTCACTCGCTACCCGTCACTCGCTACCCGTCACTCGCTACCCGTCACTCGTCCCCCGTCACTCGTCACTCGTCACTCGCTACCCGTCACTCGTCACCCGTCACTCGTCACCCGTCACCCGTCACTCGTCACTCTTCCCCCGTCACTCGTCACTTGTCACTACTCACAGCCTTACCGCAATGCCCCGGTTACGGAGATACTCCTTCGCCTCACGTATCGAATGCTGGCGGAAATGGAAGATCGACGCGGCAAGCGCGGCATCGGCATGTCCTTTCGTGAATCCTTCGTAGAGATGTTCGAGATTTCCTGCACCTCCCGATGCGATGACCGGGATGTGGACCGAAGTGGATATCCTGCACAGAATATCGTTGTCGTAACCCTCTTTGGTGCCGTCGCGGTCCATGCTCGTCAGCAGAATTTCCCCTGCTCCAAGTTCCTGCACTCGGTGTGCCCACTCTACGGCCTCCATACCGGTCGAGTTCTTGCCCGAATGGGTATGGACGATGTATTCGCCGTTGATTTTCTTGACATCGATTGCCACGACAACGGCTTGTGAACCGAACTTTTCAGCAATCCGGGAGATCAGCTCGGGTTCTTTGACTGCCGCCGTATTGACCGACACCTTGTCGGCCCCATGCAGGAATGCGTCACGGGCTCTTTCAACCGAACTGATGCCGCCTCCTACCGTCAGGGGTATAAAGACCTCGCCGGAAACTTTGAGCACCTCCTCGAGTGTTGTCCTTCGGGATTCGAGCGATGCCGATATGTCGAGAAACACCAGTTCGTCCGCCATTTCGCCGTTATAGAACCTGGCCTGTTCAAGAATGGAGCCGGCGTCCCTGAGTCCTTCGAAATTGATACCCTTGACAACTCGTCCGTCACGGACGTCGAGGCAGGGAATGATCCTTTTGGCTAGCATCGTATGGCGGCGTTTGTTAATCGGATTGTTGCTGCTGACAGAATAGCAAAGCTCTTAAGAAATCACAAAACTTTGAATCTGCAACAATATATTAAAGGTGTTATATTGGGCCGCATTCAAGGGTATACCTTCCAGATCGTCCAGCGACCCGTTTTACTTGCCGAGCGGTTCCCGTCAACCCCGTTTATCGGCTCCTGTGGCCCTTTCTGTGGGGATAGCGGGACGTTTGTTCCTCGTGGAATCAATAGTGGACGAAAGGAGGAGCGGCCCAAACCAGCAGTTATGAAAAAGGAGAACGCGTCATGAAATTTCCTGTTTGCGACTACGCCGATTCGGAAGAGGGTTTCTACTCTCAGTGTGCAAGCTGTCCGATCGACGCCAAAAATCCGGGATGTGCCCTCGATGAGCTCGGGGACGGTACCTATCAGTTTGCCGGCGACACGCCTCATGGTGGTGTCCGGGCTGTCTTTTTCTTCAAGAACGATGCGGGCGACCAGGTAACCAAGCAGGACGCTGCGCATGTCGAAATCCACGAGCTGGATGAAAATGATCATCTGATCGCCATCCTCTATGGCATGGTCGATCCTGAAGGGATGATCTACCTGAAAAAGTCGGATCGCGGCAACTGAGCCCCCGGCGCCACGGCTAACATATTCAAGGTTCAATCATAACGATGTTCGATATCCATAACGAAACGACCGATCACAGGGATATGCGGGATCTCACCATCATCGGTGGCGGTCCCACTGGCATTTTTGCGGCCTTTCAGTGCGGTATGAACAATATCACCTGCAGGATCATCGAGAGCATGTCGCAGCTTGGTGGCCAGCTTGCAGCGCTGTATCCCGAAAAACATATCTACGATGTCGCCGGTTTTCCCGAAGTGCCTGCCATAAGCCTCGTCGAGAGTCTCTGGAAACAGGCCGAACGCTACAATCCGGATGTTGTGCTGGGTGAAACCGTTGTGCGGTACACCAAGCTCGAAGACGGCACCTTCGAGACCGAAACCAACACCGGCAGTGTGTACCGTTCCAGGGCGCTGCTGATCGCGGCCGGCCTTGGCGCTTTCGAACCGAGGACATTGCCTCAGCTTGGCGACATCAGCCATCTTGTCGGAACTTCTGTTTTTTACGCCGTCAGATCGGTCAACGATTTCAAAGGCCGGAAGGTGGTCATCGTCGGTGGAGGGGATTCCGCGCTCGACTGGACGGTCGGTCTCATGAAGGTTGCCGAATCGGTGACCCTCGTGCATCGTGGCCATGAATTCCAGGGCCATGGCAAGACAGCCCATGAAGTGCTGGAAGCCAGGGATGCAGGACGTCTGGCCGTGCATCTCGATACCGAGGTCAGGTGCATCGAGGAGGTCGATGGAGCCCTTTCCCGGTTGCATATGCGGTCGCGGAGCGGTAACGAGACAACGGTCGATGCCGAACGCCTGCTCATTCTGATCGGCTTCAAGTCGAATCTCGGACCATTGGCCGGATGGGATCTCGAACTGCAGGACAACGCCCTGGTGGTCGACACCCATATGAAAACCTCGGTCGACGGCCTTTACGCAGCCGGTGATATCGCCTATTATCCCGGAAAGCTGAAGATCATCCAGACAGGCCTGAGTGAGGCTACCATGGCCGTACGGCACAGCCTCTCCTACATCAAGCCTGGAGAAAAGATCCGGAACGTGTTCAGCAGCGTCCGGATGGCCAAAGAGAACAAGGCGCAGTAACACAGCATGTCAACTTCTGTATCATCGAAACCATCGGCAGTTCAGTCGTGGCTTCTGGCCATCAGGCCGAAAACGTTGCCGGCCGGAGCGATTCCCGTGGTACTGGCTTCGGCGCTTGCCGCTGCCGACGGGAAGTTTCGTCCGATTCCTGCTCTTGTCGCGCTCGTCTGCGCTCTTGGAATCCAGGTGGCGACCAATTTCATCAACGAGATCTACGACTTTCGCAAGGGAGCCGATACCAGTGAGCGGCTGGGTCCCACCAGGACCGTTGCCGCGGGCATCATCAGCGAACAGACCATGATCCGGGTCTCTGCGATGCTCATGATATCCGTGTTCTTTCTCGGCCTTTATCTGGTGTACATTGGCGGGTGGCAGATCCTGCTTATCGGCATACTGTCGCTGCTGTTTGCCTGGGCTTACACCGGAGGTCCCTTTCCCATCGCCTATTCAGGCCTTGGTGACGTCTTCGTATTCATCTTTTTCGGTCTCGTCGCAGTCGGAGGTGCCTATTATGTCCAGGCGCTTACCCTCTCTTCATCGGTGCTCGTCGCGGCGGCGGCTCCCGGGGCCTTTTCGGTCAACATCCTGCTGGTCAACAACATCCGTGACATCGACACCGACAGAAAGGTGGGCAAAATGACTCTGCCGGCCAGAATCGGCGCATCCGGTGCCCGGATGCTGTATCTTCTTCTGACGGTGCTCGCCTACTGCGTCCCCGTCTATCTGGTATTCTCCGGCTACTCGATCTGGTGCCTGCTCTCACTGCTGAGCCTGCCCCTGGCCATCGGTATGGTCCGCAAGCTCTACAGTTCGGAGGGCAAGGCGCTCAACCTCGTCCTGGCAGGCACCGGCAAGGTGCTGACGGTCCATGGACTGCTGTTCTCCGCCGGGTTGATCATTCACACAATCTTTCCATAGTCATGCATTCCGACCCCGTACGTATCGCGCTCGTCCAGATGTCATGCCGTGAAAATCCGGCTGAAAACCTTGAAAAGGCGGTGAGCCGCATTCGCGAAGCAGCTGCTGGTGGAGCCCGTATCGTTTGCCTACAGGAGCTTTTCACGACGCTCTATTTCTGTCAGACCGAAGAGTATGAACCGTTCGGCTATGCCGAGCCGATTCCAGGGCCGTCGACGGCAGTGCTCCAGGAGCTCGCACGTGAACTTGAAGTGGTCATCGTGGCCTCGATGTTCGAACTTCGGGCCAAAGGGCTCCATCACAATACCGCAGCCGTCATCGATGCCGATGGCAGCTATCTCGGCAAGTACCGGAAGATGCATATCCCTGACGACCCCGGTTTCTATGAGAAGTTCTATTTCATACCGGGTGACCTCGGTTACAAGGTGTTCAGGACGCGTTATGCGAACATCGGCGTCCTGATCTGCTGGGATCAGTGGTATCCGGAGGCTGCAAGGCTTACGGCTCTTCATGGAGCCGATATCCTGTTTTACCCGACCGCCATCGGCTGGGCGGTTTCCGAAACCTCAAGCGAGGTCAGGGCATCGCAGCGCCAGGCCTGGAAAACCGTTCAGCTCGGGCACGCGGTTGCCAATGGAGTTTTCGTCGCGGCGGCAAACCGTGCCGGTACCGAGGGAGAGCTCGAGTTCTGGGGTAACAGTTTTGTCTCCGATCCGTTCGGCCAGGTGATCTCCGAAGCCGCACATGGTGACGAAGAGATTCTGTATGCCGACTGCGATCTGTCCCGTATTTCGTTCTACCGGTCCCACTGGCCGTTCATGAGGGATCGGCGAGTCGATTCGTTCGGCGACCTGACCCGACGCTGGATCGACGAGTAAGCCGGGAGGAGCATGAACGTTTATGGCGCCCTTATCCTCCTGACGCTGCTGGTGGCCTTTCTGGTCAGGCTTGTTGCGGATATCCTGAATCTCAGGGCAGCCTCGCCCGACATCCCGGAGCAGTTCCGGGGTGTTTACGAAGGCGATGCCTACCGCCGCTCGCAGGAGTATCTCAGGGCCAACACCCTTTTTTCGATCACGGACGGGGCCTTCGATCTCTTCCTGTTGCTCGTTTTCTGGTTCACCGGTGGTTTCAACCTGCTCGACAGGTTCGTACGTGGTTTCGGCTTTGATACGGTCGTCACCGGAGTGCTCTTCACCGGGGCGCTGCTGTTGCTCCAGTCGCTTGTGGGCCTGCCGTTCAGGATCTACAATACTTTCGTGCTCGAAGAGCGCTTCGGCTTCAACAAAACCACGCCGCAGGTATTTGTGGCCGATCTGCTGAAAACCTTCGTCCTGGGCATTCTGCTTGGCGGGCCGCTCCTGGCGCTTATCATCTGGTTTTTCGAACATGGAGGATCGCTCGCCTGGTTCTGGGCATGGGCAGGTGTCACGCTGTTCAGCCTGCTGCTGCAGTATGTGGCGCCGACGCTGATCATGCCGATCTTCAACAAGTTCACACCGCTCGGGGAGGGTTCGCTCAGGAAAGCGATCATGGACTATGCGGCGAGCGTCCACTTTCCTCTTGCCGGCATCTATGTCATCGATGGCTCGAAACGCTCATCGAAAGCGAACGCATTTTTCACCGGTTTTGGCAGGAACAAGCGTATAGCCCTCTTCGATACCCTTATCGCCAATCATACCCAGGATGAGCTGGTAGCCGTGCTCGCACACGAGATAGGGCACTATCGCAAGAAGCACATCCTCATCTCGATGGTGCTCAGCACACTCAACATGGGAGCGGTATTTTTCCTGCTCTCCCTGTTCATGAACAACCGGCTGCTGTTCGACGCTTTTTACATGCAGGAGACCTCTGTATACGCCAGTCTTCTGTTTTTCATGCTGCTCTACACTCCGGTCGAGTTTATTCTTTCCATGCTTCTGCAGATGCTCTCAAGGCATCATGAGTTTCAGGCAGACCATTTCGCCGTTTCCACCTATTCCGGAGGCATGGCACTTGCCGACGCGCTGAAGAAACTTTCACGCGCGAACCTGTCGAACCTCACTCCGCATCCCTTCTTCGTATTTCTGAACTATTCGCACCCACCCGTGCTACAGCGCATTCTTCGAATCGAGGCCGGTGCTGCGAAGCATTCCTTATAACCGTCATTGTACAAGAGGTATACCGATGACTGAACCCAGATATTTCATGCCGCCCGAATGGGCGAAACACAGCTCGACCTGGCTTTCGTGGCCGCACAAGCTCGAATCGTGGCCAGGGAAATTCGAACCGGTGCCGGCAGTATTTGCCGAGCTTGCCTGGCAGCTCAGCCGCTCCGAAGCGGTAAACATCAATGTGCTCGATGAAGCCATGGAGATGCAGGCCCGGGAGCTTCTCAGGGTTAAAGATCCTGAAGGGCGTTATACGAGCCGTATCACCTACCATAGCATTCCCACCAATGACGCCTGGTGCCGCGATCACGGACCGAACTATGTTTTCCGTGAACAGGACGGCAAAAGGGACAAAGTGATTCTCGACTGGGATTACAACGCCTGGGGAGGAAAGTACGAGCCATATGACGATGACGATGCCGTTCCGGCAAGAGTAGCTGAAGCTCAGGGTCTGCCCCGAATCGTTCCCGGGATGGTTCTCGAGGGCGGCGCTATCGATGTGAATGGCGAAGGGTTGCTCCTGACGACCGAGGCCTGCCTGCTCAACCCGAACAGAAACCCCGGATTGAGCCGTCAGGAGATCGAGGAGCGCCTGGGGTACTACCTTGGCATACGAAAGGTGTTATGGCTCGGTGATGGCATCGTTGGCGATGATACCGATGGCCATGTCGATGACATGACCCGTTTTGTAGGGTCGTCAACGGTCGTCACCGTTGTCGAGGATGACCCGGAAGACGAGAATTACGAGATCCTTCAGGATAATCTGCGCAGGCTGGAGAGTTTCACCGATCTTGAAGGCCGTCCGCTTGAGATTGTCAGGCTGTCCATGCCCGAACCGGTATTTTATGACGGTGAACGGCTTCCCGCCAGCTATGCCAACTTCTACATTGCCAACACGGCGGTTCTTGTGCCGACCTATCGCTGTTCCCGTGACCAGCAGGCTATCGAAGTGCTCCAGAAGTGCTTCCCCGGCCGTGAAGTTGTCGGCATCGATTGCAGTGACCTCATCTGGGGTCTCGGCGCCATCCACTGTGTTACCCACGAAGAACCCTCCCTTTGAAGCCTGATCAGGTGTCTCATTTGAGGCACCTGATTGTCTCATATTGCGAATACTGTCTCAAAAAGAAACAAATAATCTCATTGTGAGATGACTTTGGCGCTTGTGACAATTGTGTCGATGTTGTAATATTTGTCATAAGTGCCCATTGGGGCGGCATATACAGGGATTCGCCATTTATTCTGCGTATTTGGCACGCATATTGCAATAATATTGATGGTCTGCACAGGAATGCCGCACGCAAGTGAGGTAGAGTAGGTGAAATGGGGGACACCTGCTCATTAAAAAGCGGCCTCAAGCCGCTTTTTCCTGCAGGCCAACAGTTGTGATGAGGTAATGTACAATATGGTATAAGTGGTTACGGTTGTTACAGGACAAGCTCATATGCACATCGAAGAGCCCCGTTGAATATCGCGTAGAGCGATGAACAGACATTACGAGTGTCCTGCGCAAGCAGGGCTGGGCAGGTGAAATGGGGGACACCTGTTCGCAAAAAAAGCGGCTTTGCCGCTTTTTTTGTTTTATGCTTTTTTATCTGCAATCAGAATTTTAGCAGCACGCTATGCAGTCAGACGTCGACAATGCTCGATGCGTGTTGCAATATTTGTCATCTTTGTGTCTTTCTGAGATTTATATCCCGGTTTGAGACAGATCTGAAGACCTCCTATAGCCCCTTTTTTTCTGTTCTGAACTTATTAAAGCCTTGATTTACAGTGCTTTTCGGTGATTATGCCGAAAAAAAGAGCTTTTGGCAAGCTTCTTGCCATACTATTGATGGTTTGCATAGAATTGTCTCGCGCCAGTGAGGCACGGTGGGTGAATGGGGGACACCTGCCAACAAAAAAAGCGGCTTTTGGCCGCTTTTTTTGTTGTATGACTTAATCTTATGCGATCAGGCCAGCACATCCTTGAGGAGCGCGACGTTCTCGTCGACGATGGCTGCGGAGGCCTTGAGGGCTTCGAGGTCAGCAGCGGAAAGGTCGATTTCGTAGATCTTCTCGACACCATTGCGTCCAAGCTTGACCGGTACGCCGACAAAGGTGCCGTTGATACCGTATTCGCCATTGAGCTGGACAGAGCAGGGCAGAACCCTCTTGCGATCGAGCACGATCGACTCGATCATGTCGACAGCCGAAGATGCCGGTGCGTAGAATGCAGAGCCGGTTTTCAGGAAGTTCACGATCTCTGCGCCACCGTTACGGGTACGTTCGACCAGGGCATCGATCCTCTCCTGGGGCATCAGTTCGGAGATCGGGATACCGGCAACGGTCGTGTACTTCACGACAGGAACCATCGCATCACCATGGCCGCCAAGCACACAGGCGTTGATATCCTGCATCGAGACGCCGAGTTCCATCGAGATAAACGCGCGGAAACGGGCCGCATCGAGCACACCGGCCATACCGATGACGCGCTCCTTGGGGAGGCGGCTGCGGACATAGGCCACGTGGGTCATGATGTCGAGCGGGTTCGATACCACGATGATGATCGGATTCTTTGAATAGGTGAGGATGTTGTCGGTGACATCCCTGACGATGGACGCGTTCTTCAGCAGAAGATCTTCGCGGGTCATACCGGGTTTTCTGGGAAGACCTGCGGTGATGAGTACGATATCCGAGTCAGCGGTGTCCTTGTAGTCATTGGTTCCCACGATCTGGGTGTCGAACGGACCGACAGGGCCAGTCTGGAACATGTCAAGGCCTTTACCCTGGGGAACGCCTTCGACGACGTCCAGGAGGACGAGATCCCTTGCAAACTGTTTTTCTGCAAGCCTGAAGGCCGCGGTGGCGCCGACGTTGCCTGCGCCGATAACGGTGATTTTCATAGGGCAGTTATCTGTTTTGATGGATTGAACGATATCCGCATGCCGCTGAACATGCCGGATGTGGCTGGAAGATCGGGTGCATAAAAAAAGCAAGCCGGCCCTGAATGGAGGTCGGCTTGCTTGAATATACTGGATAATGCATGTCAGGACAAGAGTCAGTCCGGAATGATATCGACCTGCTTCTTGTTGTTGCGGCCGTTTCTGAACTTGACCGTACCGTCGACGAGTGCAAAAATGGTGTGGTCCCTGCCGATGCCTGCATTGTCACCCGGCTTGATCACCGTGCCCCTCTGGCGGAGGACGATGGTGCCTGCATTGACGGATGAACCTCCGGCGGCTTTGACGCCAAGGTATTTCGGGTTGCTGTCGCGGCCGTTCTTGGTAGAACCGCCACCTTTTTTATGAGCCATAGGACAAAAAAATTTGTGTTGTAAATCTCTGGATGTTTAGAGGGACAGCACTTCGACCTGGGTCATGTGCTGCCTGTGGCCATTCCTTTTCTGGAAGCGCTTGCGGCGGTTCTTCCTGAAAACGACCACTTTCTCGTCACGTACGTGATCGAGAACCTTGACCTTGACGGTCCCGGCCGGCTCCAGCGAAGACTGCTCTTCGGCAACATGCATAAGGGGCTTCACTTCAAAAACATCGCCTGCTGCGGCATCCTGCCTGGGTACGAACAGTTTGTCGCCCTGTTTTACCAGATACTGTTTGTCGGAAATCTCGATCAGCGCCTGCATCATAGTCAATAGTTTAGTGATAAAGAACTCGAATATAACGGATCTTCCAAACTTTTCAAAAAAGAAGCGGATGCAAATATGAGACTTTTACAACAGGAAAAAAGTCACGCCCAGCACCACGGCGAACATGGAGAACGAGATGCCGAAAAGCCGGTACCATGTCGAATATCTGGCGGCATCGCAGGGGTAGGTGATCGGCTGTATTTTTTTGACGATGAAGCCCATGGTGAGGGCGATCTGCAGAACAAGGAGGGCCAGTTTGACGATAACCCAGATGGTCCAGCCGTGGTAGAAATGCGCGAGCAGCAGGCCGGAGACCAGAACCGAAATCACGGCCACGTCGGCAACCTTCGTTTCGAGTCCGATGAATCGCATCAGCAGCGCCTTGTGTGTCTTTGCCGTCGCTTCGTCGCCGGTCATGCCGGGTTCGAGCGTTCTGAGCAGGAACAGCGAGGCGAATATGGTGCCGAACCATGCGGCGAAGCCGGTAATGTGCACCAGGCGCAGGATGGCGTGGAAGTTCATGTCACGTGGAGCGTTGAGCGGTTTGGAAATGTCACCGGAAAGATATTGACTCATGTCCGTCTTGTCAATAGGTTGTCTCAGAAGAAGTATCTGAAGGTTGGAAAACATCCGGGAGGGATGAAACTGCCTCGGTTTTGCTGCTGATACAGCCTCCGGATCGTTTGTTTTTTTTACCGGCCTGATTTAGCTTGAGGGCACCTGAAACCCGGCACCTCCCAACCACAAACCGACCAAGAGGATATGGCCACTTCCGACGCCGAAGCACGCAAAAAAGAGGCGACCCCGATGATGCGCCAGTATCTCGAAGTCAAGGATCGCTATCCCGACTTTCTCCTGCTGTTCCGCGTGGGTGACTTTTACGAGACCTTTTACGATGACGCGATTTCGGTTTCCAGCGCGTTGAATATCGTGCTGACCAGGCGTTCCAACGGCAGTTCGGCAGAGGTTCCGATGGCCGGATTTCCGCACCATGCCAGCGAAGGCTATATCGCCAAACTCGTCAGGAAAGGGTTCAAGGTTGCCGTCTGCGACCAGGTCGAGGATCCGGCGGCCGCCAAGGGAATCGTCAGGCGTGAGATCACCGACATCGTTACCCCGGGTGTCACGTACAGCGACAAGATTCTCGATGACCGGCACAACAACTACCTCTGCGCCGTGGCCATCGAGAAACGTGGTCGTGAGCGCGTCGCCGGTGTCGCGTACGTCGATGTCACGACCGCTGAATTCCGGATGGCGGAGATCGCACTCGATGGGCTGAAAGATTTCCTCCAGTCGCTCCATCCTGCCGAGATTCTCATCTCCTCGAAGGAGCGGGAGCTGCGTGATTCCCTGAAAAAAAGCCTGCATGCCGAGGCGGTCTTCACCGAGCTGGAAGAGTGGATGTTTGCCGGGGAGCAGGCCTCGAGGGTGCTTGCCGGCCATTTCAGGACCCACTCCATGAAAGGTTTCGGCATTGAAGGTTACGAGGCTGGAAAGATAGCCGCAGGTGTGGTGCTTCAGTACCTCGAAGAGACCAGACAGGGGAGTCTGCAGTATCTGGTAAGGATCGGCCTGGTGGAAAGCTCGGAGAGCATGATGCTCGACATACAGACACGCCGGAATCTCGAAATCATCTCTTCGATGCAGGACGGTACGCTGAACGGCAGTCTGCTCGAGGTGATCGACAGGACCAGGAATCCGATGGGGGCCAGATTGCTGCGGCGCTGGTTGCTTCATCCGCTGAAGCAGCTCGAAGCGATCACTCACCGGCACGATGCGGTCGAGGAGCTGGTCGATGACCAGCACCTGCGTGACGGCCTGCGCCAGCTCCTTGCGGGGGTGATCGACCTCGAACGGGCATTGTCGCGTATCGCGACCTTCCGGGCCATGCCTCGCGAGGTCAGGATGCTCGGCGGATCGCTCGACATGCTTCCGCAGATCAGGGCGCTGCTTGCCGATACGAGTTCATCCAGGCTCCGTCAGCTCATGGCTGAACTCGAGGAGCTGCCCGAGCTGGCCGATTCAATCGGACGGGCACTTGATCCCGAGGCGACCGGCACGCTGCGTGACGGCGGCTATATCCGGGAGGGTTACCATGCCGAGCTCGACGAGCTTCGGGCCATCTCCTCCGGCGCGCGTGACCGTCTGCTCGAAATCCAGCAGGAGGAGCGCAAAAAGACTTCGATCTCGACACTCAAGGTGCAGTACAACAAGGTGTTCGGCTACTACATCGAGGTAAGCCGTGCAAACAGTGACAAGGTTCCAGCCTACTATGAAAAGAAACAGACGCTGGTCAACGCCGAGCGCTATACCATTCCCGACCTGAAGGAGTACGAGGAGAAGATTCTGACTGCCGAAGAGAAGAGCCTCCTGCTCGAACACCAGCTCTTTCACGACCTCTGCGCCAGCACCGCATCGTGTGCCGGGTCCATCCAGAAGAGCGCGGCCGCCCTCGCTGAACTGGACTGCCTGGCCTCGTTCGCCTGGTGCGCGGCCGAGTACCGTTACTGCCGTCCGGTGATGTCGCCGAGTGCTGAACTCTCCATCAGGGGCGGGCGCCATCCGGTGCTGGAGCGGATCATGAGCGTCGACGAACCTTATGTCTCGAATGACTGCGAAATCGGCCAGAGCCAGCAGCTCCTGATCATCACCGGTCCCAACATGGCCGGCAAAAGCTCGTTCCTGCGGCAGACCGGCCTCATCGTGCTGCTGGCCCAGGTTGGGAGTTTCGTGCCGGCAGACGAGGCGGAGATCGGACTGGTGGACCGGATCTTCACCAGGGTGGGGGCGTCGGACAATCTGGCCTCCGGAGAGAGCACCTTCCTGGTCGAGATGAACGAGGCCGCCAGCATCCTGAACAACGCGACGTCGCAGAGCCTTCTGCTGTTTGACGAGATCGGTCGCGGCACCAGTACTTTCGACGGCATGTCGATCGCCTGGTCGATGAGCGAATACATCCACGACCGTCTGCGTGCAAGGACCCTTTTCGCCACCCACTACCATGAGCTGGCCGAGCTTGAGGAGCGTCTCGAACGGGTAGTCAACTTCAATGCCACGGTCATCGAGACGGCTGACAAGGTCATCTTCCTGCGCAAGATCGTGCGGGGAGCATCCGACAACAGTTATGGCATCGAAGTGGCCAAGATGGCCGGCATGCCTCCCGAGGTGATCGCACGAGCCAGGGAGATTCTCGCCGGAATGGAGAAACGCGAGATCGAAGTGCCCGGCACACGTCCGGTGACCCCGCAGATCCAGACCCGCCAGATATCGCTCTTCGAGGAGGAGGAGAGTGTGCTGAAGAAGGAGCTTTCGACGATTGACCTGAACAGCCTGACGCCGATTGACGCGCTGCTTGAACTGAAGCGACTCCAGGAGATCGCGCTCGGCAGAAACGCGCGTTGACCCCATGAGCTCGATGGAAAAGAACAAATCGGTACTTCTGGTGTTCGTCCAGGCCTCGAGTGGTGTGGATGGTGCGGCTTCGCTCGATGCCGAAGCTTCAAAAGGGCTTTTTTCGCTGCTGAAGGACCGGGCTCTGTCCGGTGTGATCAAGCGGGCGCAGTTCGCCATCCCCCCGTTGTCGCTTATGATCCTCGCTTCTGTCGATGTCCCCGGGGTAACCCAGGAGTTCTGCGACCTGCGCTTCGACCGGTTGCCGCTTGACCGGCACTGGGACCTCGTTGGCATCGGTGTCCAGACCGGAGCGGCTCGGCCCGCGTTCGAACTTGCCGCCCGTTTTCGCCAGCGTGGCACCAAAGTGGTGCTCGGAGGCCCCTATGCCACGATCTTTCCGGAGCGATGCCGCGAACACGCCGATGCGCTGGTTATCGGTGAGGCCGACGATATCTGGGAAAAACTGCTCGAAGATCTCCGCGACGGTCACCTGAAAGCTGAATACCGGCAGGGAGCGTTTCCTGACCTGTCGCTCGAGCGCCCGGTCAGCAAGTCGATGCTCGATATCGGCAGCTACTTCACCACCAACGTAGTCCAGACGACAAGGGGATGCCCGTTCAGCTGCGATTTCTGCAGCGTGCACGTCATGAATGGCCATCGGTTACGCCACCGGCCGGTCGACACCGTCGTCAGGGAGGTCGAGCGGTTCCTCGAACAGGATCGAAGGATCTTCTTTTTCCTCGATGACACGGTCAACGCCGACGAGGCTTATGCACAGGAGCTCTTCTCAAGGCTCATACCCCTGAAGATCCGGTGGGTCGGTCAGTCGACGACCGCGCTCGGCGAAAATCCCCGTCTGCTCGAGACCTTTGCCCGTTCGGGATGCGGTGCACTGCTGGTCGGTATCGAAAGCCTCGCCGACGCAAGCAACCAGGCTCATCACAAGTTCCACAATCCGGCAGCACGCCAGGCCCGGTGCATCAGGGCGATCAGGGATGCTGGCATCTGTGTATACGGCAGTTTCATTTACGGACTCGATGGCGATACGGCTGCCATGGCCGGGACGATCGAAGAGTTCATCGAAGAGACGGAGATTGACGTGCCGGGCATCAACCTGCTGCGTCCCATTCCAGGAACACCGGTCTTTGACCGGCTCGCCGACGAAGGACGGCTGCTGCATGGGCGCGACGACCACGAAGCCTTCAGGTTTTCCTGGGCGCAGGAGATGCTCTACCTGCCGAAACAGATGAGCCTCGAAGAGTTCGTGCCCAGTTATACCGGCCTGACATCACGGGTGTTCACGATCGGAAACGCCGTGCGCAGGGCATTGCGGGCCCCCACGCTTCCATCAGCGGTGCTGATGTTCAATTCGCTTTACGTGCACATGTACGGGCTGTCGAGGCGGGATCTGAGGAAACAGATGGCGGGACTCAGGAAAGGAGTGAACTGATGGACTTTATGGACAGGATGGACCTGATGGACTGCATGGACGAAGAATCTGAATTCCGCTCTTGTGCCAAGGTCCATTACGTCCATGACGTCCACACCGTCCATTCTTGCATTCGTCCATTTTCTTGCTCATTTCCCCTCTTCAGCATGGCGTACATGAGGATTTCGAGCACCGACCAACGAAGCCATCAAATCGCGCAACAGATCTGCTGGAGCACCATCAGCTCAGCGAGCTGATCTCCTCCTCAAGCAACTGCTGCATATACAGATCCGCGTAGAACTTTCCATTCTGCAGCAGCTCTTCATGGGTGCCGCTTTCGGCGATCTCGCCATCGTGCAGCACGATG
>JAAXWP010000005.1:56203-76109 GCA_013334925.1 Chlorobiaceae bacterium
TCAGCTCAGCGAGCTGATCTCCTCCTCAAGCAACTGCTGCATATACAGATCCGCGTAGAACTTTCCATTCTGCAGCAGCTCTTCATGGGTGCCGCTTTCGGCGATCTCGCCATCGTGCAGCACGATGATCCGGTCGCAGTTACGGACGGTCGAAATGCGGTGGCTGATGAGGATGACCGTGGTGTCGGGAAGCTTTTCGAGAAGTCCGTCGAAAATGCGGGCTTCGGTTGCGGTGTCGACGGCTGACAGGGCATCGTCGAGCACCAGGACTGACGGGTTCCAGCACAGCGCCCTGGCGATGCAGGCTCGCTGCTTCTGGCCGCCTGAAAGGTTGATGCCCTTCTCGCCGAGCATCGTGTCAAAGCCTTCGGGAAAATCCATGACGTCGTCGTGCAGCATGGCAATGCGGCTCGCTTCGATCACGTCGAGCCCATCATGCGTACCCCGTCCGAAATCGATATTCCTGCGGATCGTATCTGAAAAGAGAAAATTGGTCTGTGGCACGAACCCGACCGTGCGCCGGAGCGTCGCGAGCGGAATGCCCCTGATATCCCTGCCTCCGATCGTGACTTTTCCGTCGCCCGGATCGTACAGCCGCGGGATCAGGTTCACCAGGGTAGATTTGCCCGATCCCGTGGCTCCGACGATAGCCACTTTCGTCCCGGGCTCTACCGTGAACGAGATGTCTCGGAGCACCTGTTTTTCGGGTTGGGCAGGATAACTGAAGCTGACATGCTCGAACGATATCGGGCCTTTCAGTGCTTCTCCAGCGGTAGCGGACGGCACTTCCACCGTATCGGTCACGTTTGGCCTGCTGTCGAAAATCTCTTTGAGTCTGGCCTGTGCAGCAGAGGCCTTCTGAACGATATTGGTCACCCAGCCGATCGAAATCATCGGCCAGCTCAGCATGGTGACATAGATGACGAACTGGGCGATACCGCCGACGGTCATGGTTCCGTTCATGACCTGCAGGCCTCCGGCCCAGATGACCGGAATGAGCGACAGCGCGGTCAGGGCGGTGAGAAATGCCATGAATCTCGCCTGGATCCTTGCCAGGCCGAGATTGTTGTCGAAGTAGATTTTGTTCAGGGCCTCAAATCGCGCGACTTCGATCGGCTCCCGGTTATAGTTCTTTACGATCCGGATACCCGAAATATTCTCCTGGACGAGATTGGTGATGGATGCATAGTTTTCCTGGATCTTTCTCGATCGCTTCTGGATCGAGATGCCCGTCCGATAGACCGACCAGCTGAGCAGGGGGGCGGGGAGCAGTGCATACAGGGTCAGCGAGGGCGATATGGCAATCATGGCGGCGACGGCGAACACCAGCCTGAAGAGGGTGTTGATCGAATACATGATGCCTGGCCCGACAAAGTCCCGGACAGCATTCAGATCGTTGGTACCTCTCGATATCAGTTCACCGGAACCGGTCCGATCGTAAAACGAGGTGGACAGGGTCTGCAGGTGAGCGTAATAGTCGTTCTTGAGGTCGTATTCGATATGTCTCGATGTGACGATAATGAGTTGCCGGACCAGATAGAGCATCACGCCGCTGAGTGCGGCGAACAGGATGTAAAGTCCGACATCACTGAGGATTTCCGGGAGTTCGAACGGCTTGTTCATCAGATCGATCGCATTGCCGAGGAATCGAGGAGCGGCTACAGCGAAAAAGTTTGTGGCAACGACGCAGACAACGCCCCAGAGAAGGGTGTTTCGGTAACGGGCCAGGTAGGGTTTGAGGGCAAGAAGATTTTTCATCCGTCCTTTTTTGAAGTAACGATTCCTAATGTATAATAAGATGTAAGAAAACCAAACCGACATCCTCCATGGCGTTCGAGACAAGCAAAAGTTACTATTCGATTGGTGAGGTCAGCCGGATATCGGGGATTCCCGCTTATCTGCTGAGATACTGGGAAGAGTTTTTCAGTGAACTCGCTCCGGCCAGGGATACGCGTGGAAACCGCAGATATACCAACCGTGACATTGCCATGGTCCTGAACATCAAGGAGCTGGTGTACGAGAAGGGGTACAAGCTCAACAAAGCCAGCCAGATCGTTGGAAAAGGGCCGGCTGCAGATGATGGCGCGGATCACAAGACGAGCGAAATTCTCAAGTTGCAGAAGCAGCTCGATCGCGAGCAGAAAGAGTTCGAGATCACCGATGAGCGTCGCCGGATGCTTCTGCGCGAAATCAAGATGGAGATCGAGGATATCCTGCAGCTCCTTGGGTGAAGTGCCTGATGGAGTGAATGGACTTGATGGACTTGATGGACTTGATGGACTTGATGGACTTGATGGACAAGTCGCAGGAGCCTGATCGGCTCTTTTTTTTTGACCATTCCGTCCATTATGTCCATAGCGTCCATTCCGTCCATCATCTTCTCTTTCTTCCCCAGAAAACAGAAAGACCGGCATTTGCCGGTCTTTCTGTTTTGAATCGGTTGTAGCTCTTACTGTGCGTACAGGATTTCAAACTGGCCTACGCCGCCTTTGCAGACGTGCTCGACCCAGCGGGAGTAAGCACCACCGCTCCAGCGATACTCTTCCAGGTTCTGCGAACGGAACTGGGGAGCTGCATAGCGGACTTTGTAACCCTTCGGAAGTACAAGCTTCAGCTGGGCGTCGACGCGGAAGTCGTTGAACTTGCCGACCATACCGTGGTGAATCAGCGGAATGAGCGGGTGGTTCAGGATCCTGCGGAGACCGCCGCCTGCATCGACCGATACGCCAGGGAAGTCACCGTCTACCTTGACTTCGATACCCTGCGAGTCGGAACGGAAGCCTGCTTCGACCTGTGCAGGCCTGTTGAGCTTGTCGGCCGGGAAGAGTTCAGCCCAGCGGGAGATGGAATCGACCATACCCGAACCGCCGTGCGAGAAACGCCACCTGGAGACGCCGACCGGGCCTTTTTCACCGCTCTGGGTGCCGATGCTGTTCACCTCGATCTTGGAGATCCTCTGACCGCCTTCGTTCAGTGCGGTGAAGGCAGGGCCGATGAACCAGAAGTCGCGGATCCAGTCGTTGAATGCGCCGGTGCTCTGGACGGCTTTCACGGTGCCTTCCCAGGTATCGATGAGATCGTTGTTGTCGAGCGGAACCTTCATGAGGATGTCATGGAACTGACGGCCCTGCATGTAGATCGGGTTGGGAACGTTTCTGCGGACTGCGTCGGACCTGTAGTAGAACATGTTGACTACGGAGCCTTCGAAGGAGAACGAATGGCTGAAATCGCCTACGGAGACCATACCTTCACCTACGGAGATCCTTCTCTCCTTGGTCTCATTGGCAATGTCGGCCTCGATGGTCAGCTTGTTCTTGGTGCTGTCGACGATCGATTCGATTACAGCCGAAATCCTTACGAAACCTTTTGCCGGGTCGAGCGGTTTGACATTCAGCTTTACGTTGCAGTCGGCAGGAAGCAGAGGACTGGCAGGAGGTACATTGACCTTCGCCCGGGCCTTAACCTTTCCCCAGGAGCTGGATCCGCCCTCGAGAACGATTTCATAATCGGAGTGGGCAGTCGTCATGTCGGTTGAGCCGAAAAGAGCCATAATGATTCTCCTTTTTCTGGTGGCGTTTAAAATGGTATTTTCAGGAAAAACACTCGGTTGCTTCCTGTTATAACAGCTTGTAACAAATTTAAAGAATAAATATTAATAAATAAAGAAATTTCGCCTCTTTCCGGCCCTCCAGGACCGCTCCCGGAACGCACCGTGGACAAGGTTTGCAACGTACCGGAAGTCGATACTTCAGGTCGGTTCATTTCCGGCCGGAACACAGCTGTATCATGAATCGTAAAAACTCTTCCGCCGCATCGACGGCATATCATTCAAATATCCTCCTGCCGCTGCTGAGCGGACTCCTGCTCGGTATCTCATTTCCTACCTGGCCATCGGTACATCTCGAGCCGCTTGCGTGGGTCGCTCTGGTGCCGCTGCTGCTTTCGGTCGGGCATGAAGAGCGTTTCGGGCCATATTTCAGGAAGGTCTGGTCGGCAACGACTCTGTTCTGCCTGATCAGTCTCTGGTGGGTGAGTCTCGCCACCTTCGCGGGCGGTATCCTTACCATATTTGTCCAGTCGCTCTTTTCTACCGTTCCGTTCCTGCTCTGGTTCCTGGTGAAACGCCGCACCGGAAGCCGGATCGCTCTCATTTCCTTCCCTTTCATCTGGACCGGCTGGGAGTGGGCCTACATGCAGCAGGACTTCTCGCTCGGATGGCTTACCATCGGCAACTCGCAGGCCAATCTTCTCTGGATGGTCCAGTATGCCGATATCACGGGGGTCTGGGGTGTGAGCTTCTGGATCATTGCGTTCAATGTGCTTGTACTGTCACTGGTCAGGTCATGGGGACAGCTCCGCAAGGTTGGCGCGATCGTCACGGCGATGGTTGTCATGATCGTAGCACCGCTGCTCTACGCATGGCGAGTGTTTGACGGAGCGGATCGTGAAGCAGCCGGACGAACGGTCAGGGTAGCACTCGTTCAGCCAGACATCGATCCCCATGAAAAATGGGGTGGTCTGGGTTCGGGCGAAACGATGGCTTTGCTGTTGCGTCTCACCGGACGTAACCTGGTCACGGCACCTGCGGATCTGGTGTTGTGGCCCGAAACGGCCATTCCATTTTATATCCGGGACCCCGGCAACGAAATCTTCCTGAACGCGGTCAGGCGTTCGGTAGATCTCTGGAACACCCCTCTGCTTACCGGTTTTCCTGATGGTGAAATGCCGCCACGTGCCCTGGCATCCAGGGATGCCGGAACGGTGGAAAGTCCAGGCTCCGGCAAACCGCTTGCCGCATACAACGCCTCCATGCTCCTTCAGCCGGGTGACGGCGGTGTGCAGATCTACCGGAAAATGCGGCTCGTGCCATTCGGGGAGCGCGTTCCGTATTCAGACTATCTGCCATGGCTCGAACGCCTCAGTTTTTCACTTTCAGGCATCACCAGCTGGCACAAAGGGCAGGAAGCTACGGTCATGACCGTCCGAGCTCCGGGACGCGAGCCCTTTCGAATGGCCAATATCATCTGTTACGAATCGATATTTCCGGGGCTGGTCTCCAAATTTGTCGCTCGTGGAGCGCAACTGCTCACACTCGTGACCAACGATGGCTGGTATGGAACCTCCTACGGGCCCTGGCAGCATGCGGCCATCGGCAGGCTGCGCTGCATCGAGAACCGTCGTTCCATGGCGCGATGCGCCAATACAGGGGTTACGCTCTTCTATGACCGGTACGGCCGGACGATCGCCGAAACCCCCTGGTGGCAGGAGACCGTGCTGACCGCAGATGTACCGCTCGAATCGGATCTGAGCTGGTATACACGGCATCCGGATCTCTTTCCCGAAGCCTGTCTTGGCATCGCCGCACTGCTGGGCTTGTTTGCAATGAGCAAGACAGATACAAGAGCGTGAGTGTAGCGGTAAGAATACGAACAAGGCACTTTGAACGATCGTCGTGAGCGATATTAGTGCCAGGCGGACGGAGCGGAGAAACCGGAATGTACATTGGGTACATGAGGATTTCGAGCACCGACCAACGACGCAATCATATCGCGTAACAGATCGTTCGGAGTGCCTTACAACCCGTACTCCCTGATCTTGCGGTACAGCGTCCTCTCGTTGATCCCCAGGGCCTGGGCAGTCTTGCGGCGGTTCCCCCCGAACTTCTGGAGCGTGGTTGAAATACTTCGTTTCTCGAGCTCGTCGAGCGGTACGGTCTCTTCGCCGGTATCCGCCGGCCTGGGCACAGGTTGTTCTGCCGGACCGGAATCTTCAGTGGGTGTCGATGCCGGGCCGGGCAACAGCAGTTGCGGGAGGGCGGCCGGTCGTGTACCGACAAGTTGCTGGAGCATCTGACGGATCTCCCCGATCTCCTGCCTGAGCTGTATGAGGCTGCCGTAAATAAGGTTCATTTCGTTTTTGTCTGTCCTGCCCGGATCGTGCACAAGGCTTTTGTGACGGCTTCGCTGCACCAGGTGGCGATCGAGGATATCGGGCGTGATCTCCTTTCCCCGTTCAAGGATAAGCAGCGATTCGGTCAGGTTTCTGAGTTCACGGACATTTCCCGGCCACTGATAGCGCAGCAGCAGCTCGGTCGCTTCAGGGCTGAATCCTTCGAAATCGATGCCGTGTTTGCGTTCGAACTCCCGCATGAAATGTTCCGCCAGCAGCAGGATATCGCCACCGCGCTCGCGGAGCGGCGGGATCTGAAGTTCGACGCTCCGCAGACGGTAATAGAGATCTTCACGGAAATGTTTGTCGGCAACCGCCTGGTGCAGGTTGCGGTTTGTCGCCGCTACGATCCTTGTGTCGGTCGCAATGGTCTCAGAGGCGCCGACTCGCTGAAATTCGCCGGTTTCGATGACCCTGAGGAACTTGACCTGGGTTTCGAGAGGCATCTCGCCGATCTCGTCCAGAAAGATCGTTCCCCGGTCCGCGCTTTCGAAATAGCCTTTTCTTGACTGAAGTGCTCCGGTGAATGCGCCTCTCTCGTGGCCGAACAGTTCGGATTCGAGGATTCCCGAAGGGATGGCGCCGCAATTTACCGGGATGAAGCTTTTTCCGGAACGCCGGCTGCGGTCATGGATGAATCTGGCCAGAACCTCTTTTCCCGACCCGGTTTCTCCCGTGATGAGCACGGTCACATCGGTTACCGCTACCTGCATGGCAAGCTCCCTGAGTTGCAGGATAACCGGCGACCGGCCAAGGATGTCCACCGGCCGGCTCATGGAAGTATGAAGGAAAAACGTGTCCGGGAACTCATCATGGCTGAACGGTGACCACGAAGGATTCTATCGGAAGGCTGCGTGCAAAAGCCGTGGCCTCCTCACGGGTGGCGAAGGTTCTTTTCAGACGGACTTTGTAGACGTCGCCGATCTGCTGAACGGAAGCCTGCGCGCTTGAAGAGACTTGTGAGGCAAGCTGATCGGCATTGGTGACGCTGTCGAAACTGCCGAACTGGAGTGTATACGCTCCTCCAGAGACCGGTCTGGCTGCGGGAGGTGCCTGTGTTTTAAGTGTCGAAGCCGACGATGGAGTCGCCGTCGATGGCTTCTGGGTCGCAACTGCGGATGCAGGTTTAACTTCTGGTGTCGGGGACTGCTGCATCACCGAGTCCGGCTTTTTTGACTTTGGCGAAGCTGCTGTTACCGTGGCCGGCTTCGGAGTGATCAGTGCCGGCGTTTTGCGGGAAACCGTGTCCGGTTTTTTCGCTGTGGAGCCAGGGAGGGGCTGCGAAGCGGTGATCTGAGCGGCCGGGGAACCCTGCTTCGAGGCATTCAATACCGGCCTGGCTGTTGCAGCCACCGCCCGTTCGTAAGCGGCAAGCCTCGTCCGGCTCACGTCATCCAGCTGGGGATCGGGATGCTCGGCAAGCTGCTTGCGGTAAAGGTTTGCCGCTTTAGGGCCATCTTCGGTGAGCAACGCTTCGATCACCATCTTTTCCGACGGCTTTGTCACCTTGCGGCGGATATTTTCCAGCAAATAAACCTTATCTTCCCTGACGTCCTTCAGGATTTCATCAGCATAAGAAATCTTTGTTTGAGCTGCGTTGCCGTTCAATGGCAGACAGAAGAGGCTGCCGGAGATGGCAATGATCGAGAGCATGGAGGAGCGTGCCTTTTGCATGGTTCTGGCTGAAGTCTTGTTCGTTGTTCGGGGCCGCTGTTGCCGGCCCTCCTTTTACCACGGTGCGCTTCAGTGAATATGGCAAATTAATCACTATAAAATCAATCGCTTTCTATGCGTCACGTCTCTGTCAAGGCCTGCGCGAAAATCAATCTCGGCCTGCTGATCACCGGCCGTCGTGCCGATGGTTACCATACCCTCGAAACGGTCTTCGCGCCGATCGACTGGTACGATACCCTCGAATTTACGCCCGCCGAAGGGATCTCCATGAGCTGTTCCAACCTCGATCTGCCATCGGATGATTCAAATCTGTGCGTCAGGGCGGCCAAAGCGCTTCGAGAATATGCCGGAATCGATGCCGGTGTCGAAATCAGCCTGGTCAAGCGTGTGCCGTTCGGTGCCGGTCTCGGCGGAGGGAGCAGTGACGCGGCCGCAACCCTTCGCGTGCTGAACGGGCTCTGGAATATCGGAGCCCCATCTGAGGATCTGCATCGCCTTGCCGTGAAACTTGGTGCCGACGTTCCTTACTTCCTCGAGATGAAAGGGCTCGCCTATGCCGCAGGTATCGGCGAGGAGCTCGAGGATCTTGCCCTGTCGCTTCCATACCATGTGGTGACCGTATTTCCCGAGGTGCAGGTGCCGACCGTCTGGGCCTACAAGAACTTCAGGCCGCAGTTCGAGCGCCCGGTGCCGGATCTGAAAATCCTGACGTCGAGGTTGTGCAACGATCACGACACGAGCGTGCTCGCGGTATTCGAGAACGATTTCGCTTCAGTGGTGTTCGACCACTACCCGGTCGTTCGTGAAGCCCGCGAGGGGTTGACCGGGTCTGGTGCCCTGTTCGCTTCGCTCTCCGGAAGCGGTTCAGCCGTTTACGGACTGTTCGCAGACGCAGTTCTGGCGCAGTCCGCAGCGGAGCAGCTCAAAACCTTTGGACGGGTGAATTTGACTCCGGCTGGCTTCCGAATGGAGTGATGTCGTGACGACAAAGTTGTTCAGCGAGCCGATTGCTGCGTTGGGCGGTGCTCAAAATCCTCATGTAATATGTGTACACTCCGGTTTTTCCGCTCCGGCCGCCTTGCACTTGGTTCGCTCACGACTCTTTGTCATCACGACGGGGTAGTAATCAGCTGATCCGTCTTCTGCCGATGATGTTCTCCAGTTCGGAGGAGAACAGCTTCAGGTCTTCGTCGAGGAAATGCGATGACTGCAGACGGGCACGTTTCACCATCGAGTAATCGATGATCGCGTCCATCGCGTGCTCGGTGAACATGGGGGCATTCGCCACCACCGATCCGTCCGGTCCGGTGACCGACGAGTTCCCCCAGTAGGTGAAGCTGTCCTCGGTGCCCACCCGGTTGACGCAGGCTACATAACAGCTGAACAGGAATGCGCTCGTGCCGGCGATCGTCTGCCATTGCGAAACGATACCCGGTGCGCCACTGCCCGGGGTAAGCCGCAGGGGGCTAGACATGAGTACCAGCAGCAGTTTTGCCCCCTGATGGGCCAGCAGGTAGGGGACCGAGACATGCCAGAAATCCTCGCAGATTGCCACCCCTATCCGGCCAAGGCGCCGGGATTCGACCGGCTCGATACGCTGCCCGGCCGAGAAGTACCGCAACTCCTCGAACATACCGTAGGTCGGCAGGTAGATCTTGCGATGGATGCTCCTGGATTGGCCATCCTCGAACATGAACGCCGAATTGTAGACGCCATAGTCGTCGCTCAGCTCGATTCCACCACAGATAATGCAGATATGCCGGCTGAGTTCGCGAAGCGGACCGAGCCTCGGGTCCTCGATATGCATGGCCATGTCCTGTGCCGCGTCCTGCACGTTATAACCGGTGAGCGACAGCTCGGGGAAGGCGATGGCGTCGACGCCGTCGCGAAGGGCCTGTTCTATGGCCGATATGTGACGGCTCAGGTTCTCGTCGAAATTTGCCAGCGTGCAGTCGGTCTGCACGATACGGAGGGTTGACTTCAGCATCGTAGTCCGTCGTTAATGGTATGGATAAAAGAGGTAGAAGGTCAGCGACAGCGCGGCGAGCGCGACCATGCCGCTGGTGATCTCCCGGAACCTTCCCGAAAGCACCTTGAGCGCCACCCAGCTGATGAATCCCGTGGTGATGCCGACACCGATGTTGAACGTGAAGAGCATCATGACGATGGTCAGGAAGGCGGGCATCAGTTCGGTGTAATCGCCGAAATCGAGACGGCCCGCCGATTCGATCATGAACATGCCGACGACCACCAGCACCGGCCCGTAAGCCTGCGGGGGGACGATAGTCAGCAGCGGCGAGAAGAAGAGCGCCAGACCGAACATCGCGGCAACCACCAGCGCCGTGAATCCGGTTCGTCCGCCCTGCTCGATGCCGGAGGCCGATTCGATGAACACGCCGGCCGTCGTCGTACCCAGCAGTGCCGCCACGGTCGTCGAGAGGGCATCGACCAGCATCGGTTTTTCGATTTCGGGCAGGTTGCCATCCTTGTCGAGCAGACCCGCTCGTGCCGAAAGGCCGATGAGGGTGCCCATGGTATCGACGAAATCCATCACCAGAACGCTCATCACCACGCCGATGAAGCCCCAGGTGAGTGCTCCGCCGATATCAACCTTCATGAAGATCGGTGCAATGGATGGCGGTGGACTGAAAAGCGATGCCGGCAGGGGAGTCAGGCCGGTCGTGACCATGATCACGGTCGTCAGCGCCATGCCGGCGAAAAGCGCACCAGTCACCCGGCGGGCAAGGAGCGCCGCCGTCACGATCAGGCCGAAGAGTCCGCACAGCACCGGTGGAGCTGAGATGTTCGCCAGTTTCACCGGCGCATCGGGCACCCCCATGGCGATCACCCCCATGCTGTTCAGGCCCAGAAAAGCGAGGAAGAGACCGATACCTGTCGAAAAGCTGTGCTTCAGCGAAGCGGGAATGGCTTCGGCCATCCATCGGCGCAGGCCGGTCAGGGTGATGATCGTGAAGAGTATGCCGCTGACCAGGATCGCACCGAGAGCCGTCTGCCAGGAGTACCCCAGCGTCTTGACCACGGTGTAGGCGATGAAGGCGTTTTCGCCCATGTACGGCGCAACGGCGAACGGACGTTTCGCATAGAAGGCCATGAGCAGCGTTCCGAAGATCGCGGTCAGGATCGTGGCGGTCATCGAGGCGCCCCTGGGCATACCTGAAGCCTCGAGTATGGCCGGGTTGACCACGATGATATAGGAAAGCGTGAAAAAAGTGGTCACGCCTGCGACGATCTCCTGCCGGTAACCGGTCCGGAGCCTTTCGAATTCAAAGAAGTTGCGCATGTGTTCGTGCAAGCTATGGGCACAAGATGTTGTCCTGCTGCAAAATAAGCATAACGATGCAGGAAACCGCATGTGCCCTCCACTGCAGGCGGTATGGAATATGGAACGAAAAAAATGAAAAAAACGTCAGGTGACTTTGGTAGTAACCAGTGGAGTGATTATATTGGACTAAATTAGTCTTATTTAAAAAGCCAACAACAAAAAGAGAAGGAGATACTCATGGGCGTGCTCGTAGGCCGCAAGGCACCAGATTTCAATGCACCCGCAGTCGTCAACGGATCGAGCTTTGTCGATTCCTGTCAGCTTTCCGCTTACAAGGGAAAGTATGTGGTGCTGTTTTTCTATCCCCTTGATTTCACCTTCGTCTGCCCAACCGAGCTCCATGCGTTCCAGGAAAAGCTCGATGAGTTCAGGAAGAGGAACGTCGAGGTGCTCGGCTGTTCGGTGGACTCCAAGTTTTCCCATCTTGCCTGGCTGAATACCCCGGTCAGCAGGGGCGGTATCCAGGGTGTGACCTACCCGCTGATCTCGGACATCAACAAGACCATCGCCAGGGACTATGACGTATTGACCGAGGACGGCAGTGTGGCGCTCAGGGGTCTTTTCCTTATCGATCGCGAGGGTGTGGTCAAGCATCAGGTGGTCAACGATCTTGGCCTCGGCAGGAACATCGACGAGGTGATCAGGCTGGTGGATGCACTTCAGTTCACCGAGGAGTTCGGCGAGGTCTGCCCGGCTAACTGGAGCAAGGGTGCCAAGACCATGAAGCCGACGGAAGAGGGTCTTAAAGAGTATTTCGCAGAGTGACGGACGGCTTCGGCCGGGAACAAAAGAGAAGAGCTCCCCTGCAAGGTAGTATCGCGGGGGAGCTCTTTTTTTAATGATGAGTGCTGAATGATGAGTTATGAGTTAAAGCTGTCCACTCAGCATTCATCATTCATAACTCATCATTTATTGCGTCAGTACGCTTTCGCGAAGACCACCTTCTGTGATGCAGGATTTCCCGAATAGATGCAGGTTCCGGGCTCGTCCATGGCATAGTGTTCACGGTAGTCCTCATCGGTCGGAATCACCCTGATGGTCGCTTTGGTCTCCTCCTTGATCTTTGCCTCGGTCTCTGCCGTACCATCCCAGTAGGCAATCACGAACCCTTTCTCAACGGCTGTCCTGAACTCTTCCCAGTTGCTGACTTCAACCGTGTTCTCCGTCCTGAACTGCAGTGCGCGGTCGAACAGGTTCTGCTGGATGCTGTTCAGGATCTCCTCGATCACTGTCGGCAGCGATTCGTCAAGCAGAAGTTCGGTCTTTTCCATGGTATCGCGTCGGGCGGCAATACACTTGCCGTTCTCGATGTCCTTTGGCCCGAGCTCGATCCTGACCGGAATACCCTGCAGTTCGTATTCGGCGAACTTCCAGCCGGGCGAGTTCTGCTCGCTGTCGTCGACGAAGGTCGGGATGCCATGATGGTTCAGGGCTCTCGAAATGAACCGGGCATGAGCGCGAACAGCATCCTTGTCACCCTTGAGAATCGGAATGATCACCACCTGGCGGCTGGCGAGTTTCGGTGGGAGCACCAGGCCCTTGTCATCGGAGTGGGCCATGATGAGTGCGCCGATCAGGCGGGTCGAAACGCCCCAGCTGGTTGCCCAGACATATTCAAGGACGCTGTCTTTGGTCTGGAACTGGCAGTCGAAGGCCTTGGCGAAATTCTGCCCGAGGTTGTGCGACGTTCCTGCCTGCAGTGCCTTGCCGTCCTGCATCATGGCCTCGATGCAGTAGGTGGCGTCGGCGCCGGCGAACTTCTCGCTGTCGGTTTTCCTGCCGACGATGACCGGTACGGCCATGTACTCTTCAGCAAACTTCCGGTAGATGTTGATCATCCGGATGACCTCCTCCTGAGCCTCCTCCGGGGTGGCGTGGGCCGTATGGCCTTCCTGCCACAGGAACTCGGAGGTCCTGAGGAACAGGCGGGTGCGCATCTCCCAGCGAACGACGTTGGCCCACTGGTTGATCAGGATCGGCAGGTCGCGGTAGGACTGGATCCACTTTTTATAGGATGACCAGATGATGGTTTCGGAGGTCGGGCGCACATAGAGCTTTTCGGCGAGCTCCTCGCCGCCGCCATGGGTGACCACGGCGCACTCGGGGGCGAACCCTTCGATATGTTCAGCCTCCTTGGCGATGAAGCTTTCCGGGATGAAGAGGGGAAAATAAGCGTTGACATGTCCGGTTGCCTTGAACATGCCGTCGAGCGCGGCCTGCATCTTTTCCCAGATGGCATAGCCGTTCGGGCGGATGACCATGCATCCGCGCACGTCCGAGTAATCGGCCAGTTTTGCCGACCGGACCAGGTCGATATACCATTGTGAGTAGTCCTGCTCTCTCGAAGTGATTTTCTCAGCCACGTTTCGCTTTAATTAATAATTATCAGAGGGTAAGGCCTCAAATATACAGTGCGTCGACGAAAATCCCCGTTACTGCTCGAAATCCTTCATTTTTTCCATGAGCTTGCGAAGGTGCTCTTTCTGCTTGCTGTCCACAGGTTTCTGTGATGCGTCTGCCTTCACGTACCCTTTCGGGACGGAGAATGAGGATTCGGCAACCGTTTTCGGTACTACCCGGCGGAGATCCATCACATACAGTCCATTGTCGTTCTTCTGGACGATCCTGACCGGGAAGCCTTCGATACCGGCTTTCGCGATGGTCCTCGACAGCGAGGTGTTCGAGAGTCTCGGGTTCTGTGACTGCAGGAGCCTGAAGGTCGAGAAGTCGGCAAGCCCCTGTGACATCCAGAGTTCGAGCTGCTCGGTGCGGCTGGTCAGCCTGATATGCTCACACTGGTAACCCCTGATGGTTTCGGTGCCGAGACGGGTCAGACGGTAATTGCTGTCGAAGTCGAGCAGGGTGGCACTTTCCGCCGCACTTCTCAGGTTGACCGGGCTCCAGCTCCGGTTGCGGTGATTGATGACGATCGCCTCGTCAGGGCGGGAGGTTCTGGTGATGACGGTGGTTTTGAGCGGTTCCGGAATCCGGTCCATTCTCGCGGTCATGTCCATCTTCTGGGCGTTCCTTCCGAACAGGTAGAGGATATCGGCCGTGCCGTTGGGCATTTTGAGTGACATGTCCATCTGGCCGGTGAAAGCTGCCGGTGCGTTCGATGGAAGTGCGAGCAGCAGGAGAAGCAGGATGGAGAGTGTGCTGAAGGGTTTTTTCATCGTTCAGGACTGGGTTAAGGTGATGCAGCCGTACCTGCCGGCCGCCGGTTCAGTGAAATATCGCAAAAAATCGGAGGCGGAAACAACCGCTTCCCGCGTTCCGTACAGTATGACGTTTTTTTCCCGGAGCTCCGTCAGGGAATGGGAAAAAAGATCGTATTATGAACGCACGCAACAGTAATGGAACCTCATCGGCATGGCAGTGGAAAAAACATGGAACGTCGTCGATCTGCTGAAGACCACGACAGACTTTTTCGAGGAAAAGGGCATCGATGAAGCCCGGCTGTCTGCTGAGCTTCTCCTGGGACATGTGCTGAAGATGAGGCGCCTCGATCTCTACCTGAACCATGAACAGCCGGTGTCGGGAAAAGAGCTCGAAGCCTTCAGGGAGTGCTGCCGCCAGCGCCTGCAGGGGCGTCCGGTACAGTACATCGCCGGAGAGGCCTTCTTCTATGGAAACCGTTTCATGGTAGACGAACGGGTTCTGATACCGAGACCAGAGACCGAACTCGTGCTCGAACATGCGCTCGAACGGTTTGGGGTGGCTTTACCCGGCATCGAAATACCGTCGATCCTTGATATCGGTACTGGCAGCGGTTGCATCGCCATCACCATGGCGAGGATGCTTCCCTCGGCAAAGGTGACCGCCGTTGACGTTTCCGAAGGGGCATTGCAGGTGGCGCAGGAGAACGCCCGCGCACTCGGCGTTGCAGAAAAAATCCGTTTCGTGCAGGCCGATATGTTCGATGCATCCTTCCCTGACGCGGTTGGCGGGCCATTCGACCTGGTCATATCCAATCCTCCTTACATTCCCGAAACGGAGTGGGCCGGCCTGCAGGAGGAGGTTCGCCGCTATGAGCCGAAACTCGCTCTGGTTGCCCCTGGTGGTTTCGAGTGTTACGATGCCATCGTCAATCATGCGCGGAGACTGCTGCGCACAGGTGGCCTGCTCTGTTTCGAACTGCATGCCGACGCGGCCGAGGGAGTCCGTAGCCTTGTCGAGCCATTTTTCGGCAGCATCGAGGTGATGCAGGATTACGCCCGACTCGACAGGGCGCTGTCGTGTGTGAAGAGTTAGTGACGAGTGACAAGTGACGAGTAAGTCTTATAGGTCTAATGGGTCACATAGGTCGTAAATGCGAATAGCGAATCTGGCCGCCCGTGATATTTCCTGCTTCACTCGTTACATGTAACTCTCATAGGTCCTATAAGTCCCAGACGACCCATGTGTGAAAAACTGACTCCTGCAGTTGAGTTTTCTCGTCACTTGTCACTCTTCACTCGTCACTTCCTCTTCAGTAATGCCGTATCGAGGCGAGCACGATGCCGTGAATCCTGAAATCCATCTCCGGGGAGATGGTGATCGTCTCGTAGGCGCTGTTGCGCGGTTCGAGTCTCACCCGTCCGTCGCGTCCTATATCGAGCTTTTTGACCGTCATCTCACCATCGATGCTTGCAATCACAATCTGCTGGTCGCGCGCCGCCTGGGTGGCTTCGACCAGCAGCCGATCTCCGGGCATGATGCCAGCGTCGAGCATGCTCTCCCCCTGAACACGGACGGCGAACAGGTTTTTCCTGCCGTGAGACCACGATTCGGGTATCTCGATCGTATCCTCGACTTCGCATGAAGCAAGGCTGGGAAGACCGGCAGCCACTGCGGAAGCATAGAGCGGTACATCGAGCAGCCGGGACCCGGAACTCCCTTTGTCAAGCAGAATGAGGCGAACCTGCTCTTCGAGCTCGCGAAGCCGGTCGGTCAGATTCTCAGGTTCAGCTCGGCTTTTCTGGCTCTTTTCCGCTTTCAGCATTGTTCCCGTACCCGTCAGCATCCATTGGTGGCTCACCGGAAACTCACGGCAGATCGACATGAGGACATTGGCACCAGCCCCTCCCTTGTCATGCTCGAGTTCCGAGACCCTGCTGCCGGAAAGACCGATTTTCCGGCCAAAATCCGCCTGTTTCAGCGAAAAGTGTCGCCGGACCTGCCGGATCCTGGCGCCTACGGAAAGGCTGTGCTGTTCGGACATACCCGTTTCGATTTTATTGAAAAAATTTCGGATAACCGAAATTATGCAAAAAATGGTATACAACGCAAACGGGCCTTGAAAAGATCGCTTTTGTTTATATTTATGGTCGGTCTGCGTTAGCGGGCCGAGGGGGTTGTCCGGCAACTATCGGACTGGCCCGGTTGTTGTTGGAATTGAATGACACCCAAACCCCGTTACCGTGCATCGGTAGCGTGTCAAGCTGCCTCGGGGCAGCGTTGTATCCAGTACATGAATCAGTATTCGTTCTATGATCAATCGTGATTTGACCCTGCGTGAGCGGCAGATCCTGGGTATCATTATCCAGTCATATGTCGTCACGGCCGCCCCGGTCGGCTCACGCAACATAGCGAGAAACTACAATTTAGGTCTCTCGGACGCCACCATCCGCAATGTGATGGCCGATCTCGAGGCTGCGGGATATATCAGCCAGCCTCACACCTCTGCAGGCAGGGTGCCGACCGACAAGGGGTACCGCTATTATGTCGACCTGATCATGCAGGTCAGCGGCATCGAGGAGGATGAGAAGCGCCTGATCGACTGCAATTTCGGCCAGTTGGGCCAGGAGCGGACCGGTACATCGGCCGAGGTGCTCGGAGCGGCTGCCAAGGTTCTCGGCAGCATCTCACGCCAGCTCAGCGTCGTGCTTCCTCCGCGCCTCTCCAACGCGGTGTTCGAACGGCTTGATATCGTGCAGCTCAGTTCGATCCGCATCATGGTGGTCATCGCCATTCAGTCGATGTTCGTCAAGACCATTGTCATGGAGCTGACCGTCAACGTTTCGAGGCGTCAGATCGATGCCGTCGTGGATGTCCTGAACGAGCGTCTTTCCGGACTTACCCTGGACGAGATCCGCAATACCATCGCCCTTCGCCTGTCCGATTGCCAGGGGGAGCATGGCCTGATGAACAGCATCGTCGGCGCAGCCGATACCCTTTTCGACGAATCGTCGATTCTGGACCGTCTCTATATTTCGGGGACTGAGTATATTGTCGATCAGCCCGAATTCAGCCAGCCGGAGCGGGTGCGCAACCTCATCACGATGATCGATGACAAGTTCGGCATGGCAAAACTGGTCGAAGAGGTCGGTAATTTCCCCGCCTCGGGTAACGGACGGGAGGTTGTCATCAGCATCGGCCAGGAGAACAACGGTCCGGGAGCTGCCGATCTGACGATCGTCTCTTCACCCTATTATGCGGGGAAGATGGTCGGCAAGGTTGGAATCCTCGGTCCCAAACGCATGGATTACGAACACGCCGTACGCGTGGTGAACTATATGGCAGGCTGTCTCTCTGCAGCCCTGTCCGACAACAATTAATCTCAAAGATTTATCAAGAAACTGCATCGTCATGACCAGAAAAGCATCGCATCACCAGGAAGAGATACAGGCAAAGAAAGCCGCTGAAACCTTGGAGGGGCAGGAAGCCCAGGCCGAAGTGCAGGCAGAAGCTGCTGCGGCAGGGCTCGAGGCCGAGCTTGAGGCGCAGAGGCAGCAGATCGAAAAACTGCGCGAAGAGGTGATCCGACGTGCAGCCGAATTCGAAAATTTCAGGAAGCAGAAGGAGCGCGAAACCGCACTCGCTTCGACCCGTACCCTCGAGAACAATGTCAGGGAGCTGTTACCGATTCTTGACGATATCAAACGCCTGATGCAGCACATCCCTGCCGAGCTTCAGCAGACGGCCGAAGCAAAGCCCTTCATCGACGGTGTGGCGCTGATCAGCAAGAATTTCAACTCCTGGCTTGAAAACAAGGGCGTCAGGGAGATCGAGGCCAAAGGTCAGAAGCTGGATGTCAATTTCCACGAAGCCATCACCCAGATCGATCACCCGGATGCCGAATCCGATACGATCGTCGAGGAGTATCAGACCGGATACACGCTGGGTGACCGGGTGATCAGGCATGCCAAGGTCATCGTGGCCAGGTAAGTGGAGCGTTAAACAGATTATCGATACAGAGGAAAGCACATGAAGAGAGATTATTATGAGGTTCTCGGTGTGGGCAAGTCTGCCGACAAGGACGAGATCAAGAAGGCATACAGGAAGCTGGCCCTGAAATACCATCCCGACAAGAATCCTGACAACAAGGAGGCTGAGGAGCATTTCAAGGAGGTCAACGAAGCTTACGAGGTGCTGAGCAATGACGACAAGCGCCGCCGTTACGATCAGTTCGGCCATGCCGGCGTTGGCTCTTCGGCCGCATCCGGTGGTGCCGGTGCCTATGGCCCTGGTGGATATGCCGACATCAACGACATATTCAGCGCCTTCAGCGACATGTTCGGTGGTGGTGGCGGAGGCGGTCGCACGAGGGGAGGCGGTTCGCCCTTCGGCGGGTTTGAGGATGTCTTCGGTGGCGGGTTTTCGGGCGGCGGTCGTCGTGGAAGATCCACCGGAATTCAGGGCTCGGACCTCAAGATCCGCCTGAAGCTGACACTCGAAGAGATCGCCAAGGGGGTGGAGAAGACCCTCAAGATCAAGAAGCAGGTCGCCTGTACCGAGTGTAATGGCACCGGTTCGAAGAGCGGCAAGACCGAAACCTGCCAGACCTGCCACGGCACCGGCGAGGTTCGCCAGGCATCGAAGACCATGTTCGGCCAGTTCGTCAATATCGCTGCCTGCCCGACCTGTGGCGGAGAGGGCCAGGTGGTCAAGGACCGCTGCACCTCCTGCTATGGCGAAGGTATTAAACAGGGTGAAGTGACCGTCAAGATTACCGTCCCTGCCGGTGTGCAGGACGGTAACTACCTCACGCTCAGGGGACAGGGTAATGCCGGACCGAGGGGCGGCGCGGCTGGAGACCTTATCGTCATCATCGAGGAGAAACCGCACGAAAGGTTCAAGCGCAACGGCGATGACGTGATCTATGATCTCGCGGTTGGCTTCCCTGACCTGGTGCTGGGCACCAAGATCGATGTGCCGACGCTCGACGGCACGCTCAAGCTCACCATACCTGCGGGTACGCAGCCGAACACCATGCTTCGCATCGCAGGCAAGGGTATCGGCCACCTGAAAGGCGGCGGTACCGGTGATCAGTATGTCAGGGTGAACGTCTTTGTCCCAAAAGATCTTTCGGGCAAGGAGAAGGAGCAGCTGAAGGAGCTCAGGAAATCTCCGAACATCACTCCGGTTCCGGGTGACCACGAGAACGAGAAGAGCATCTTCGAGAAGGCCAAGGACCTTTTTACCTGATCCTGACTGAAAGTGGACAGGAATGCGCATATGAGAAAAGCCGGCTTCGCGAAGCCGGCTTTTCTCATTGATTCATGTTCTACTCTCCTTAGAACCCCATCGGACTCGATCTGGCCTCGTCCAGCACCTCGAGCGTAATCACCTTGATGCCGTTCTGCTGGGCGTACTGCTCCAGGGTTGCCTTGATCTTGCCGCTGATGAACGACGGCATCGAATTGATCATCTCCGCCGCTTCATCGTCCCACTGGAGCTGGCTTGAACCGTAGGAGCGTTTCCGGTTGGCCTTTTCGTACTCTTCCAGAATCTCCTCCACGAACTCCTCGACCACTTCGGGATCGTTCATCTGGTGAGGCGCGAAAATCTTTTCGGTCAGGATACGGTTCCTGACCAGATGCACCTTGAGCTGCGGCAGATACATGGTGAGGGCCATCGGCTCCGGGCTGCCGCAGGCGAGGAACAGGGCGACCTTTTTGCCCCTGAGGTTTTTCTTCAGGTTGCTCTGTACAAGCGCGCCAAGGAGCTGGGAAGAGACGA
>JAAXWP010000094.1 GCA_013334925.1 Chlorobiaceae bacterium
CCGGATTACGCGGCACATGACCGGGAGATGCGGCATGCCTGGCGGTTTGTGCCCGGCTGGTTCGCGTCAAAATCCTGAATCCGCTATGTTCACCGGTCTTCGAATCTACGGTTCGGCATCGATCTGACTCCTGACCAGGTCAGCGATACAATCATCAGAAGCGCACCGACCAGCAGTGAACAGGCCGCGGTGAGGAGCGCGGGAAATGTGCCGTACAGGAGAAAAACGGTACCGGTCGCACAGGCCCACACGATGAGGATGGAGATCGCATGGATGCGTCCGATAGTGCGCATGAAGGCGACACTGCCACAGGCTGTCAGTGAGGCTGTCGCAAGGACCCAGAACGTTGGCTCAAGATAGAATTTCATGTCGGGATGGGCATTTTTATGGCCGGTTCCGGCTTGTTAAATTATTACTGGAACAACATTTTCGCTCACGTTTAATTCCCCTTGGACATGAATATAGGTATTCCTAAGGAGATCAAGACCCGGGAGAACCGGGTCGCCTGCACGCCTGCCGGGGTAAGACATCTGGTGAGCGCGGGTCATCGGGTTGTCGTCGAACGGGGTGCGGGTGACGGCAGCGGATTCAGTGATGAGAAATATCGCCTTGCAGGAGCCGTGATCGCTTCGGGACCCGAAGAGCCCTGGCGCTGTGAACTGGTGGTCAAGGTTAAGGAGCCTGTCGAGCGGGAGTACGGATTTCTTCGTTCTGACCAGATGCTGTTCACCTTTCTGCATCTTGCAGGCGTTCCCGAGCTTGCCAGGCGACTGGTCGAGGCCGGGACAACGGCTATAGCATATGAGACGGTCGAAGTATCCGGTCGTCTGCCTTTGCTGGCGCCAATGAGCGAAATTGCCGGCAAGATGAGCATCATCATGGGTGGTTATTTTCTGTCGCGGCACCAGGGAGGAGAAGGAAAGCTTCTTGGTGGCGTTCCTGGCGTGCTGCCCGGGAGAGTGCTGATACTGGGCGGAGGAACGGCCGGAATGAATGCCGCGCGTTCTGCGGCTGGTCTGGGTGCCGACGTCACCGTTATGGAAACCAGCCAGGAGCGGATGCGGGAACTCGAATCCCAGTTACCGTCACAGGTTCATACGATCTATTCGAACGAACAGCATCTCGACGAATTGCTTCCCGAAACCGACCTGCTCGTCGGAGCGGTGCTGCTGCCCGGCGCGAGCGCACCCAGGCTGGTAACCCGATCCATGGTGGCGTCGATGAAGCGGGGTGCTGTGGTCGTAGACATCGCTATCGATCAGGGGGGCTGCATTGAGACCTCTCGTCCCACGACCCACGATGAACCAGTCTATATTGAAGAGGGGGTCGTGCATTATTGTGTCACGAACATGCCGGGAGCCTATCCCGGCACATCTACCGAAGCATTGACCGGCGTGACGTTACCATATGTCAGAAGGCTTGCCGATCTTGGCCTGGAAAGTGCGGCCGTGCTGATGCCCGGGCTCGTCGGCGGCCTGAATATCCTGAATGGGAAGGTGGTTCATCCTGCGGTTGCAGCATCACTGGGGATGGAGTGTCACGAGAATCCGTTTGCGTGAAGGGGGAAGAGTCAGGAAATGGACGGAATGGACGAAGAATTTATGTACCTGATGGACGTTATGGACAATATGGACAAGTGCAAATGCATGATGACCTCATCAGTCTGGCACAGAAAGTTATCCTGAAGAGCTTTTTACTCGGTCTTTTACATTGTCCATGATGTCCATTTTCTGCATTCGTCCATTCTGTCCATAACGTCCATTCCAAACTTTTTTTCTCACGGCTGCAGCAGCTTGAAGCCGGTTTCTTTATCCGGTACGCGCCGGGCGGTGCCATTGATGAGTTCCACGAGAATCACCTCCATGACATGCCAGACCTTCACGCCACTGCGAACACAACCGGTAACGCTGTTCTCTTCACGTCCGCAGGCCATGTGCAGGTGTACGACGGGATTTCCGGTGTCGTCCGGAAACAGCGTACCGGTTCCCACGACCTCATGGGCGTCGTAAAGTTCATGCACCATGGGGTTGATCGGTGAGACGCGACTCTCTTCAGGGCCAACCACGAGCCGGCTCCCTCTGTCGGCGCCGCCAACCACGTTCAGAAATGCCCGTTCGACACCTTTCTTTTTTGCGAACTGCTCGATCTGTTCGTGGAAGATCTCTCCGTCTTCGAGCCTGATGATGAAGATTCTGCCCTGTGTCGCTTCCGAATATTTCATGGTCTGGTTGATTGCTGGGGTTCTTCACGGATGGCCTGACCGCGTGAGGTGAACGATATGCCCTGCTGCATGCCCGTGCCGATCATGACTGTTTCGATCACCGGCTCGCTGACAACGGTTTCGGAGCTCCATCTGACCAGGAAGCTCGCTCCGGAGCCGCCGGATTTGTCAGATTCGTTGACGACATACCGAAGCGAACCCAGGGGACGCACACGTAACGCTCTTGGAGCATAGCGCCTGAGCAGTGTGCCCGAGGAGTCGTAATAATCGACGCTGTGTATGACGATGCTTCCTGATGGGTCGGAATTTCTGACACTCAGGGTAGCGGTGAGGTAAAACTGCTGTTGCCGGTCTCCGATGTAGATGTGCGAGTACGCCGGAACATACACGGTCTGGCCTCTTGACAGGGATGCCGGAGCTGCGCTTCCGGTTGCCTGCATGGCAAATGGCAGGCAGAACAGAAGCGCAGCGGTTGCAAGTCTTTTGAAGTCAGGCATTTCGGCATGTTTGTTGGTTTGTGCCTGCTGACGCTTACTGGAAATAGTAGCGAAGACCGATGGCGCCATTCAGATCGAGAGCGACATCGGGTGCGAAATCAAGCACCGGAGCAACTTCAGCAAAGAAATCGAGTGGCGAATCAGCGAACAGGTAGGTGATGCCGATCGGCACGCGCACGCCAACATGCGTATCGCCGTCGTTGGTCCGCAGACGACCGCCGATACCGTAGTACCACGGGGCTGAACCTTTGAGTTCCGGCGGGTTCAGGGAAGACTCGATGTTATGGATCAGGTAATCAGCATGGAGCTGGAACGAGTCGTCGTTTGAGAGCGAAATGGCGACGGCACCATCGATGGCGTGCGTGTCGTCAGTCCATTTTTTGATGCTGATACCGGTTGGCTCGCCGACAATGACGCCGACACCTAATCCATCCTGCGTACGTGCATCCGCAGTCGATGCAAAGCTTGCGCAGATAGCGGCAGCAACAGCGATCGTTTTGAATGCTTTCAGTGGTGATTTCATGTTCATGGTTGACATGTAAAGATTGTATGACGTTCTGATCTTTGCTTTTACAGGGTATCCGGGGGATAGGGAGTGCCCCTGACAATGTAGTAATTCCCCTCTATCTCTCAAACCATGTTACCGTAGGGTTCAGGTGGGGTTGCTATCGTTAGCTGGATTTAGTCGCCAGATCTGCCAGTTGAGCCAGGTGGCGAACAGACACCAGCAGCAATAGGGCAGGAGCAGCAGCGCCGAGATGACATTGGCTTGCCAGAACAACCAGATGATTGTCCAGAGCGTTACGTCCATGAAGAGAAGATCGACAAGGGCGGGAAGGAGCAGTTTCCTTCCGAAAAAAATGGAGGTCCAGGAAAACCCCGCGACGAAATGGGCGATCAGGACCATGACAGTCGGGAAAAACCAGGGTTTTGAAGGCGTCAGGAAATAGACCAGCAGGGCAATGAAGATCAGGATGTAGAGCACCGTCCACACGGGACCAAAAATCTTTTTTGGTGGTGTCAGGGGGGGCTTGCTGAGA
>JAAXWP010000053.1 GCA_013334925.1 Chlorobiaceae bacterium
AGCCTGCTTCAGGGCTCCGCCGATGTAGGCAACCCAGCTTGGCGTCCAGTTGCCTGCAATCTCTGCGCCGCCTGAGTGATAATTCGGCTGAATCATCAGAATCTTCATCTGTCTCCACCCTCCGGATAGGTTTTTTTGTACAAAATCAAATTCGGTTTTACCCGCATGCAGCTCATCTCATGAACGCACGCCTGAAAAAATATTAGAACTACCAATTTACAACTAATTCAACGAAAATCCTGAACCTGTTTCCCGGCTCATCGCCTGTCGATATGCATCAGCATGGTGTGGTAGAAGCCGAAGCTGATTTTCTGTCGGTTGACGATCTTGAGGCCGAGTTTATCGAGTACCCGATGCATCTCCTCATCCCTGATCATCTGGATGGTGGTGCGTCGCTCTTTTTTCGGGAAGAATCCTCCAAGCCAGTGCTGGAAGGCGAGGATCTTGTTGTAGGGGGCGTACGTGAAGATCATCGGACCCTTGGTAAGGCTGCTCAGATTGCTGAATGCCTGTGCGAACCCTTCGGCGGGGTAGTGGATCAGTACGTCGAAGCATACGACGGCATCGAAACTGCCTTTCACGGATTCGATCGAGTTGACCTCGAATTCGATGTTGCCGGCCACTCCGGCTTTTTCCGCATCTTCCTTCGTTTTGTTCACCATCTGCGAGGCGATGTCCGCAGCTTTTACCTTGTAACCGTTTTTTGCAAGACGGATGGTGAACAGTCCCGTACCGCATCCAGCGTCGAGCACCTTCGAGCCTTTCGGCAAGCCGGTTTTCTTCAGCCATTCAAACGCCTGATCCATCATGACCGCATGGCCCTGCCTGACGGTCGAACGGACGGTCGACAGCTTGTCGTTACCGTAAATCGATGCCCAGCGCTGAAAGCCCTGGCCATTGAAATACGACTGGAGCATCTTCTTGTGTTCTTCGGCGTTGAATGATGAGTTCATGCTTTTTAGGGATTGATGATGATAGTTGACTCCCTGGCGTCAGGCCTGATCGCTGTGGGCGCCTTCAATTCTTGTTTCAAGTTCTTCGTACAGTTCCTGCAACTCTTCGATGGTGCCTTCATCGGCATCCCAGAACCCCCGTGAGTTGGCTTCGAGCAGCCGTCTGGTCATGGCCATGGTGGCGTTCGGGTTCAGTGCCGCCAGTCGTTCGAGCATCTCCCGGTCCTGCAGGAAGGTCTGGGAGAACTGCTGATAGGTCCAGTTCTTGACCGCCGAGGCGGTGGCGCTCCATCCGTAGGTATTGGTCAGGTGGGCTTCGATCTCCCTGACCCCCTCGTAGCCGTGTGCGATCATCGCTTCGTACCACTTCGGGTTCAGCAGCTTGGTCCGTGCTTCGAGCGCGACCATGCTTTCCAGGGATCGGATTTTCTGCCCTGTTCCGAAACCGCCCATATCGCCGACCATCACTTTGGGTTTCGATCCGCTGAGCACCTCGACCGACTTCGATACGCCGCCAAGATACTCATAATAATGGTCAATATCAGACACGCCAATCTCAAAACTGTCGATATTCTGGAACGTCAATGTAACATTTTTCAATGCCGAACGTAACACTTCGGGGCTTTCCTGCCAATCTCCCGATGGTGAGTAGGCAAAGCTTTTTCTGTTCACGAAGGCATCGGCGAGCTGGTTTTCCTCCTCCCAGGTGCTGCTCTCGACAAGGTGGTTGACGTTCGAACCGTAGCTTCCAGGCGCGTTCGAGTAGATCCGTCCGGCCGCTTCGTCCGGTGTCACCTGCATGTCGGCAGCCTGCTGCAGCACGTGCTTCCTGACGAAGTTCATGGATTCCGGCTCGTCGGCCTGGGCCGCCTTTCTTACGGCCCGGTCGAGCAGGCGGACCTGATGGGAGAGCAGATCCCTGAAAATGCCGCTGACGGTGACCACGATATCGATCCTGGGCCGTTCCAGTTCCGAAAGCGGAATCAGTTCAACGTCGCCGATTTTGCCGAGCTCATCGGTTTTTACCTTGGCACCGAGGAGGGCGAGTGCCTGCGATACCCCTTCACCGTCACTCTTGAGGTTGTCCGTTCCCCACAGAATGAGGGCGATCGATTCCGGCAGGGTGCCGGTTTCGCGGCGATGCTGTTCGAGCAGCGCTTCGGCTGATTGCTTTCCTGCTTTCTGGGCGAACGGTGTCGGTATGCTGTACGGGTCCAGGCTGTGAATGTTTCTGCCGGTAGGGACGATGCCCGGATTCCTGACCAGATCGTTACCTGGCGAAGGCGGTATGTAGTTGCCTGCGAGCGCGCTTGCGACCGCCTCGATCTCACGGTTGTTCAGCATGCCGATAAGGATGCCGTTCAGGAAGTGCCAGAGCCTGCCGGTCTGGGTCGGTCTGATCCCGGCGGATTTCTGCAGCCAGGTATCCGCTTCGCTCATCCTGACGGGAAGTGTTCCTTCAAGCACCGTGGAGATGCTGATGCCAGGCGGAAGCTGTTCCGGAAGCTTCCCGACGAAACGGCGGACAGCTTCACGGCAGATCGAACCCACCTTTTGCCATGAGTCGCGCAGTGCCATATCCTCTTCATGGCGTTCAGCCATAAGATGGCAATCGAGTCCGAGCCCTGCGCTGACCATTTCGGGAAGGGAGCGGTCGTCGAGTTCGGGACGTGCATGGCTTATGAGCAGCGTCAGATTGTCGGCGAGGCTCTCTGCGGTGGGCGCGTGACCAAGAATGTGCAGTCCAAGCGGAATCATCCGCTCTTCGATGAGGTAGAGCTCGTTGTTCAGCCAGGTGATGTAGGCTTCATCGTCCATTTCAGGGGCTGGTCCCTGCATGTCGAGACCCGAGGCGATCTCCCGTATCTGATCGAATACCTCGCCGGAGGGATGGTTGCGCCAGGCTCCGACCAGGTCACGAAGCTGCCGCATTCCTTTGTACAGGCCTGCGTGCTCCAGTGGTGGCGCCATGTAGCTGACCAGTGTCGCATACCCTCGGCGTTTGGCGATAGCCCCTTCGCTCGGATTGTTGACGCAGTAGCAGTAGAAGTGCGGCAATGAACCGATGAGCTGTCTTGGCCAGCACTCCGTCGAGAGGCCAACCTGCTTGCCGGGCATGAACTCGAGAGCACCGTGAGTGCCGAAATGCAGGAGGGCGTCGGCCCCGTATTCGTGATCGAGCCAGGAGTAGAAGGCGGCGAACGCATGGTTCGGCGCTGCGTCCTTGGCCATGAGCAGGCGCATCGGGTCGCGTTCGTAACCGAACGATGGCTGCTGTCCGACAAATATGTTGCCGAACGAGGCTCCCAGTATATGGAACCGGGTGCGGTCGTTCAGGATCTCTCCCGGAGCGTCGCCCCAGAATGGTTCGATCTTTTCATAGGCAGGGAAGTGCTTCCGGTACAGTTCGACCGGGTAGTGCGCCTCGACGTTGCCGTCCGTGCCGTACAGGAGACGGTTGCCATCGAGCAGGCGTGCGCGAAGTTCGTCGGTCGAGGCGGGCAGATCGACCTGGTAACCATCACTCTTCAGTTTTTCCAGCAGCCGGAAAAGGCTTTCGAAGACCTCGAGGAATGCCGCTGTACCGGCATTGCCGAGATTTGGCGGGAAGTTGAAGAGCACGATGGCGATTCTCTTCTCTGCATTGGCTTTTTTTCTGAGCCGCAGCCAGCGGGCTACTCTCAGGGCCAGTGCCCCGCTCTCCTTTTCGAGCGGAAGGGTTCGTTCGCTGCCCTCTTCAAGACCGGCAAACACATGTGGCTCGATAGCACCGTCGAGTTCGGGAACGGCGACACTCAGTGCTGTCTGGAGCGGAGTGAGGCCGAGATGGCTCTGCTTCCACTGGCTGATCGGCTGGAATGCCAGCGGAATGATGTTGAAGCAGGGAACACCGATTTTTTTCAGGATATCAACCGCTTCCGCCGAACGGGTTTCTGCCGGGCCACCGACCAGTGAAAATCCCGTCGCGTTGATCAGGAGGTCTACCGGAATGGAGTCCGGGAGGGCAGGATCGAAAAATCCTTCGAGTGCCGGACGGAAATCGAGCCCTCCGCTGTAGGCGACGCAGCAGCGGATGCCATGCTCTTCCAGATCGCGCACGAGCTGGCTGATGTGCAGCATGTTTTCCGACAGCAGTGTCGCTCGCATCACCAGGATTGCGACCGTGCCCTTGTCGTTTTGCGGGCGGTTGCTCTGGTGCCACTCCCGGTACTGGGTGGTTGTCGCAAACGGGCTTCCCGCGTCGGGGTGAAACAGGGCCGTGTCGGGATAGAAGATAGGGTCATTCTGCGGGAGTACCCCCTTGTGTCCGGGGATGTAGCGGTCGACCAGGAGACAGAGGAAGCGGCGCATGTTCTCCTTCGATCCGTTCAGCCAGAACTGATGGGCCGAAATGAATGTATGGATATCGCGGGCCTTCCCGGGTATATGTTTCATGAGCTTGCCGACATTGCGGACCATGGCCAGCTGGCGCTGGCTTTCTCCGCTGCTGTGGGTCGGTTTCAGTTTTGCAGCCCATTGTTTGAAAATGCCCTGGGGTTTCTCGTCCTCCCTGGATTTCTGCAGCGAAAACCGTCCTACACGAGTCTGGCTGATCAGGGTCGGATTGCTGGTTATCATGCAGACCGGGCATGACGCAGTCTCGAGTATCTGCTCGAGCGGCCGGACAATCTCTTCACTGAACAGCATCGAGCCGAAAATGAAATCGGCTGAAGGAACCTCCTGTTCGAGTCTCGACCAGGCCTGGGCTCCATGGTTCAGGCCGAGGTTGAACATCGAAACGTCCAGCTCGATGCCGAACTCACGATTCAGTTCAGCGGCTGCTGTTTTGAGCGCGCTGTTGTTCGTGGGTTCCATCGTAATGAAAAGAAATCGCATAGGTCGAATCCTGTTTCTGATCAATGTTCGGGTTTGCCGTTGTTGCAGTCAGAGGGGGGCTCGTAATCCGAACGCCTGAGCCAGACAATACAGAAGCCATACATCTGCCTGACAGCAGAGTTCGAATCATGCCGGAAGGATGGCTGCACGTCGCTGGTCAGGGGACGGTGCGGTTTCTAAATCAGAAGTACGGGATTTTGCTGAAAGGTGTTGTAGAGAAGGGGTGTGGACGAGGAGCGAGTATCGGGCATTCGGGACAGCTCCGGCGAGAGGAGTCGCAAATGACGTTGCGGATACACGTGGTGTGCCGTTGCCACAGGCATAGTTACAACATGCAGAACCTTTTGTGCTTCGTATGCCGTGTGGGGTCTGGTGTTGGGGTTGACCAGAGTGGACAGTTCACGAAGCTCCCGCTGCAAGCCTCCGAAAATCAGGTTTTTTTCAATTCCTGCCTGAGGGTTGCGGTTCCGGGATTTGGAGCCGGAGGAGGATGTTTTGGCAAGCAAGCCGTAACCAAGCACCGAGATGGCAAAAAAGATCGCAATCTCAACTACTCGAAGCAGGTTCCTTGCAATGGATTTCCTTCGGGCTTTCATTGACTACGGGTACTTTATTGAATGACTTAAATATATCAAACACACCTGTAATAACGAAGCGGGCGTTTGCCCGTAATGGCCTGGTGATCGGTATTATTGCTGATAATACGCTGCGGATACGCTTTATTTGTGGATATTTTGACGAATTCCTGATCGTTGTTACGAATCGTATAGCGGATGCGGGTGTTCTTATAGATCTTATTGCCGTGTCGAAGATCTCGAATGTTCATGCACAAGCGGTTAATTTCACCGTTCCGTAAACATTGATGTCGTGCCTGCGGGTGGTGTCAGCATTTATTGTTCGCAAAAAGAAAAGGCCCGTTTGAAGCGGGCCTTTTCAAGTGTTCACAATCTGTCGCTCAGACTTCGATACCTTCGAGACGGTCTTCGAGGTCGGAGTAGATCTCCTGAAGCTTCTCGATCATGTCGGGATCTGCCGACCACATGCCTCGGCCACTGGCCTCGAGCATACGTCCAACGATGTTCTTGAAGGCTTTGGGGTTGAGCTTCATCAGTTTGTCGCGCATTGCAGGGTCGAACGCGTAGGTCTCGGCGGCCTGCTTGTACACCCAGTCGTCGACACCCTTGGTGACGGCGTCCCAGCCAAGCATGTAGGTGAAGCGGTTGCTGATCTCGGTGGCGCCGCTGTGACCCTGGGCAAGCATGCCTTCGAACCATTTCGGGTTGAGCAACTTGGTGCGGAACTCGACCTTCAGCGCTTTTTCTGCGTCATCAACCTTGATGTCGGCCGTGTAGGTTTCGACATAGTTGAGCTTCACGCTGTCGCCTTTCGGGTTGCGGCGGCGTGCGGAGAGCTGCAGGGCGCCCGACGAAGAGAAGTAGCGGTCGATATCCGAAATGCCGTACTCGGCGGAGTCGACCTGCTGCACAACACGGTCAACGGTTCCAAGCAGGTTCTTGAGGATATCGGACTGTTCGTCGCCGTAACGGTTGCCACCATAGGCGAAGCCGGTACGTTTGACGAACATGTTGTCGAGGTCCTCCTCGCTTTCCCATGCGGAGTCTTCGACCAGTTCGTCGATCTGTGAGCCGTAGGTGCCCGGAGCCTGGGTGAAGATTCGCGAGGTTGCGCTTTCAAAGTCCTTGCCCTGGCTGATCGCCTCGTCAACATGCTTTTTGATGTGGTTCATCTCAGCCGGTTCGATCGCTTTCGCAGCATCCTTGACCAGCTTGTCGAGGTGATCTACCAGTACACCGAAGGTATCGCGGAAGATCGAGCTGATCTGGATGAGCACGTCGATTCTCGGGCGACCGAGCTTCTCGAGCGGAACGAGGCTGTAGTGGCTGATCTTGTTCTGCGCGTCGTAAGCCGGTTCGGCACCCATGAGTGCGATGATGACCGCTACGGCTTCACCCTTGCTCTTGATGGTGTCAAGACCCCAGAGCACCTGGGCGATGGTTTCGGGATACTCGCCGTTGTTCTCCTCCTGGTGTCGGCGGATGATCGTGTCGGCGATCTGCTTTCCTCGCTTGAAGGCCAGCTCGGATGGAATTCTCCACGGATCGATGGCGTGAATGTTTCGGCCGGTCGGCAGGATTGCTGCGCCATCGCGAACGAGGTCACCACCGGGTCCCGATGGAAGGTACTCGCCGTTCAGGGCACGGACGAAGCTCTGCATCTCGTGACCGTTGTCCTGAAGACCCTTCTTCAGTGCGACGCCCTCCTGCAGGGAAGTGTTGATTGCGGTGGCCATCTCTTCGTTGATCTTCGTACCGCCGGTGAGCACGCTGAAGACGCTGCCGGGGTTCGAGTTGCCGAAGATGGTCTGTTCGATGAACTGCTTTGCGATGTCGTCCACCTTCTCCCTGAGCTTGAGGGCTTCAGGGTCGCCCTTGCGGGCTCTGGTGGCGAGAGCGGAGTAGTCACCCCAGTTGCGGCGCTCGCCGATAGCCTCCATGATGATCGAGGGCAGGGAGCGCTCGTTGCCGCGCACCTTGAGGTACTCGGAGATCGTGGTGACCTGGTTGGCAAGTTCAGGTGTTTCGCCGAACACGTGCAGGGCATTCGAGATCAGCTTGTTCTCGAGCTCCAGCAGGTAGATGTAAAGGCGGCCGATATAGTCGGTGAACTGCTCGCCTTCGATTCTCGGGCAATCATCCGTGAGGTTGAGGTTTTCAGCCTTCTCGATGATGGTCATCTCCGTTTCGATGTCGACGATCTTTTCGAGGCCACGCTCGCGGTAGTCGTTCAGCATCTCCTTGAATGCCGGAAGCTCTTTGTAGAGGCCTGCGCGGGAGAGCGGCGGAATGTTGTGCGAAATCATGGTCGCGTAACCGCGGCGCTTGGCGATGTTGGCTTCGCTCGGGTTGTTGACCGGGTAGATATAGAAGTGCGGGACCTCGCCGAGCAGGGCATCCGGCCAGCAGTCGCCAGTGACGCCGAGCTGAAGGCCAGGCATCCACTCGACCGTACCGTGCATACCGACATGCACCATGGCATGGGCACCGAATTCACGGCTGATCCAGCGGTAGAAAGCGATATACTGATGGTGCGGTGTGTTCTCCTTGTCGAAGAGCAGGCGCATCGGGTCACCCTGGATACCGAGCCTCGGCTGGACGCCGATGAAGACGTTGCCAAGGGTAACGCCACCGATGAAGAGCTTGTCTACGCCGACCGGGGCGATTTCGCCGGGGAATCCGCTCCAGCGGGCTTCGATACGCTCGCGCTCGCGGTCCGAGGTGATGTTGTTGTAGGTCTGGCGGTCGATGCCGAAACAGTTCGGTTCATGAGCCTGGATCTCGTAATCGGTGGCCTTGTCGAGCATCGAGAGCAGGGCTTCCGGAGACTCCGGAAGTTCACCGACGTTATAGCCTTCGGCCTGCAGGCGCTGCAGCATCTTGTAAATGCTTTTCGGCACGTCGAGCAGTGCGGCGCTTGCTTTTCTGCCCATGCCCGGCGGATAGTCGTAGACTACGAAAGCAACCTTTTTGTCGCGGTTAGCGGTGCTGCGAAGGTCGGAGAATTTCTTCGCAAGGGTGGCGAGACGGTCGAGGCGATCGGGAACCGTGTGCAGGCGACCGTCCTTGATGGCACCAAGCACGACGGGGCAGACCGCGCCATCCATTTCCGGAAGGGCGAAGGTCATGGCCGACTGCAGCGGCACGACGCCCTGGGTCTTCCAGGAATTGATATCCTGAATGAAGAGCGGCTGTGAAACGACATACGGTGCGTTGATCTTGCCGAGAATCTCCTCGCGAGCGGCGGCGGAGGCTCCGGGCGTGGTCGCGCCAGCAGGACCGCCGACGAAACCGAAGCCCATCATGTTGATGAGCATGTCCATTCTGGTGTGGGTGAACCACTCACGTGCGGCGACGTGACCTTCGACACCCATCACGAACACCGGCAGCGGGTTCAGTCCCTTTGATTCGATGGCGCGGATGGTGTTGTCGATGTACTCCTTCTCCTGCAGCAGGTGCTTGCGGAAGAAGAGCAAGCCGATGTTCGGCTGCTTGTCGGAGCCGCGTTTCTTTTTGTGCAGCCACTTTTCGTAGTGGTGCAGGTCTTTCATGTACTCCGGTGCCTCAGGGTGGTAGAAGCCCATCGTCGGGACCTCCTGCACCTTTTCAGCTTTCACGTTCACTTCGAAGTACTCGGCCATGATATAGTTGAACATGGAGGCCAGGTTCTCGGCCGTCGGGTGCATCCAGTAGGTGTACACCTGCATCCAGTTCTTGAAATCCTTCGCTTTCTTGGGGATCAGCGGCAGCATGGTCCGCATGATCTTGAGCAGTTTCATATAGCCGTAGAGTGCATCCTCGTCGCGGCCCTTGACGAGCATCTTGGCCACTTTCTTGACGATATCTGGCATTCCGCTGCCATCTTCAGAGACGACGTAGTTGCCAACCTTGGTCATGTGCATGACTTCCGGCATCGACTCGTAGGCGAAGATGGTCTTGACTTTCGACTGGTTGATCTGTTCCTGCAGCCAGTCAGCCTGGCCCTTGAACTGGATCAGTGTGGTGAAGATACAGTCCGCTTCCCTGATAGCTTGTCCTGCTTCGGGATTCTGGTGTTCCAGGTCCTGGTCGGTCCACTGTGTCAGCTCGGCATGCCCGCTGATCAATTCCTTCACTTCCCTCCATACCCGCTGGTTGCATTGCTCCATACCGACAACTGCGGCAATTCGGATTTTCTCGGCCATATAGATTACTGTGGTGTACTTTGATGTGAAGGGTCTCCCACCCGCCGGCGATTTGCTTGAGACCGGCAAATCGGAGCACCCAGAGGTTTTTCAGGACTACGCAATGTAATAAATCCTGATCTTACAAACGTCATGAAAAAAGCCCCTGCATACAGAGAGGCTTGATGGTAAACTCAGTGCGGGTCCCGAACGTTCCGCTATATGGACGGGAACCTGTTTTTTTTCATGAGGTTGAGGGGATTGAAGCGGCAGATGGGCGCATGCTGATGACAGGCTTTGACCTGTTTTGGCGGCCCTGGAATGGCCATGGTGCAAGATTTCGTTGTCCGTTACCATGGTCATCTGTTGATGGCTGAGTAATAATTGTCAGTCAGAAAAGGCTGTTTCCCTCAAAGCCAAGCCGTTCCTGAAGCGTCTCTTCGTGAATGAATGAGAACTCCCAGTATTTGCCAGAAATGTAAAAGAGCCGGTATCCCGCTGCGTGGAGTTTGCGTAATGCGGCTTTCGTCTTTTCGATGGGGACGCTCCGGAACCGGTGATGGAATTCCACGAGCACCTGATAGGGGCGGATGCCGGAACTCATCAGATCGTCGATCACTTCATATTCTGCACCTTCAATGTCCATTTTCAGGATATCTATATTGCAGATACCCAGTTCCGACATGATGGTCGGGATGCGTCTGACCTGAACATCGATTCCGGTGTTGTCACCAGGACTTTCATCAAGAAGGGTCATCATGGTCGACGACTTTTTTCCCTTTTTTGGCATTCGTGGATACATTTTCATGGAGCCATCCTGACCACCAACGGCAATCGGATGAAAATGGAATTTCTCCGGAAGCGGCTGGGTTTTTATCCACTCGACACACCCGGGGGTCGGATCGAAAGCATGCAGTTCGGCGTCAAATCTGTTTATGATTTCCAAGTCAAAGCCTATGTCTCTGGCGACGCCGAGGGATAATACGGTGCATGAGCGGTTCAGGCCGATGGGTGAGATGGTCCAGCCTCCGAACCCGACGGTTTTACAGCTCAGTTCGATTCGGTTATTCAGCTCCGTGCCGGTAATCTGCCTGAAACGGAGCTTTGACTTTTTGAAGAGCTTTCTGAAGGACTCCCGCAGGTTGATTGACGTGTCTGTACTCATGTAAAGAATGATCTTGTGGATGGCTGGAGATTGCAATGCAATGAGATGTGGCGTAATGCCATGACTGCCTTTTCAGGCGTCAGATCAAGGGAGGGGGGAGAAGTGCTGCATCATACCGCAGGGCAGCCATGGTGAGCTGCCCTGCAGATGAATCATGCGGCCATGATGAACCCCAAGGAGATGCGCCTGAGACCGGTCAGTAAGTTAGGTCAATTCCAGCAATAACTGACCTGCCAGCGGCTCTGAAGTGCTCAGCTTCTTCATATTGTGTGTTGTTAATGTTGTTGCAAGCTAACGATCCACTTATGTTTTTGGTGAACTGGTACTTGGCACTCGCATTGAATACAACGAAATCTCCCGGATAGTCGGTTCCTTCTTTGTTCGTGTACATGTTGATCGCCTTGTACTTGCTGACATAGCGGGCATTGGCATTTATAGCCAATTTACTGGTGGCTTTCCATGTTGCACTCAATGAAGCTGTATGTTCAGGACGGTATGACAACCAATAAGGATCTGGGTTATTGGCATTGTATCCGAGAACGTCTGTCGCTGGATTGTACGAGCGATTCTTGGCATACATGAATGTGTATGCTCCATTGAAGGACCAGTTGTTGTTCGGGCGATAGTTTAAGTTTGTCTCGATACCCCAGATTCTGGCTTTTGAGATATTATTGTATACGAAATACATTGTGGGCAGGTAGTATGATGATTCAATAAGGTTATTGTAATCATTCAGAAATCCTGCAACATCCAAAGATACCTTATCTCCGAATTGCTTGAAAACCCCGACCTCATATGCAGTCATGGTTTCCTTGTCCAGATTTGGATTCGGATTACCTTTTGTAAATCCTGCGTCTGTAACAAAACGCTCAAAGATTGTTGGCGCACGGAAGCTCTTTCCCCATGATGCGCGAAATGCTAAATCATCATTAGCCTTATAATTCAAGGCGATGCGTGGGCTTAGGGCGCTGACTGACTGGTTTGCAATATTTGAGGTAACAGTTCCGTTATGTTCGTAGGTGTAGTAGGGAGGAGAAACCATTACCCCTCCAACAACGATCGGAGCATGATAAGTTCCATAGGAGTAATCGGTATAAGTAACGGTATCAGCATTGATTTTACTCCAGTCATAGCGGAGTGAAATCAGAGAGGTGAGCTTGGATGTGATTTTCCATTCATCCTGAGCAAAAAGCGCAAAATTGGTTTCACTGATAGGTTGTAGGTTGTTTTTTACTGTAATTGTGGCCGCTGCTTGTGTCGTGTCATAATCGACTTGGTTCCAGTCGATGCCAAATAGGAGCCTATGTGATTTGTTTGCTTTCCAGTCTAGTTTTATGCCGGTTCCATAGCGGTTTGAAAGCGTTTCATTGAAGTCACCAGGGAATCTGATAATTGCTGTCCCCTGTGGTAGTGTTGATTTGTTGTAGTCGATGACGCTATCGTTACGAGTATAGTAGATACGTGCATCAAGGCTAAGTTGATCACTCAGCAAATTGACGTAATTGAGGCCAACAAGAGCGTTTTTCCTTTCAATAGTATCATCATGATAGTACGAGGCCAAGTCGAATACATGTTTGTTGTCAGGCCAGTAATAAGCGTATCCGCCAGTTGTCTGGTTATAGAAGGAGCTAAGTTGTACATACTGCCGCGAATTGATATCGTATTTTACCTTTAATTTGATATCATTTGCGTAGAAACCCGCGTTTTGCCGGTAGCCGTCATCATTGCTATGTGTATAGAGGAAATTATAAGTCCATTTGCCAGATTTATTGCCAAAGCCAGCATAACTACTCCAGAAGATAGGGGTGTATCCATCACGATAACTACTTTGATCGCCGGATGGTGGAGCGTCATAGAATCCTATGCTGCTTCCAGCTTTGACTTCCATGGTTTCAGGCATGTGGCTATAGACATTGACGACACCTCCCATGGCGGCAGACCCATAAAGTGTTGCAGCTGAGCCTTTAAGTACTTCGACTCTATCGGCAGCGTTCATATTGATATTTTGCCAAACGATTTCACCAGTCTCAGGGCTATTGATCGGGAAACCATCATAAAACGCATTTACACGGGTACCGATACCGCCACCCTGATAGGTATTTGAACCCCTGATTTGAAGGCCGGAAGCAGCTGTGCCTCCTGCACGAGTTACAACAACGCCAGGCACTTCGTCGATCACTTTGTCAAGCGTCGGGTTTGGTTCTTCCTTGATCTTATCTTTCGATACGATGTTGGCTGTGACCGGCACTTCAAGCCTGTCCTGTTTGTAGAGGGCTGCGCCGACAACCACTTCCGATGCCATGATGGTGGTCTGGCCGAGCGCGAAATTGATCGTGACCGTCTGGCCGTCTCCGACCGTTATGGTCTGGGTTGAAGGTGCATAGCCGATAATGGATACGGTCACTTTCTGTGCCGACGACGGGACGTTCCGAAGCACGAAGTTACCGTTGATGTCTGTCGATGTGCCGATGTTGGTGCCTGCGATCACGACCGATGCGCCAACGACTCCTTCACCGTCAGTTTTATCGGTTACGCGCCCCTTCAGAATGCCGTCCGCTGCGTAGGTCGTCAGCGGGGCCATAGTGGCCGTGATGAACGATGCTGAAAGAACAAGACGCTTCAGGAGGGAACCCTTCGCTTGCTGTTGTTTCATGGTTGTACTGTTGTGTTGTTGTGGTGTGTGTGTACGGAAACAAAGCTAAGGCAGACTGCCGTTGCCGGCATTGCCATTGATAAGGTGCGCTTGGGCACAACGTGGCGGGCGTACATATGAGGACATCGTAATCAGGGCATCGTATCACGTGATTACTGCTTCGCCTCAATATTACCTGAAAATTGCGGAAAGTGCAAACATTACCGTGATGTAACGACATAAAGTGGGGAAATGCGGAAAGTCTCGCCTCATTGGGGTTTTGGCTGCAGGTTGACTGATTTATCACTCCGGCAACAATCAAGTCGCAAATGAATACCGCTCCAGATCTGTCATCCTGAACGAAGTGGAAGATCTTTTCAGGCAGGGAGTTAAGGATTCTGATTCCGACAAGCCGGGATCAGAATGACATTGTCTGCTGTTGTGACCTTTAATCGCCGGAACGATTATCGATGGCTTGCCAGAGAGACAAAAAGAAAAGGGTGCCTCAGTTTCGCTTCTGAGGCACCCTTTCATAACGTGTATGCTGTTCTGGCGGTCAGATGACGCCGAGCTCGCGGCCGATTGTGCAGAATTCGGTGATGACCTTGTCTAGATGCTCTTTCTCATGGGTCGCCATGAAGCTGGTCCTGAGCGCCTCGTGGCCGGGCATGACGCCGGGACGGATGAAGGCGTTCACGTAGACGCCGGCATCGAACAGTTTTTTCCAGAAATAGAGCGTTTTCATCTGGTCGGCGATCAGTACCGTGACGATTGCGGTTCGTGACGGCATAAGTGTGAACCCGGCCTTCAGCAGGCCCTGACGGACATAGTCGGTGTTCGCGACCAGGCGTGTCATGAGATCCGGTTGTTCGCGGATGATCTGGAGCGATGCCAGTACGGCGGCAACGCTCGCCGGAGTCGGCGAAGCACTGAAGATGAGCGATGCGGCGTTGTGCTTGATATAATTGATGACCGAACGGTCACCGACGACGTAGCCGCCAAGTGATGCGAAGGTTTTCGAGAAGGTGCCCATGATGAGGTCGACGTCGTCGACGAGATCGAACTCTGACGGGGTGCCCCTGCCGCCTTTGCCGATGACACCCACGGCGTGGGCATCGTCGATGACAATGCGCGCATTGTATTTCTTCGCCAAGGTCACCAGTCCCGGAAGATCCACGATCTCACCGGAGACCGAGAAGACACCGTCGGAAATGATCATCCTGCCCGCTGAATCCGGGATGCTCTGGAGAACGCGCTCCAGGTCTTCCATGTTGTTGTGGTTGTAGCGAACGAGTCTCGCTCCACCGCCCTGTGCCATGATCGAGGCCGCCACGAGGCTTGCATGGTTATCACGGTCGGAGACGATGTATTCGCCTCGCTGCACGAGCGTCGGGATGATGCCCTGGCCGGTCTGGTACCCGGTGCTGAACAGCAGGCATCGCTCTTTTTCGAAGAAGTCTGCGAGCTGTTCTTCGAGTTCGATGTGCAGGTGAACCGTACCGGTCATGTATCGCGATCCGGAGCAGCTGGTGCCGTAGCGCTTGATGGCATCGATCGAGGCCTGCTTGACTCGCGGGTCGGAGGTGAGGCCGAGATAGTTGTTCGAGCCGGCCATCACCAGTTTCCTGCCTTCGAAGGAGACAACGGGGCCTTCTGTGTCGTCTATCGGTCGGAAAAAGGGATATACACCCTGTGCTTTCACCTCGTCGGCAAGGGTAAAATCAAAACATTTTTTAAAAAGATCTTTCGTCTGTTCCACTGTATGCGGTTTTACTTCGGTGTTCTCGCTGATCGCATGAGTTGGTA
>JAAXWP010000006.1:0-9909 GCA_013334925.1 Chlorobiaceae bacterium
CAATGGCCGCTTTACCATTGCCGTAAAAACAGTTACTTTGCCGTAAGCAGCTCATGTCATCAATCATGTCATGCCGATGGATAAAGTTGCCGAGTTTATCAATACCGGATGTTACCGTGAAGCGCTCGCACGGCTGTGCCGCCTGGCACAGGAACCCATCGAGGATGGGCGCAGGGTTCTCGATGACTGGGAACTGGCCCATCATCCCGCAGAAATCGTCTCCTTCGAAGTCCTCAGCCGCGATCAGTATATCACCGTTACCGCTGCCGAAATCGAACGTGTTCCGCTGCACTGGCTTCGGGCCCTCGACGACCACTGCCATCACGTGTACGGTCCCGACAATGCCATGCCGCAGGACATCGTCGTCGATGGTTTCGGCGGTTCCAAGGTACTCCCCACCTCCCCCCGATTCGGTGGCGGTGCCAGGAAACAGCAGATGGGCAATCTTTCGTACTGGCTGAAACACCACAGGGTCGTCCCGCTCGACAATCCGCAGGGGATCCCGGTCGATGTCGCCGTCATACCCAAAGGATACGCCGAGTGGACGAACAGAAGGCTTGGCAAAGAGATACTGCGGATCGGCATCGTTCATTTCACCGACGATATCCGGCTCGATATGGTCTTTCCCACAAACAGCACCTTCTTTTACTGCCAGGGCCTCGATGATGAGGAGACCCGGCTCCATTCGGCGCTTGAACATATACGGCATGCGAAACGCAAGCAGGTACATATGCTGATCATGCCGGAACTCACCATCACCCCGAACCTCCGCTCCAGAATCACCGACATCATGATGCAGCTCTCCATCGAACAGGGAGACGATCATGAGCTTTCGGTCCCGATCATCGTCCTGGGCAGTTTCCATGAACGAGTCAACGAAAAATGGCGGAATCATGCCGAAGCCGTTGTTGGCCTTGACGGCGTAAAGCTGTTCGGTTGCGACAAGCGCAAATCGGTCACGTTCAGGAGAAAGAAGGAGTGTCTCCAGTGCTCACCGACACCGGTCACCTGCCTGTACTCATCGATCGGCCTGACCGGTATGGCCATCTGCAAGGATCTGTTCGAAGGCGAACCCGCCGCGATCCTGCAATCGCTGTCTCTCGACTGGCTGCTGGTCCCGAGCATGAGCGACAACACCGGCCCGCATGAAGCCGAGGCCAGAAGGCTCTTCAATATCAACGGAACCGTCGTCGTGGTCGCCAATCAGGAGATGCCTCACGCATCGGCACGAAAAACCGGTTTTGTGCACCATCACCGCAAAAAGGCGGCACGATGCGATGCCGGACTGACCATCATCGAAGTCGCCCTGAACGATCGCGATACCGACATGACCGACAACTGATACCCATTCCAATGAATAATCACGGCCGGAACTGTTCCCGCAAACGTAACGCCAAGAATGATAACGAGTCATGAACACCTTGAATCTCAACGTCAGCGACCCTGCAATGCTCGTCGAACGGGCGACCCCTCACGAACTGCTTGCGGCCATCAGATCGCTCGAATCATGGGATGAACAGGCGCTCAGCACGGTCAGCCGCCTCATATCGGTCTGGTCGGCACGCGCCATCGCCAGCCCGAACGACCAGGAAGGCATTTCGGAACTCCAGCGTCTGATACATTTCACCATCAACCGGGCACGATCATCGACCACCCTGCCCGACGAGTTCAGGTACCGGTGGATGGAGGCGAGCGATATGCTCGAAGCCAGGCGCCTCAACCTGGCGCATGGCGACCCTGAAGCACAGCTCAATCGCCGGCATGTCCCTGAAATCCTTAAGCTCATTTTCGAGGCGGGAAACAAGGATTTTCCCCAATCCCGGCTTGCCGACCGCCTCGGCATCACCGCCGGAAGAGTGACCCAGCTTGTCGGTCCGCTCGAGGCGAACGGCCTGATAACCAAAAGAAAACATGGACACGACCACCTCTTGTGCCTGACCGAAGCCGGGTTCAGATATGCTTCTGAATTCAACAGGCATCATCCGGACAATCCGGGAAAAAGCTCCTCCTGACAGCACCTGACGACGCTCAGGACCGGATGCCGCAGCGCTCTGACCCGGAGCTCTGGTCACGAGCTCCGGGGGTAATGATCGCGACTTCTGCCGCTCTTCCGAGCTGTTTAAAATTGCCTGCCGTGACAGTGAGCTCATTTTGTATATTCACGAAACAAAACAACATCAATTTTTATCAGGAGTAACGGACATGGAAAAGGGGCGGACAGAAATACGCAGTGGGAAAACCGGCATCATCTGGGCTTTGAGCCTGGTGGTGACCGCCGTTGCCGTCTTTTTCGCCTCGTCGTACTTCCTCGGTTCCATGCCGGGCAAGGCCGGTGACAAACAGACGCTGATCCGCGAAATGCGTTTCAATCTCGTCCGTGCGTCGGAACAGGAGAAATGTGCCGTTATGTCAGTTACCGACGAGGATGCGCAAAGTTTTGCCGACCAGTCCAGAACGGCTTCGGATTCGATCGAACGGGACCGGAACGCGCTCAGCCGCGAAATCGAGCGCAGCGGATCGGACAAAGAACGGGCTCTGCTGAACAGGTTCAATGCGGCCTGGACATCGCTTCGGCAGACCGACACGAAGCTGCTCGAATCTGCAGGACAAAACACCAACCTCAAAGCGATCGAACTCTCCAGAACGATCTGCGACGAGCTGCTGCAGAAACTCCATGAAGACCTTTCGAAACTCACCCAGAAGGTGTATCCTCCGGCGCGCAGGAACGAGATGGATAAAATCGCCGGAGCGGCCGAAAATGCCGCACTGAAAATCGCCCTGCTCCAGCTTCGTCATATCGATGCTGCATCGCCGGCCGAAAAAAAGACGATCGAATCTTCGATCAGAACCGAATCTCAAAAAGCCATCTCGGCGCTGAAAACGCTCGACTCGATGACCGGCAGGAAAAGCGCCACATTCATCAACAGCGCAACGAACGGGTTTGGCCAGTTCATGCAGGTCAATGATGAGATTCTGCGCCTTTCGAACATCAACTCCAACAAAACGACCGTCGAAATTTCCCTCGGCGCGAGACGGATGGCAGAAGCGGAATGTGACAATCTGCTGAAAAAGCTCCTGACAGCTGCTGGAAAGGGTTCGAAATAGCCCTTGTAACATCAGCCTGGACACGCACCCATCGGGTGATTGTGTTCCTCTGCCCCGACCTGAACGGCAAATCCAGCTGACATGATCGAACAGAGTTCCGAATCCCATATGGAGCGGGTGGCCGGTTCCGTCGAACGGGTGACCTACCACAGCGAGGAGACCGGTTTTTCGGTGCTTCGGCTGAAGGTCCGTGGCAAACGCGATCTGGTCACGGTGGTCGGCACGGCGGCATCTCCGGCACCTGGAGAGTTCATGGAGTGTGTCGGTTCCTGGCAGAACGACCGTACACACGGCATGCAGTTCAAAGCGAGCAGGATCACACCGGTGGCACCGACGACGCTCGAAGGCATCGAACGGTATCTGGGTTCAGGCCTGGTCAAAGGGCTTGGTCCCCACTATGCGAAAAAACTGGTCAGGGCATTCGGGGACTCGGTGTTCGACGTGATCGAGCAGGAGCCCGAACGATTGCTCGAAGTTCCTGGTATCGGCGAGAAGCGGGTGGCCATGATCAAAGCCTCATGGGGTGACCAGAAAGCGGTCCGGGATATCATGGTCTTTCTTCAGTCGCACGGCGTAGGAACGGCCCGAGCCTGGCGCATCTATAAAATCTACGGAGAGGAAGCCATCGCAAAGGTATCGGAAAACCCTTACCGTCTCTCTCTTGACATCGAAAGCATCGGCTTCCAGACGGCCGATACCATCGCCGTGAGCCTCGGTATCGACAGAAACTCCATCATCAGGGCAGAAGCCGGCATCAGACATGTGCTGGGCACCCTTTCGCTCGAAGGTCATTGTGCCGTTCCCGAGGAGACACTGATCGCGGAATCCTCGAAACTGCTCGGCATCGATGTGCCCATCGTCACCGAAGCGCTCGCCACGGAAAAAGCTCAGGGAAACATCATCGCCGAAGCGATTGAAGGCGAAGCCTGCATCTTCCTCTCCCAGCTCTACCAGGCGGAGAAAAACCTGGCCCTCGGTTTGAGAAGGCTCCGGCAGGGTATCCTTCCCTGGGAGGCATTCGACCCTCACGATATTCTTCCATGGATCGAACGGGAAACCAGTCTTGAGCTCTCCCCTTCGCAACGCAGTGCCGTCACGATGGTGCTCTCCAGCAAGGTCTCGATCATCACCGGTGGACCGGGCGTCGGCAAAACGACCATTCTCAGGGCCATCCTTTCGGTGCTGCGCCGGGAAAAGCTCCCCGTTGCGCTTTGCGCCCCGACGGGCAGAGCGGCAAAACGCCTTACCGAATCGACCGGGCTGGAGGCAAAGACCATCCACCGCCTGCTTGAGTTCGACCCCAAGGCATTCGACTTCCGCAGAGGCCGGGGCAACCCGCTCGACGTATCGTTCGTGGTGGTCGACGAGACTTCGATGGTGGACGTGGTGCTGATGCAGAAACTGGTGGCCGCGGTGCCGGACCATGCTGCCATTGTGTTTGTCGGCGATATCGACCAGCTGCCGTCGGTCGGCCCGGGAGCGGTGCTGTCGGATATGATCGAGTCGGAAGCCATTCCGACCGTGAGGCTGACCGAAATCTTCCGTCAGGCAGCGGAATCGCTGATCATCGTCAACGCACACCGGATCAACCAGGGGCAACTTCCGCAGGCGGCGGAGGGAGAGGGTCTGGCCGATTTCTATGTCGTTTCGGCGACATCTGCCGATGACCTGCATGGAAAACTGTTACAACTCGTCACGGAACGCATCCCGAAACGGTTCGGGTTCCATCCGGTCAGAGATATCCAGGTGCTCGCGCCCATGAACCGGGGAGGCATCGGCACCAAAGCCCTGAACTCCGAGCTGCAGGCTGCGCTGAACGGAGCTGCAGAGCCAAGGATCAGCCGTTTCGGCAGCGTTTTCGCACCGGGCGACAAGGTGATCCAGATGGTCAACAACTACGACAAGGAGGTTTTCAACGGCGATATCGGCCTGGTCGAAACTGTCAGTGCCGACGAGGGCACGCTGACGGTCCTTTACGACCGGCACCTGGTGGAGTATGCCTTCGGAGAACTGGATGAAATTTCGCTCGCCTACGCGACAACCATCCATAAAAGCCAGGGATCGGAGTACCCCGCCGTGGTGATTCCTCTCGCCATGCAGCACTATACCCTGCTTGAACGAAACCTCGTCTATACGGCGGTGACCCGGGGAAAGAAGCTGGTGGTCATCGTTGCCGAACCGAAAGCGCTGGCTATGGCCGTGCGGAACTGCCGCTCGAAACGCCGCCTCACCAGTCTCGCATCAAGGCTCAGAGACCCCGGCATGCAAGACTGGCAAAATTTGTAAGCACTCGTGAGGCGTATGGCGCATCGCCAACCGCGTCGCGCAACGCACTGGCGTCCCGCCCATCGGCTTCGAGTTCGGCAATCTCGTCGTTAACGTAAGCCTGCATGATCTCTCGGGTGTATTCCGGATGGAACTGCACCCCCCAGGCGGAGCTCCCGACACGGAATGCGTGATTCGCTTCATGGGCGTTGCCGGCAAGCCGGACCGCTTCCGGAGGAAGTTGCAGGACGCTCTGTGCATGGGTCGCATGAGCTGCAAAGCATCCAGGAATGCCTTCAAAAATCGGATCATCCGCAGCGTTGGAACTCAGTTCCACATCGATGGTGCCAACCTCCCTGCCGAGAGGGTGATAGCCGACCTCGCCACCGACCGCACGCCCGAGGAGCTGATGGCCGTAACAGATGCCGAGATAGGGAACGCCAGCGACAATCAGGTCACGTATCCAGCTTTCGATCGCGACACTCCACGGCAGGTTGTCGGTCACCATGGCATGTGAACCGGTGACCACAGCCCCGGTACAGTTGTGGGGAGCAGGCAACGGTTCGCCGTTCACCGCATCGGTGACAAGCACCTCACATGGCACCCTGCCGAGACCACGCCGCACCCAATCCTCGAAATCTCCCAACCTTTCGATTTCGGTGTCGAACGTACTCCCGGCCTTGATGATATAGAGATGTTTCATCATCGTTGTATTATGGATTTGCATGAGAATTGCTGCAAAGCTATCATCTTTCATGCCCGGAAACAACCGGTTCTGTCCTTATATCGCCTCATTTTTTAGTATATTGGCCGCAAAACAACAGATAACGCAGAGACCACTTTCCGGGACTGTGTCCGGAAACGGCTCTCGCCCGACAGAGGACGACCGCAACGCACGATGAAGCAGCACTCGCTCATATTCCTCACCGGATTCAGCGGCTCGGGAAAATCGACCATCGGACCGCTACTGGCGAACTCCCTTGGTTTCGAGTTCATCGATCTCGACAAAGCGATCGAGCAGGCGGCGGGAAAAAGCATCAACCGGATCTTTGCCGAAGAGGGTGAAACGGCATTTCGTGAACTCGAACTGCAGACGCTGGAGGCTATTGCCGAAAAACACGACCTCGTGGTCTCTCTTGGTGGCGGAGTGCTTGAGAACGACCGTTGCCTCAACCTCATCAGGGCAGGCGGAACCCTGGTTTACCTCAAATCGAGCCCTGAAGTCCTGACCATGCGCCTTCAGCACAAGACCGATCGCCCTCTGCTGAAGGCCGATGATGGCAGCCGTCTGAAGAGAGAGGAGATTCATGACCGCATTTCCGGACTGCTCGCCAAACGGGAACCACGATACCAGAAAGCAGACCTTGTCGTCGTCACCGACTCCAAGAAAATCGGTTCGACGGTCGAAGAGCTGACCAGAAAAATCGAACGCTTCATTCGCAAAGCCGCAAGGAATCAGAAAAAGGAGAATTGACCATGCAGACCCCGGCAAGCCATATCGTCGTCAAAACGCCTGTCGTCGACTCGATCGGTGAGCTCTTCGCGGCACACGGTCTGGGACGTAAGTGCGTGCTCCTTTTCGACGAAAACACCCGTAAGCTGTTTGGAGATGATATTCTGGAATCCCTCCGGAATCAGGGATTCCAGACATGCGAACTGGTCGTGCCGGCACGCGAAACCTCGAAAAGCCTCTCATCGGCCTGGAAACTGTACAGCCGGATGATCGAAAGCAACATCGACAGAAGCTGGAACCTCCTGGCTGTAGGCGGTGGTGTTGTCGGCGACCTGGGCGGTTACATCGCGGCGAGCTACTATCGGGGTATTCCGGTCGTGCAGCTCCCGACGACGCTCCTGGCTATGACCGACAGCTCGATCGGCGGCAAGGTGGCGGTAAACCATCCACTCGGAAAAAACCTGATAGGCTTCTTCCATATGCCGGAACTCGTGCTGATCGATCCCGCATACCTGAAGTCACTTCCCTCCCGTGAGATCTACGGCGGCATGTCCGAAGTGGTGAAATACGGATTTATCGCCGACCGGAGCTTCTTTGACTTCCTTGATGAGCATTTCGAAGAGATCATCCGATTCGAAGAACCATACCTTACCGAAGCGGTCAGCCGTAGCGCCTTCATCAAAGCCGATGTCGTAGAGAAGGATTTCCGTGAGACCACCGGCCTCAGGGCAACGCTGAACTTCGGCCACACCTTCGCACACGGTCTTGAAATGCTTGCCGAATACCGGAATCTCCGTCATGGAGAGGCCGTGACCATCGGTATGGTCTGCGCACTCTGTCTCTCACACCGTCTGGGATTTCTTGCTGAAGCTGAACTGACCGAAGGACTCCGTCTGCTCGGTAAAATCAGGTTCCCGAAGGGCGTCATCGAAAAACGCTTCCTGTCGCATGAGAGCGACGCGCTGTACGAAAGCATGTTCTCCGATAAAAAGAAGATCGACAGGAAGCTCCGATTCGTGCTTGTGGATCGAATCGGTCGTGCATTCCTGCACGGGGAGGATGTGGAGCGTGCCGACGTCATCGACTCCATCGAGGATGCCAGGGCCTGGTTCAGGAAACGAAACGCCTGACTCTGCGCCTCACACTCAGAAAGGCGTCAGCCCGACGGACAGTATCATCTCAAATTTTCTGGTGTTGCCCTGGGGTCAACCCTGGAGTGGATCCACCGAAGCTCCTCAGAGTTCGGCCATGGGAGAGTTCAGCTCCAGCAGCAGCCAGCTGCCTCTGGCAACGGCAAGCTCGTCGACGATGTCGATACTGTCGATCTCGGCGGCAATCATGCGACTGTTCCCTCCAGTGGCAATGACCCCAACCGACGACTCACCAAGCTCTTCGCGAAGATAGCGGCTGATCTCATCGATCAACCCTTCGATCTGCTTGACCGTCCCCCAGAAGATGCCACTCCGGATGCACTCGCCTGTCGATCGTCCGAGCAGACTTGCGCTTCGCTCGATGCTGATCAGTGGAAGCTGTGCGGTTCTGGAGTGCAGCGCTCCGGACATCATGTCGATACCCGGCATGATCAGCCCGCCGACATACTCACCTTTTGAATCGAGGACATCGAAAGTGATGGCCGTTCCGATATCGACGGCGATGTGCGCCTCTTCGGGAAAAAGTCTGCGGCTCCAGGCACAGAGAGCTACGCGGTCCGCGCCGAAAGCCTGGCTGTTCTCGTAACGCAGGAGAAACGGAAGCTGAAGTCCTGAACCGATGTGCACCACCGGTACGGCGCTGGTCGAGGTGAGAAGGTCCGCGCATCGCAAGGCAATGTCAGGGACGACACTGCAGATGGCGGCATCAAGGAACGGACCGTGGCGCTGCATGATCATGTCGAGCGTCTCGAGCATGATGGCCGGATCGGAAAACGAACTGCTCTGCAGCCGCTCGGTAAGCGGCTCGGCATCATCCGTAAAAATAGCCATGGTGGTGGAGGTATTTCCGATAACTACCACCAGCCGCGACCTTGCACCGGTCGCTTCGACAAATCGCCGTTCCATTGTAATGAGAGCGGAAACCGGATTCAGGGACGCTTGACCGTCAGACCGGTCCTGTCAGCCAGCTCTTTCAGCAGCTTTTCCGAGCCGGGCAGTCCAGAATCACCTTCGGTCACATAGAGAGAGTCACGCAGACCGGCATTTTTGGCCACGATAAACACCTTCGGTGGCGGATTGTAGGTCACCTGCTCCTGGTAGATCGAGATAATATCCTTGTACAGGAACTGCTTCTTCACTCCATTGCGGTAACGGTACTCGATACGATCGGCAGTGATCCCTACGGAATCACCGTCATTACCATGCTCCGCACTGAATCTGGTGTTGTAATACTGCGGTCCGCCAAGTGCGACGGTGGTCATCAGCACGAGAAGCGTTGTTTTCCAGAGGCAGCCGAAATCAACACCATAAGTGAACTTGCCATAGCGATAGAACACCGCCCAGCCTGCAGCCAGAAACAGCATGGCCAGAGTCCAGGTGACATAATAGTAGTAATCGAGCCACCAGCCGGGAAACGGCATAGGATACTGGAACAGTTCTGTCATGGATGTAACCCTGGGGTGTTTCTTGTTATTTTTGAAAGATCGAAAAATACAGCTTTTCGACTTTTAAGCGAAACGGAATAATCATAACTGTGCATCCCATGAAATCGTATCACAAAGAACTCTGGATGGACGTGCCTTCGAGAATGGACTTCGTCAACATCACCCGTGACGTCGAACGTTCACTTTCGGAAAGCGGCATCAGGGAAGGACTCTGCCTGGTCAATGCCATGCACATCACGGCATCGGTTTTCATCAACGACGACGAGCCTGGCCTGCATGCCGATTACAAGGAGTGGCTCGAGAAGCTGGCCCCTCATGATCCGTCGCGTTACCGCCACAACCGGACCGGAGAGGATAACGGCGACGCTCACCACAAGCGGCAGGTCATGGGACGCGAGGTTGTCGTGGCCGTCACCGCCGGAAAGCTCCACCTTGGCCCATGGGAGCAGATCTTTTACGGTGAATTCGACGGCCGCCGGCGCAAGCGCGT
>JAAXWP010000006.1:10009-68483 GCA_013334925.1 Chlorobiaceae bacterium
AGGGCTACAAAAACAAAGAGGCCTGAAATCAGGCCCCTTTGTCACTACTTCTCTTTCCCCTTCCTCAGTGCTCGAAGAGCATTTCGGAGTAGGTCGGAAGCTGCCAGCGGCTGCGATCGACCTGGAGTTCCAGCTTGTCGGCCACTTCGCGGATGGCGTTCATGCAGGGCAGAACCCTTGCGGAACAGAAATCGGCTTTGTCGAGCTCGGTTTCCTGCTCTTCCATCTCCTCGATGGTCTCTTCGAGAATGCCGGTGAGCTCGATGAGCTTCGACAGACCCTCGGCGAGCGACTTCAGGTGAGATGCCTGGACCTTCAGCGCATCGTCGGACAGACCGATAACCTCGGCGGCTGCGACCAGATTGTTGAACGAGCTGCCGAGCTCGCCCTGGAATTCCGAAACGTCCGGAATGACCATGGTCTTGATCATCAGAAGCAGGGTGCGGGCTTCGATGTCGATACCCTTCACATAGCGCTCGATACGAACGTTGTAACGGGAATCGATCTCCTCGGCGGTCAGCACACCGTACTTGACGAACATGTCGACGGTATCCTTGGCGATCCATGCGCGGACCGATTCCGGAGTGTTCTTCATGTTCGGCAGGCCACGCTCTGCTGCGGCCCTCTGGAGGTCTTCGCTGTAGTTGTCGCCAGGGTAACGGACTGCCCTGGTTGCGGTGATGCCCTCGCGGACAGCGGCAAGGATGGCGTCATCCTTGGCCACGCCTGCGCTGATCTTGGCGTTGATTTCGGCGTTCACCTCGTCGATGGCTTCTGCCATGAGCGTGTTGAGCACCGTGTTCGGCACGGAGATCGGCTGGCTGGAACCGACGGCGCGGAACTCGAACTTGTTGCCGGTGAAGGCGAACGGCGAGGTACGGTTACGGTCGGTGTAGTCCTTGTTGAGCACCGGAACATGGCTCAGGCCAAGATCGAGAATCTGCTTCTCGGTCTTGAGGTCGACCTTGCCAGCTTCGATAGCGTCAAGCACCTTCTCGAGCAGATCGCCGAGGAAGACGGTAACGACTGCCGGCGGAGCTTCGTTGGCGCCAAGACGATGGTCGTTGCCGATGCTGGCAACCGATGCACGAAGGATGGCGGAGCGCTTCAGGACGCCCTTGAGAACGGCCACGAGGAAGACGAGGAAGCTGATGTTGGACTCAGGGGTATCACCTGGATCGAGCAGGTTCATGCCACCGTCAATACCGATCGACCAGTTGTTGTGCTTGCCGGAACCGTTGATGCCTGCGAACGGCTTTTCGAACAGGAGCAGTGCAAAGCCTTTCTTGTCGGCGACCTTGCGCATGACCTCCATAACCAGCAGGTTGTGGTCCGAAGCGATATTGGCCTGTTCGAAGATCGGAGCGATCTCGAACTGGTGCGGAGCGACCTCGTTGTGGCGGGTCTTGGCCGGAATGCCGAGCAGGAAGAGCTCCTCTTCGACCTCCTGCATGAACTCGAGCACACGGTCAGGAATGGAACCGAAGTAGTGGTCCTCAAGCTGCTGGCCTTTCGGCGGAAGAGCACCGAGCAGGGTGCGGCCGCACATGACGAGGTCAGGACGCTGCGAGTAGAATTTCTTGTCGATCAGGAAGTACTCCTGTTCCGGGCCGGCGTTGGTGATGACGCGCTGGACACCCTTGATGCCGAGCGTATCGAGCAGCCTGATGGCAGCCTTGCTGACGGCGTCCATGGAGCGGAGCAGCGGGGTCTTTTCGTCCAGTGCTTCGCCATGGTAGGAGATGAACACGGTCGGGATGCAGAGGGTCATGCCCTTGCCGCCCTTCATGAGGAATGCCGGGCTGGATGGGTCCCATGCAGTGTAGCCACGGGCCTCGAAGGTCGAACGCATGCCGCCCGACGGGAAGCTCGAAGCGTCAGGCTCACCCTGGATGAGCTGCTCGCCCGAGAAACGCTCGATCACCGAACCATCCCTTTCGAGGGACAGGAATGCGTCATGTTTCTCGGCGGTGGTGCCGGTCATCGGCTGGAACCAGTGGGTATAATGGGTGGCGCCATGCTCCATGGCCCACTCTTTCATGCCGTGAGCGACCACGTTGGCGATTTCCTGCGACATCTTCTTGCCGGATTTGATGGTATCCTGCAGAGATTTGAACACCTCTTTGGGAAGCCTATCACGCATGGCTTCGGTACCGAAGGTCAACGCACCGTAATAGGATGTCACCTTTGCTTTGCTCTCGTTACTCAAGAGATCCTCCTTTTATTGTTGGCTGAGATTGAGCTATTGTACGTTATAGGATAAACCTGTTTTATTTCCTCGATTTCTTCTCGTCGAACGTGATCAGCACCTGACGGTCCTGCAGGTTGTTCTTGACGATCTCCGCACAGATGCGGTTGTTTTTCTTCAACTGTGACAACACGAAACTGGTGTTGGTGCCGAGCACTCCGGGCCAGCTCTGGATGCGTGACAGGAACCGTTCGAGTGAAGCCGTGTTATGCGTCATGACTTTGAGGATGTGTGAACCCTCACCGGTCACCGAAAAGCACTCCATGATCTCCTCTTCCTTCATCACATGTTCCATGAAGGACTTGTAATGCCTGGAGGAATCGACTCTAACCCGAACGAAAGCCTGGATATCGAAACCGAGCTGACGCTCGTCGACCTCCATGGTAAAGCCCTTGATTATCGCGTTTTTCTGCAGCTTGTCCAGCCGCTCACTCACCGAAGGAATCGAGAGGCCGACAACTTCCGCGAGCTCGCTCAGGCGGATTCTGCCGTTGCCACCGAGGGATTCGATGATTTTGAGGTCGATGAGATCGAGGTGTCCTGACATAACAGAATCTTCAATTTTGTAAGAAATTAATGAAATCTTAGAAATAAGCAAGCCTCTTTCTTAATAAAAGAGGATAATCACAATATTTTTCCTAAAAAAATTAGGACCTCTGAGACAAGACCGGATTAAACGCGTGGAAAGGGGATTGTTATTTGCAATCAAGAATGTAACTTAATAAAGCGTGTCTCTCAACTGGTTTCTCTGCAGTGCGCCTGCATATGAAAGGGTCCAGGCACCAATCCCCCAGTAAAATGGATTTATATGAAGGAGTATTGTAAAAAATTTTCGGAAGAACAGGACGACAGCCAGGAGAAAAATCTGCAGGACGAGCGTGAGCAGGCGCTCCATCAGCGACCTGCGAACGAGGATCTTCGTTTTGTGGTGAGGGAGTCTTTCAATCTGGGTCTCAGGTTTATCACCGAGCTCGAAAAAATGCTCAGGAAACTCGATGACTGAAGGGTAAAACAGTCACACCCTCCCGGTCTTTCGCCTTCAGTCATAAATCCGGCGGTCATAAATCGAAAAAATTCCTGGAGAAAGGCCTGTCATTCTGAATGAAGCATAGCGGAATGAAGAATCCATCTTACTATTATAAAATGAGTTCCGGATTTCTCACTACACTCGGGATGACTTTCAGGAAAACCATTGTTCAAACAATGATCGATACCTGTGCTGAAGCGCTTCAGTCCTGACCTGAAGCGATGATGGAAGCTGCTTTTTCTCCTCCCGCACCTGCCTCAAATTACGTATATTCTATTATAAAACGAGTTAACGTTTTCACCCATAACGATCAACCTCAAAGACGTTGAAAGTAGCAATATTCGGAGCTGGCGTAGCCGGCCTCAGCGCAGCCATAGAGCTGGTCGAACGCGGTCATACAGTCGAGATTTACGAAAAACGGAAGGTCCTTGGCGGTAAAGTGTCGGTCTGGAAGGACACCGACGGCGACTCCGTCGAATCAGGACTGCATATCGTCTTCGGCGGATACACCCAGCTTCAGGAGTATCTCAGGAGAATCGGAGCTGCGGACAACTATCTGTGGAAAGACCATGCGCTGATTTATGCGGAATCTGATGGTCGGCAGTCGTTTTTCAGGAAAGCAAATCTTCCGAGCCCGTGGGCAGAGGTGGTTGGAGGCCTTCAGGCTGATTTCCTGACCATGTGGGACAAGATTTCGCTCATCAAGGGGCTCTACCCTGCCCTTGCCGGTAACGAAGAGTATTTCCGGAGTCAGGACCACATGACCTATGCTGAATGGCATCATCTGCATGGAGCATCAGAAAACTCCCTGCAGAAACTCTGGAGGGCCATCGCACTGGCCATGAACTTCATCGAGCCGAACGTGATCAGCGCAAGGCCGATGATCACTATCTTCAAGTACTTCGGCACCGATTACGCGGCCACAAAGTTCGGGTTCTTCCGCAAAAACCCGGGCGACTCGATGATCGAGCCGATGCGGCAATATATCCAGAGCAAAGGCGGCAGGATTTTCATCGACGCGCCCCTCAGCCGTTTCGAACTGAACGAGGACCAGACGATCCGATGCGCGGTGCTCAGGGATGGCCACAAAATCGAGGCTGACGCCTACATCTCGGCACTGCCGGTTCACAATGTCAAAAAGGTGATCCCCAACGAATGGCTCAGGCACGACTATTTCAGGAACCTGCACGAATTTGTCGGCAGCCCTGTGGCTAACTGCCAGCTCTGGTTCGACCGAAAAATCACCGATACCGACAACCTCATGTTCTCACAGGGCACCGTGTTCGCCACCTTCGCCGATGTCTCCATCACCTGTCCCGAGGATTTCCAGGCAGGTATGGGTTCGGCCAGCGGCGGCAGTGTCATGAGTCTGGTACTCGCCCCTGCGCATCAGCTGATGGACCTCCCGAACGAGGTGATCATCTCGATGGTCATGAAAGACATTCACGACCGCTTCCCGAAATCGAGGGATGCAAAACTGCTCAAATCGACCCTCGTCAAGATACCGCAGTCGGTCTACAAGGCAGTTCCCGACGTCGACAAATTCCGGCCCGACCAGATCAGCCCCGTCAGGAACTTCTTCCTGGCCGGAGATTACACCTACCAGCGCTATCTCGCCTCCATGGAAGGTGCTGCTCTCAGTGGTCGGCAGGTCGCAGAGAAACTGATCACGAAGCTTGCTCCGGCAACGGCGGCAACCCTGAATCTGAGCTGAACCATGAAAGAAGACTCCACCTCCTGCCGGCCTTGTACCGACGAGCTGCAAGAGACCGCAGCGACCAGCTGCAGCGATCGTGGCGGAGAAGGCATTGCGCCATTCGCCACGACGCTTGCCGACCATGGCCTCGCCCCGCTCCATGCAACGGGCATCGACATCCTGCAGGTAAACACCGGTTACCGGTGCAACCTGCGGTGCACGCACTGCCATGTGGATGCGCGACCGGACCGGACGGAGATGATGAGTCGTGATACCATGGCTCAATGTATCGAAGTGCTGAAATCGAACCCGGTACGAACGCTCGACATCACCGGAGGCGCTCCGGAAATGAATCCCGATTTCCGCTGGTTCCTGCAGGAAGCCAGGGCGGCGAGGCCGGATCTCGAAATTCTGGTCAGAAGCAACCTCACCCTTCTTGTCCGACCTGAAACATACGCTGATATTCCCGACTTGCTCAGGGAGCTTCGTGTCAATCTGATCGCATCGCTGCCCTGCTACACGAAAGACAACGTCGACCGTCAGCGCGGCAACGACGTATTCGAACGATCGATTGAAGCGCTCCGTATGCTCAACGGTATCGGATACGGTGTCGAGGGCAGTCCGCTTGAGCTGAACCTGGTCTACAATCCCGGCGGCCCGTACCTGCCTGGCTGCCAGCACCAGCTGGAGGCGGATTACCGGAAGCAGCTCATGGAACAGTTCGGCATCAGCTTCACCAGGCTGTATACGATCACCAACATGCCGGTCAGCCGTTTCCTGCAGAGCCTCGTCGATTCAGGACAGTATTGCACCTACATGGAGCTGCTGGCGACGAGTTTCAACCCCGCCGCCGTCGGCGCACTCATGTGCCTCAACACTATCTCGGTACGCTGGGACGGAAAGCTTTACGACTGCGACTTCAACCAGATGCTTGACATTCCGGTCGACACCTCAGCTCCTCAAACTATCGGAGAGTTCGATCGGGCGCGACTCGTCGGACGCAGGATTTCAATCGGCCAGCACTGTTACGGCTGTACCGCCGGGGCAGGATCGAGCTGTCAGGGCAGTCTCCTGTGAGCGAACGGGAGAACCGGCTTCTTGTCGTCTTCTCCAGAAACCCGGTAGCCGGACGGGTGAAGACACGCCTGGCGGCATCCATCGGTGACCGGGAAGCTCTCGCAGTCTATGAACATCTGCGCGATATCACTGAACGCGAAACCTCGAAAGCGGAGTGTGACCGGGCGGTGTACTACTCTGACTTCATACCTGAAAACGACCTTTTCCTGAAGAGTGACACGCGTGCCCTACTCCAGAGCGGGGCTGATCTTGGCGAACGGATGCACCGGGCATTCATCGACGCCTTCACACTCGGCTACCGTCATGTGGTGCTGATCGGCACCGATTGCCCCGACCTCTCGGCGTTCCTTATCGACCGGGCATTCGATGCGCTCGCGGAGTTCGACGTGGTCCTGGGTCCAGCCCGGGACGGCGGTTTTTACCTGATCGGACTCAAACATGCCGTGCCGGAACTCTTCCTCGGTCGGCGATGGAGCACTTCGGCGGTGCTGACTGAGTCGCTGAACATCATCAGAAGTCTGAAAAAGGAGTACACACTCCTGCCGGCACTTTCGGACATTGACACCATCGACGATCTTCTGGAGTGGGGTCTATGGAAGCAGAACTGAGCATCATCATCCCGGCATGGAACGAAGAGGCCGTTATCGGAAAAACGCTCGACTCACTCTGCCATGCCGCCGCAGGAAGGAGCGATATCGAAATCGTCGTCAGCATCTCGGGAGATGACCGTACCGAACAGATCGCCGGCAGATTCCCGGTTATCGTCTGCCGGTCGGAAAAAGGCCGCTCGAAACAGATGAATGCCGGGGCGGCAAGAAGCAGTGGCCGGATACTCTATTTCCTGCATGCCGATACCATTCCTCCCTCCTCCTTCATCGATGACATCTTCACGGCAGTCCGGAACGGAGGCGAAGCCGGATGCTTTCAGATGGAGTTCGACGATCCGCACTGGATCATGCAACTCTACGGCTGGTTCACACAATTTTCCCTGCCGGTTTGCCGGGGCGGTGACCAATCCCTCTTCATCACAGCGGAACTGTTCCGGAACATCGGAGGATTCAATGAGTCGATGCAGATCATGGAGGATATCGAGATCATCGATCGCATCCAGCGGCACACCAGCTTCCATATCCTCGATAATCGCGTCACCACATCGGCGAGAAAATACCAGGTAAACGGTATGATCCGACTGCAGGCTATCTTTGGAACGATTCACCTGATGTACGCATTCGGCTGCAGCCAGGACGACATCAGGGATTTTTACCGCAATTCGATCTCCTGATCGAGGTTTTTTACATCGTCACGAAACCCCGCAGATGTTGACGATTGTTAGCGAAGCCCATTATTATTTGTATATTTGGATATATGATATCCTGCCATGGCTCTGCCCGGGCAGGACAGGTTTAACCCGCTAATTCTCCAAAAACACTGCATATTATGGCACCAGAAGAACTGAACAAACCTGCCGCACCGAAACCGGCAGCTCCAGCACCGGTCAGCAACGCCGGAAACGGTGATATGGCACATCTGATCGGCAACATGGGCATCCTGATCGACTCGGCCGTCGAGTCCGTACAGGGCGTCATCAGCACGGTGAGCACGGCAACCGGTCAGCTCATCGAAGGGGTCACCACCACGATCAACTCCGAGCCTGTCAAGGAGATGCTGAATAACGTCAACGCAGCAACCGGCCAGCTCATCGAAGGTGTGACCGCAACCCTGAAATCCGATCAGGTCCAGCACTCTTTCCAGGAGCTCGGCAAATTCTGGGATGGCCTGATTTCAAACCTGAACGAAACGGTAAAAACCGGCCAGGTGAAAAACCTGTTCGAAAACGTGAGCTCAGGCATGAACCAGCTGGTCAGCAACGTATTCTCTTCTGCAGTGCCGCCGTCGTTCCTGCCTACGGCTGAAGACAAGAAAAAGTTCATCCAGGAGATCCATTTCAACCCGAAAGAGGCTCCGGCCCGGGAAGAGGCTCCGGCAAAACCGGCAGAAGCAGCGGTCAGACCTGCCGCTCCGGCAACTCCGGCACCAGCTCCGGCACCGGCAAATCCTCAGGCCGGATCTTCGGCAAAGTAAGCTCACGCATCCGGGTATGAACCCGCCGTGCAGGCCGCAATCAGCGGCCTGCACGGCGAATCCGGCGCGACATGGGTAATGCAGGTGACATGAAAAACCCCGAAACATCGAGATCCAACATTTTGAAGCCAGAAGAAACAAACGCGGGACCGGATAAAAACGCCAGCAGCAAACTCGTTCTGATTGCCGATGACGACAGCTCCTCTCGCAAGCTCCTTGGGCACTTCATCTCCAAGATGGGTTACAACACGATCTTTGCGGAAGATGGAGAAATGTGTATTTCACTCATCAACGACAACCCCGTAGACATTCTGCTGCTCGACATCAACATGCCGAAAAAAGACGGCTTCGATGTCATGAGTTACCTGGCCGAAAGAAGTATCAAGTTACCGGTCATCATGGTCACGGCATCCAACGAAATCCCTCTGGCCGTGCGATGTATCAAGATGGGCGCCTATGAATACCTGACCAAACCGCTGGACATAGAGCGGCTCAGGATCGTTTTCAGAAACGCCATCAAGGAAACGGTCCTTCAGAACGAGGTGCAGCAGCTCAAGAAAGAGCTTCGCACCAAGGAGGTCTTCCGGCACATCATCGGCAAGAGCGGCGCGATCAAACGGGCGATGGAACAGGCCATGCAGGTCATGGAAACCGATCTGAACGTTCTGCTGCTCGGCGAAAGCGGCACGGGCAAGGAGCTGTTCGCCCAGGCCATCCACCAGGGCAGCAAGCGCAAGAACGGTCCTTTCGTGTCGATCAACTGCGCGGCCATCTCGAACGAACTTGCCGACAGCCTCCTGTTCGGCCACAAGAAAGGCGCGTTCACGGGTGCAAACAGCGATCACGTCGGGTTCTTCGAACAGGCCGACGGTGGAAGTATCTTCCTTGACGAAATCGGCGACATGAACTCCGAAATCCAGGCAAAGGTACTCAGGGTCCTGCAGGAACGGAAGATCCGCAGAGTGGGTGAAAAGACGGAACGGTCGGTCGACTTCAGGGTCATCTCCGCCACCAATCAGGATTTTGCCAGGGCTATCGACAACAACACCTTCCGCGAAGATCTCTACTACAGGCTCGAAGAGTTTCCGATCGGCATTCCGCCGCTTCGTGAACGTAAGGAGGACATTTCGATACTGGCGAGTTATTTCCTCGACCAGTTCTGCAGCGCCAACAATCTCGGCCCGATGCACATCAGCGAAAGTACACTGTCCAATCTCGGTGACTATCACTGGCCAGGAAACGTCCGCGAACTCAAGAACGCAGTCCAGCGTGCCGCGGTGACCTCGAGAGGCCAGGTTATCGAGAAGCTGGTATCTTCACTCCAGACGTCGCGTCAGCCTGCAGTGCAGAGCCCGATGAGAACTATGGACAAAGGTGAACAGGAGGTCCAGGAGGAGCCGAAAGAGCGCCCGGACAGCACCTTCACCATGGATGAACTCGAGAAAGCTGCCGTACAGAAAGCGTTTGCCAATGCACATGGCAACGCATCCAAAGCGGCGGAAAGTCTCGGGATCAGCAGGGCCACGTTCTACAGAAAATTGAAAAAGTATGGTATTTCGGAGTGAACACCCGCTTCACGACCGATGATTTTATTAAAGCCGGATAACACTTTGATGGCTGAAGGCACGAAGACAACATGAGTTCGCGACACACCGTGACTGACAATATTTCCGATATGCGCCGAACCAAAACATCAACTGTCCGGTTCAAGACGTTCTTACTTCTTTTCTGCATGCTGTGTACGGCCAGTGCAGCCGAGGCAAACATCGTCGTACTTGGTGATCTGACCCGAGACTATCAGCTCAGGCCCGGGCAGACGCACGAATCGGTCATCGAACTGGAAAACCGGGATCAGTTCCCCCAGCAGGTCAAGGTATACCAGGTCGATTACAAGTACCTCGCCAATGGTGAAAACTTTTTCCCCGCTCCGGGGTCGATGGAGAGATCCAATGCACGATGGATCACCTTCAACCCGAAGACCATGACGATTCCGCCCATGCAGCATGCACAGATCCGTTACCTGATCAGAGCTCCCAGGGATCGGGCTTTCAGGGGCACTTACTGGAGCATGCTCATGATCCAGGATGCCCAGGAACGTACCGGGGCAGGAAGATATGGCGTCCAGATCCTCACCAACCTGGTGAACACAGGAAAAATCGGACTTCAGTTCACATCGGCGACCGTGGGCAGCAAAATGGGCAAACGTGTACTGACCGTGGACATCGAAAACAAGGGCGACAAGGTAGCCCGTCCTGAAATGTGGGTCGAAGTCTACAACACCGCAGGCCAGAAGGCGGGCCGGTTCATCAGTACACAGGGCACCATCCTGCCGGGATGTGGCATTCGTCGTGACATCGACATCTCATCCCTTCCGAAAGGCTCCTACAACTCGCTTTTCATCGCTGACTGCGGAGGCAAGAATGTCTATGGACTGGAGATCAAACTGGTACTCGAGGGTGAACCTGAGGTGAAGGCACCCGCGGTCATCCGGAACTGAAAGCCGGCAGACAGCCGGCCTTCACGCAATTCATGCTCAGACGCCGGTGTGACCGAACCCCCCCGCACCACGATGCGTATCCGATAACGAGTCAACCTCTTCAAACTCGACGCGATCCACCCTTGCGACCACCATCTGGGCAATCCTGTCTCCATTGCTGACCGTAAACGGTTCACGACCATAATTGATCAGAATCACCTTGACCTCTCCACGATAATCGGCATCGATTGTCGCCGGGGTATTGGGCAACGATATCATATGCCTGAGGGCAAGGCCGCTACGCGGGCGCAGCTGAGCTTCGAATCCCTCCGGCAGTTCGATCGACAGCCCGGTAGGAATGAGCGCCGTCGAAAACGGTTCAACCGTGACGGGAGCATCGATACAGGCGGAAATATCCATACCTGCGGCATGAGCAGTGGCATAGACCGGCATGACAGCCTTTTGATTCAGTCGAACTATTTTTACCTTTATCATCTGGATGAAACTATGGTTACCGCAGGAACAAAGCCTTGCGTCACAAAGCCCTATAATACAAAAAACCCCTGACTTGGACTCTCACGACAACGTTTATGCCCTGGCCTTCGGAGCGCATCCCGACGATGTGGAGCTATCCTGCGGCGCCACGCTGCTGAAGATCATGGATGAAGGCCACCGTGTGGCGGTATGTGACCTCACCTCCGGAGAAATGGGCACACTCGGAACGCCCGAAACAAGACGTCTGGAGGCTTTGCATGCGCAGCAGGTCATGGGCTACTCGGCAAGGGAGATCCTCGATCTCGGAGACTCGGAACTCTTCTATACGCAGGAAAATCTGCACAAGATCATCCGTATCATCAGAAAGCACCGGCCGGTGACGGTATTCTGCAATCCCCCTGAAGAACGCCATCCCGACCACATGAAAGCCTCGCGTCTGGTTTACGACGCCTGTTTCTACGCGGGACTGCGCCGGATCGAAACGATGCTCGACGGAGAACCCCAGCAGCCGCACAGGCCGCAGCACCTGCTGTACTACATACAGTTCCGGCAGCCTGAACCGGATATCATCGTCGACATCTCTTCGACCTTTGAACGTTCACGACAGGGCATCATGGCGTTCGGGTCCCAGTTCTATAAACAAGACCGGAAGGAAGAGCCGGTGACCATGATCAACCGCCGTGAGTTCCTCACCGGACTCGAGGCCCGTGCACATGCCCTGGGCGAACTGATCGGAGCACAGTATGGTGAAGGCTTCAAGCTCTCCGGGAACCTCGCTGTCCGCGACTTCACCTGTGTGTTCACCCGGCCGACCCCACCCAGACAATGAGCGGCAACTTCTGACGATATGAAAAGATCGTTGCGCCTCGTCGCCATCCTGCTGCTGAGCCTCATATCCGCATGCAGCCGGCAATCACCCGAAAAACTCAGGGCTGATCACATCGTCGTCGGCATCACCGCCGATTTCGACTATCTCAACCCCCTCCTGATCCAGCTTTCCGTCTCAAGGGAGCTCTGTGCGCAGATCTATCCCTCACTGGTCAGACCAGTTTATGACGAAAAGAGAGGCACGGTCGTTTACCAGCCCAACGCTGCAAGGAGCTGGGAGTTTACTCCCGACGGCAAAAGCGTAACGTTTCACCTTAAAAGTAACGCCGTCTGGGAGGACGGAAAAAAGGTCACGTCAAAAGATTTCAGTTTCTCGTACCGCCTATACGGCAATCCGGTCATCGCGAGCAGCCGCCAGGATTACCTCGGAGACCTGCTTGAAACGCCCGGAGGTAAAGTCGATTTTGATCGCGCCGTCCTGACACCTGACGACTCGACACTGGTACTGCGCTTCCGTCGTCCGATGGCCCCTTCGATCATACTCGACCACTTCAACGACCTCATGCCGGTTGCCGAGCATGTATTCCGTTCGATCGACCCCGAACAGATGCGACCCAGAGCCGCTGAACTGCCCATTGTCGGTGCAGGACCATTCAAAGTTAAAGAGTGGGTTCGCCAGTCCCGGCTGGTACTTGTCTCGAACCCGACCTCCGCGCTTCCCCGTCCGGGCGCGACTGGCAAGGTGACCTTTCTGGTAGTGCCGGAATACACGACACGGCTCGCCATGCTGAAATCGGGCCAGATCGACGCCATGATCGCTGCCGGCGGCATCACGCCAAAAGATGCATCGGAAATCGCTCAGAGCAACCCGGATATCTCGATCCTGCCGGTCAGAAACCGCTACTTCGACAGCGTGGTATGGCTGAACATCGATGGTGAAGAATGGAGAAGAAGCAAACATGTCGTGCCGAACCGCCTGTTCGGTGATCGCCGCGTACGTCAGGCAATGACCTTTGCCATCGACCGCCAGGCCATCATCGACGGATTCATGGGACCAGAGCATGCAACCATAGTCAACACGACACTCTCCCCTGCATATTCAGCCATTGCCGACCCCACGCTGCACAACTACGACTACGATCCCGACCGTGCAATCGGGCTGCTCCGGCAGGCAGGGTGGACTCCCGGACCCGATGGCATTCTGCAGAATAACGGGGTACGCTTCTCTTTTGAACTGGCTGCGCCCGTCGGAAATCCGAGGCGTAACTACGCGGCCACCATCATTCAGCAGAACCTCAGGGATATCGGCATCGACTGCCGGCTCAGGTTCGACGAAAATCTGATGTTCCTCAAAAACCAGAACGAGTTCCGTTACGATGCCGCACTGTCGGGTCTGGCAGCCGAGACACTTCCATTCCAGCTCGTGATCTGGGGTTCCGATTTCAGAAGCCATCCGTTCAACTCCTCGGCATTCATAAGCCAAAGGCTCGACAAGATAATCTCGGAACTGACCGGCCCATTACCAGCAGCTCGCGAACGGGAACTATGGAAATCCTACCAGCAGATCCTTCACGAAGAACAGCCCCGCACGTTCCTCTACTACTATGACGAACTCGAAGGGTTCAGGCGACGGGTACACGATGTCAGACCAAGTATGTTCGCCACACTGGGCAACCTGTACGAGTGGAAAGTGGAGAGGAGTGACAAGTGAAGGGTGACAGTGACAAGTAACGAGTAACGAGTGATGAGTGATGAGTAACGGGTGGAAAAATGCAACCGGGCCACTCCTCGGTCATCAACCCCAACTGTCAACCACCCGCCTTCGCCCGGTTTTGCCATCCACCCTATTTTGCTATATTCCACAACGTTTTCGCGCCCATATCGTGCATCACCATCACTGAAACATCAATCCCATGCCTCGTTATACACCGGAACAGCTTGAAAAAAGAAATGCGTCCAAGTGGACGACCGTACAGGCTATCCTCGCCCCGATTCAGTTCCTCATTTTCCTGGCAGGTCTCACGGTCACCTGGCTCTACTCCCAGGGCATGTGGGTCACCGATTTCGGCTGGATCACCTTTTTCGTCACCCTCAAGACCTTCATGCTGGTCCTGATCTTCGTGACCGGCGGGTTTTTCGAGCTCGAGGTATTCGGCCACTTCGCTTTCGCTCCCGAATTTTTCTGGGAGGATTTCGGCAGTGCCATCGCCATGATCGTCCATATCTCCTATTTCATCCTGTTCTGGATGGGTCTCAATCAGCAGATTCTCATCTGGACAGCTCTGCTTGCCTACCTGAGCTATCTGGTCAATGCCGCGCAGTTCGTCATCAGGCTGCTGCTGGAAAAGCATAATGAACGCAAGCTCAAAACGGGCCAGACAACCTGAAGCAACCCCAGACACCATGGCCATGAAACAATCGAAAGCCATCGTTTTCAGCGGCGTCCGCCAGATCGAACTCAGGGAAGTCACGCTCAAACCGGTCTCTTCGACCGACGTTCTGGTGGAAACCTGGTGGTCATCGATCAGCACGGGAACCGAGAAAATGGCCCTCAACGGCCTGATTCCCTCTCCACCGTTCATCTTCCCCTTCATACCGGGATACGAAACCGTTGGGAAGATCATCGAGGTTGGTGATCACGTCAACCAGAATCTCATCGGCAAGTTCGCCTATGTGGCCGGATCGTTCGGCTATCAGGACGTCAATGCAGCATTTGGCGGAGCATCCCAGTTCATCGTCTGCCCGGTCGAGAGCATCACGGTACTCGATGATATCGCCGATCCGCAATGCGGTATCGCACTTCCTCTCGGTGCCACGGCCCTGCACATTGTCGACCTTGCAGGTGTACAGGGTAAAAAGGTGCTGGTGCTCGGTCAGGGCGCCGTCGGCATTCTTGCAGCCGAGCTCGCCAAACATATGGGTGCGACCCTGGTAGCCGTTACCGAACCTCACGATAATCGGCTTCGGATCTCATCGGCCGACATAAAAGTCAACCCTGAACGTCAGGACGTTTCCGCAGCACTTGCCGGACATGAATTCGATGTGCTCATCGACAGCACCGGCATCATGAGCGCTATCGAAACAGGCCTCCGCTTCATCCGTTTCCACGGCACGGTCATTTTTGGCGGCTACTACCAGCGGATCAACATCGACTACTCGCAGGCATTCGACAAGGAGCTCTCGTTCATCGCTGCCAGACAATGGGCAAAGGGTGATCTGCAGCGTGTCCGTCAGCTGATCGCCGATGGCAAACTCAACGCATCCAAGATTTTCACGCACCGGTGCACACTCGACGATGACCTGATGTCCGCGTATTCCAAGGCCTTCAACGATCTGAACTGCATGAAGATGATCATCCACTGGCAACCGGAACAGACGGAAGCTGCAGAAAAAGGCAGGAGCTGAGCACCACATGGCATCGAGAACCATAGCCATCTATGGCAAGGGCGGCATAGGCAAGAGCTTCACGACGACGAACCTCAGCGCCACCTTCGCCCTCATGAACAAGCGGGTGCTGCAGCTCGGCTGCGATCCAAAACACGATTCGACCACATCGCTGTTCGGAGGCGTTTCCCTGCCGACCGTGACAGAAGTCTTCTCTGAAAAAAATGCCCGTAACGAACAGGTTTCGATCAGCGACATCGTGTTCCGCAGGGACATCCCCGGATTTCCGCAGCCGATCTACGGCATTGAGCTCGGTGGTCCGCAGGTGGGCCGTGGTTGCGGCGGCAGAGGCATCATTTCGGGATTCGATGTGCTCGAAAAACTCGGCATCTTCGATTGGGACATCGACATCATTCTCATGGACTTCCTCGGGGATGTCGTCTGCGGTGGATTCGCCACCCCTCTCGCCCGCTCCCTGAGCGAGGAGGTCCTTCTGGTGACCAGCAACGACCGCCAGGCCATCTTCACGGCCAACAACATCTGCCAGGCCAATAACTATTTCAGGACCATCGGCGGCAAATCCAGACTGCTGGGACTGATTGTCAATCGCGACGACGGCAGCGGTATGGCCGAAAAATATGCTCGCGCCGCCGGCATCAACGTCCTGATGAAAGTGCCGTACAATCTCGAGGCACGGGACATGGACGACAGTTTCGATTTCGCCATCAGGCTTCCTGAAATCAGGGAACAGTTCGACCGGCTCGCCAGAGATATCCTTGCTGGTTCCATCACGCCAAGTGAAGCAAGAGGCCTGGATTTCATGGAGTTCGTCAGGCTGTTCGGCGACGTCAGCGATGAACAGCCCGCCCCGGCTACCGCTGAAGAGCTGTTTTCGCGCCACATCACGGCAACGACGGGGGCAACCGGTAAAACCGGTTCGGACACGACTGCTCCGGTGGACGAAGAAAAACGGCGCCTCTTCGAATGTATCGGCAAATTGCCTGAAGCGGAACGCGAAATCTGTTCGCTCCTTGAAATCGAAGGAAAAACCATGGCTGAAATCGCCACCATGAAACAAGTTTCGGAGGAGGAGATCGAAAAGCTGGTCTCGAAGGCTCGTCGCAATCTGAAAATGCTGTTTTTCAACAGTTGATCACTCTGCCCGCAACACGGGCTGCGATACACCCGTTTTATTCTGCCACCCTTTTCTATTACTGATCCATTACGTACATTTGTTTCTATCGGGCTCTGGAAAAATTCAGCTAACCACTGAATTTTTCTTCCTGTACGTTCCCCCCGTAGCTGTCCTCCGATGATGGAGACGGCCGTTGAAATTTGCCGAATATCCGCGGATGCTGCCCCTTTCCTTCGTTTACGGCACTCCCCGGAAACATCAACAGGAGAATCCGGATCATGATCCGCGTTACGGGTAGTGCGAACAACGTCATCAACCACTATGACCATCTCTGAACCAGGAAGGCCAAGAAAAGTCTTCGACAGCCTGACGCTGACCTTTGCGTTCACCTGGACACTGGCCATAGCGTTCTCCCTCGGCATCTCTTCATGGCAGATGCATCAGGCGGTGCACAATATCGCTACCGTCCACGCACAGCAGGCTTACGAAAAAGAGTACGGATTCCGTCGGTGGAACGAATTCACGGACAAGGCCTTCACCATAGTGGAACAACCGGGACAGACCGCTCTTCCGATCGATCTTTTCATGAACCGGACGATCGTCAGCCCTTCCGGCCGGGTCATTTCGACAGCCAATATCGCCAATGTTCCGAACCGTTTTCACAGTCCCGTACGCGACAATGACGAGTTCGGCAGCCGGCTGACCGGCTTTGTTCCCACCCTTCCTGAAAACGTACCCGACACCTGGGAAAAACAGGCGCTCGCATCGCTGCGCAGCGGTCAGTCCGAGGTCGTCTCGATAACCCGTAACGGATCGAAGCACTACCTCCGTCTCATGCGACCGCTCGTAGCCACCAAAGCATGTCTGCAATGCCATGCGGCGCAGGGGTTCAGAACAGGCAACATCATCGGCGGTCTGAGCATCATGCTCCCCATGAATATCTACCGCTCATCAGAAAAACACCAGCTCGCGGCCCTTTCGATCGGCCACGGCATATTCTGGTTCCTCGGCCTCGTGGGTATCCGGCTGGGTACCAGAAAAATCAGACGCTCCCGCGAAAAACTCGAACTGCTGCTCGAGCATACCGAACAGCTGAACCGGGTGCTTGCCGAAGAGACTGATCGCGCCAACGCACTGGCTGACAAAGCCAGAAAGGCCAGCGCCGCCAAGAGCGAGTTCCTGGCTAACATGAGTCATGAAATCCGGACCCCGATGAACGCCATCATCGGCATGGCCGAACTCATGAACGAAACCGATCTGACGCCGCGACAGCAGCACTATGTCACCATGTTCCAGTCCGCCGGTGAAAACCTGCTCAATATCATCAACGATATCCTGGACATCTCCAAGGTCGAAGCCGGACACCTCGAGCTCGAGCAGACAGGCTTCATTCTCTCTGACCTGGTGGTGGGCACCTGCGACATCATCTCGGAACGGGCATCGAACAAAGGCATCGAGTTCAGTATCCGGAAGAGCAAGGGACTTCCGGAATATGTCGTCGGTGACCCTGCTCGAATCCGTCAGATCCTGGTCAATCTTGTCGGAAATGCGATCAAGTTCACCAAGAAGGGTTCCATCACGGTTTCGATGGAAGTGGTTGAACCGTCTGCTGGCCAGAATGGCTCCAAGGATCATAAGGCAGTCGTCAGGTTCGATGTGGCCGACACAGGCATCGGTATTCCCGAAGACAAGATCCCGATCATTTTCGACAACTTCACCCAATCATCCTCCTCGACCACCAGGGAGTATGGCGGCACAGGGCTCGGCCTGGCTATTTCAAAGCGCCTGGTCACCCTCATGGGAGGCGAAATTTCCGTCACCAGCAAGGTGGGAGAGGGCAGCTGCTTCACCTTCACCGTACCACTCGTCGTTACCGAAGCTCCCGATCCCGGATCGAGAAACGAACCGGCGGACATCAATGGCGCCAATATCCTCGTCGTGGATGACAACCCGGCGAACCGTGAGATCCTCAGGGAAACCCTCTCCGTTGCCGGCGCGATGGTCACCGAATCCGAAAACGGCCTCACGGCACTGCAGACCTTCGAAAAGGCGAGAAACATGGGCACCCCGTTCGAACTGGTCGTGCTCGACGGCCGTCTGCCGGACATCACCGGCTCTGAGGTCGCCGAACGCATTCGAAAGGACAAGCTGCTGAACACCGCATGCCTTCTGCTCAGTTCGGATCCGCAGAAAGAGGATTTCACGACCTTCAGGGAGCTGGGCCTGCCCACGCCACTGGTCAAACCGGTCAAACGGCAGGCGTTGCTCGAAGCCGTCAGTCTCGCGCTTGCAGCCAAACGGACTCCGGGTGGAATGGGCAGCGAGAAACGTTCGATCCTGATAGCGGAGGACAATCCCGACAATCAGGTACTCATATCGGCGTTCCTCAACGACTCGCCACACGACGTCGATATGGCTGTCAACGGCAGTGAAGCGGTCGATAAATTCAGAAGCCGTACCTACGACCTCGTACTCATGGACATCCAGATGCCAGTGATGGACGGTTACGAAGCCACACGGCGAATCAGGTCTTATGAAAAGGAGTCAGGAGCCGACAGGACGCCGATCCTGGCCCTGACCGCCCACGCCACGACCGAAGAGCGACAGAAATGTCTCGATGCAGGTTGCGACGGACATCTGACCAAGCCTATCAAAAAATCGAAGTTGCTGGAAGCGATCCGTTACTGCAGTCGCGTTACCAGCCAGGAATCATGAATGAAAAGAGAGGAGAAGTACCAACATGCCTGAACCGGAAATCGTCGAAATTGACAGGGACCTTGAATACCTCATTCCCGAATATCTCGAGGGAAGAAGGAGAGATGTCGAATCCATGCGAACAGCGCTGGCTGACGGCGATTTCGAATCGATGAGGATTCTGGGTCATAACATGAAAGGTACCGGAGGTGGCTATGGATTCGATGCCATCACGGATATCGGCGGAGCAATTCAGCAGGCGGCTATAAACACAGACGCCGGCGAACTGGAAAAGCTCACCGGCGAACTGGCGGATTATCTGGGAAGGATTCAGATCAGGTTCGTCTGATCTGATCAGTCCATTGCCTTGGCGCGTTTGACCGCCTTGGCCCTCATATCGGAGTTCAGGATCTTCTTCCTGATCCTGATGTTCTCGGGAGTCACCTCGAGCAGTTCGTCATCGTTGATGAACTCGAGTGCCTGTTCGAGGGAAAGCTTCCTCGGAGGGGTCAGCCTCATGGAGTCATCCGAACCGGAAGCACGCATGTTGGTGAGCTTCTTGGTCTTGCAGACGTTCATGGTGATGTCCAGATCCCTGGTCGACTCCCCGACAACCATACCTTCATATACCTTGGTGTTCGGACCGACGAAGAAGGTACCGCGATCTTCGAGACCCGAGATGGCATAGGCGACGGCCACACCGGTCTCCGCAGAGACGAGCGCACCGGTCTCGCGTGAAGGCAGCTTGCCCTTGTAGGGCTGGTAGTTGTGAAAGACATGGGACATGATGCCTTCACCTTTGGTGTCGGTGGTGAACTCGAGGTTGTAACCGATCAGACCCCTGGTAGGGATCTCGAACTCGAGTCGGTTCATGCCGCCGCGAAGCGTACCCATGTTGGTCATCTCGGCTTTCCTGCGCCCCATCTTCTCGATGACCACGCCGGTATACTCCTCGGGAACGTCGATGGTCACGTGCTCGACCGGCTCCATCGTCACACCGTTCTCCTCCCTGAGAATCACCTCCGGCCTGGAGATGGCCAGTTCGTAACCTTCACGACGCATGGTCTCGATGAGCACCGAAAGATGGAGTTCACCGCGGCCGGAGACGCGGAAGGTGTCTGCGCTGTCGGTCTCCTCGACGTTCAGGGCAACGTTGGTCATGATCTCTTTCATCAGTCGCTCGCGAATCTTGCGGCTGGTCACCTCCTTGCCCTCCTGACCGGCAAACGGCGAGTCATTCACCGAGAAAAGCATCGACAGGGTCGGTTTGCTGATCTCGAAGGAGTCGAGTGCTTCTGGTGTGTCTGGTGAGGTAAGCGTCTCGCCGACGTTTGCTGAGGCAATGCCCGCGATGGCGACAATGTCACCAGCGGAAGCCTCCTGCACCTCGACACGCTGCGTCCTGTCGAACAGAAAGAGTTTGGTGACGGTACCTTTGCCAACCACTCCGTCCTGGGTCACCAGGGTGAGCGGGTTGCCTGTGCCGACCTTGCCGCGCCAGATTCGGCCGATGGCGATCTTGCCGATATAGTCGTTATAATCGAGGCTGGTCACCAGCATCTGGAACCCGGCATCATCGTCAGCTTCCGGAGCGGGAATCTCCTTGACAATCAGGTCGAGCAGAAGGCTCATGTCGCCGTCGGGATCGTCCATACTGTACTTGGCGATGCCGTTCTTGGCGGATGCGAAGATGTAAGCGAAATCGAGCTGATCCTCATCGGCGCCAAGGGCGATGAAGAGGTCAAGCACCTGATCGTGCACCTTGACCGGGTCGGCCTGGGGACGATCGATCTTGTTGATCACCACGATCGGCTTCAGGTGCAGTTCAAGCGCCTTGCGAAGCACGAACTTGGTCTGCGGCATCGGGCCTTCAAAGGCGTCGACCAGCAGCAGTACGCCGTCGACCATCTTGAGGATACGCTCGACCTCACCGCCGAAATCCGCGTGGCCGGGTGTATCGACGATATTGATCTTGCAACCTTTGTGCTGGGCAGCCGCGTTCTTGGAAAAAATGGTGATGCCCCGCTCACGTTCCTGGGGATTTGAATCGAGCACCCTCACGTTCACCTGCTGGTTGTCCCTGAAGGCACCGGTCTGCTGGAAAATCGAGTCGACCAGAGTGGTCTTGCCGTGATCAACGTGCGCAATGATGGCGATATTGCGAATATTCTGTTTCCTGCTCATATTTTTCGATAAATAAGTATATTAGGAATCCATGCGGGCCGAATATACACTTTTTCCCTTGAATTGCAGGCCTGAATGATTATTTGCGAATTCAGGCAGGTCCCAGCCCGCCTTCAGCGGCCTGCAGGAACCGTTGCCGACCGAACGATCTCCATCCTGCTCATCTATGGCTAACATATTCATCGACAACAGCATAGTCTTTCTTCTTACCCAGATCGTACCGCTGCTGTACATTTTCACGGCCACACTTTACGGTCTCCATTTTTTCAGGGAGCTTCCGCAGGCCGGTAAATACAAACAGACCGCACTGATTGTCACGGTCGTCACCCATGTTGCCGACCTGGGCATACTCACTACCATGGAGGGCTACCGGCTGAGTTATTCGGCCTACAACCTCATGAGCATGGTCGCCCTGACCCTCACTATAACTTATATGTTCATCGAGCTGACCACGAAGAGCGACAAGACGGGATTCTTTGTCATCACCTTTGCGGCCGTCTCCGAAATATTCACCTCATTTCTCGCCGCGCAGACCACAGGCAATGGCCCGGCCTTCAGCGGCATCGGTATCGGTGTGCATCTGATCGCAGCAATCTTCGGGTTCAGCTCGATCGCCATCGCAGGATTGTACAGCGGCCTCTATCTGGTACTCTTCCGTCAGATCCGGCTCAACCGTTTCGGTCTCCTTTTCCAGCGTCTTCCGAATCTGGAGGCACTCGAACTGCTCATCATGCATGCCGTGGGATTCGGATTTTTCTTTCTGTCGATCACGCTCGTCGCCGGCGTCATCGAACAGCGTGCCTCGGCCGAGAGCATCAATCTGCTTGACCCCAAGCTTGTCACCCTCATCGTCATCTGGCTGCTTTACGGCATCAGTCTGTTCATCAGGCCGCTGTTCGGATGGGATGTAAAACATATGGCCGTGCTGCTCATCGCGCTCTTCGTCCTGATCACCCTGCTCCTGTTCCTGATGAGCCTGATAACCCCCACATTTCACAGCACGAGCATGATACACGTTTTAACCAATCACCATTTGAAAATTTAAGCCGTTTAGGATATATTAACACTCCAATTTGTTCTACCCCATACGGTTCTTTTTGGCACAGTTAAAAACCGGCTCACTAAAACACTCCTGCTATGAACATCATTTCAGTTGGTGTCAACCACAAGACAGCACCCATTGAAATCCGCGAAAGGATCTCTCTTTCTGAAGTTCAAAACAAGGAATTCGTCACCGATCTCGTATCGAGCGGGCTTGCCAGCGAAGCGATGGTGGTGTCAACCTGTAACCGCACCGAGCTCTACGTCGTTCCGGCCATGACAGAGGTCAACTGCGACTACCTCAAAGAGTATCTCATCGCCTACAAGGACGCCCGCAAGGATGTCCGCCCCGAACACTTCTTCAACCGATTCTACTGCGGCACAGCCCGACACCTCTTCGAGGTCTCCAGCGCCATCGATTCGCTGATCCTCGGTGAAGGCCAGATTCTCGGACAGGTCAAGGACGCCTACCGTATCGCCGCTGAAATGGGCACCGCAGGCATCCTCCTGACGCGCCTCTGCCATACGGCATTCAGCGTGGCAAAGAAGGTCAAGACCAAGACGAAGCTCATGGAGGGCGCAGTTTCGGTCAGCTATGCGGCTGTCGAACTTGCCCAGAAGATCTTCTCGAATCTCTCCATGAAAAAAGTGCTGCTCGTCGGCGCTGGAGAGACCGGCGAACTCGCCGCCAAGCATATTTATGCGAAGAACGCCCGAAACATCGTCATCACCAACAGGACGCTGTCCAAGGCTGAAGCCCTGGCCGAAGAGCTGGGCACCAACCGGGTGCTGCCATACGAATCCTACAAGGAGCATCTTCACGAATTCGATATCATCATCACGGCCGTCAGCACGAAGGAGTATATCCTCAGCGAGGCCGAGATGCAGCAGAGCATGCAGCGCCGCCGCCTGAAACCGGTGATCATGCTTGACCTCGGACTGCCGAGGAACATCGATCCGGAGGTCGGCAAGCTGCAGAACATGTTCCTCAAGGACATCGACGCCCTGAAGCATATCATCGACAAGAACCTGGAGCGCCGCCGTGCGGAGCTGCCGAAAGTCAAGGCGATCATCGACGAAGAGCTGGTGGGTTTCGCCCAGTGGATCAACACCCTCAAGGTTCGTCCGACCATTGTCGACCTGCAGTCGAAATTCATCGAAATCAAGGAAAAAGAGCTCGAACGTTATCGCTACAAGGTCAGCGAGGAAGAGCTCCGACGCATGGAACATCTGACCGACAGGATCCTGAAAAAAATCCTGCATCATCCCATCAAGATGCTCAAGGCACCTATCGACACTGCCGACACGGTCCCCAGCAAAGTCAACCTCGTCAGGAACATCTTTGACCTCGAAGAACCAAACCAGTCACTCCAATAAAATCTGTAAGCGAATTGAAAAAAGAGATCATCATCGGAACTCGCTCCAGCCCCCTTGCCTTGTGGCAGGCTGAATTCACCAAGGCAGAGCTTGAAAAGCATTTTCCAGAGCTGACTATCACCCTGAAGCTCGTCAAGACGACGGGTGACGTGCTGCTCGACTCTCCCCTTTCCAAGATCGGGGACATGGGCCTGTTCACGAAAGACATCGAAAAGCACCTGCTTGCCAAGGAGATCGACCTTGCTGTGCACAGCCTGAAGGACGTGCCGACCGGTACCCCCGAAGGTCTCATGATCACCTCGTTCACCGAGCGCGAAGATACCCGTGACGTCATCATCTCCAAATCCGGCAAGGGTCTTAAAGATCTTCCGCCGAATGCCAGGATGGCTACCAGCTCCCTGCGCAGGATGTCACAGCTTCTCAGCGTCCGTCCGGATCTGCAGATTCTCGACATCAGGGGCAACCTGAACACCAGGTTCAAGAAGTTCGATGATGGTGAGTTCGATGCCATGATGCTCGCATTTGCCGGTGTCCACCGCCTCGAGTTCAGCGACCGTATCTCCGAGATCCTGCCGCACGAAATGATGCTCCCGGCTGTTGGTCAGGGTGCACTCGGCATCGAGACCCGCGTCGATGACATGGAAACCCGTGAAATCGTCCGCGTGCTCAACGACGATAACACCGAGATCTGCTGCCGTGCCGAACGTGCACTGCTCAGGCACCTGCAGGGCGGTTGCCAGATCCCGATCGGCTCCTATGGCTCCTATATCGGCGGAACCCTGAAGCTGCTCGCCTACGTCGGCTCTGTCGATGGCAAGACCGCAATCCGCAACGAAGTGACCAGGGAAGTGAAGACGCCGGAAGAGGCTGAAGCCGTCGGTATCGAACTTGCCGAAATCCTGCTGTCGATGGGTGCTGAAAAAATTCTCGCCGATATCCGCAAGACCAAGTAATGAAAAAAACGGTTCTCGTCACGCGCCCGAAACATCAGGCTGAGCCTTTTGTCAGGGCGCTTGCAGAGTACGGCCTGGACTCGGTGGTCTTCCCGACCATCGAGATCAGGCCGGTTGCCGGCTGGGTGGTTCCTGACCTTACCCGTTTTGCCGGTATCTTCTTTACCAGTGCCAACAGCGTTCAGTTTTTTCTGGAGCGCCTGCTTGAACAATCACCCGACGAACTGAAAAACCTGCAGAAGGCCCGCGTCTGGGCAGTCGGAAAAACCACCGGTGGAGACCTTGAGAAGCATGGAGTAACCATCGAACCGCTTCCAAAAAGCGCCGATGCCGTCAGCCTCATGTCGGGCATCGATGCCAGTGAGATCGAAGGCAAAACCTTCCTTTTCCTGCGTGGCAGCCTTTCGCTCGGGACCATACCGCAGGTCATCAACGAACGCGGCGGCACCTGCGTGGAGCTGACCGTCTATGAGAATATCAAGCCCTCGCAGGAGGAGACCGAAAAGGTCCGGCAGCTTCTGCACGAGGGTAAGCTCGACTGCCTTTCGTTCACCAGTCCTTCGACAGCGATCAACTTCTTCGAGGCCATGGGTTCCAGAACGATCCCCGAAGGCGTGCTCGTTGCCGCAATCGGCACCACAACCTCCGGCGCACTCGAAAAGCTGGGCATCCGGGTGGACATCATCCCGGAATACTTCGACGGCCCGAACTTCGCAAAGGCCATCGCAAAAGTGATGACTGATGAATTATGAGTGCTGACTGACAAGAGATGAATATTGAAAAAGGGATGATGGACGTTCAGTCGATCATCCCTTTTTCATTTGCAGGACACGTGGGTTGAATGGGTCCGATGGGTCCGATGGGTCCGATGGGTCCGATGGGTCCGATGGGTAAAGATAATCGTGGACCATCATCTTCCTACTCATCATTCATAACTCATCATTCATAACTCATCATTCATAACTCATCATTCATAACTCACCACTTCCCCCTCACTCCACATCCGGAATGTCGTCGAAAGCGAAGCTGTGGCTGACGGGTTCAACTCTGACCGGTTCTGGTTCTGGTTCAACCTTCGCCGGCTCGACAGCAAGGACGGCAGCCGGAGTAACAACGACAGGAATATCCGGAAAAAGGGGCAGCTGGCGCTGACGCACTGAAGCATCGATCACACCATCATCGCTCTCCTCTTCGACCGGCATCATCGCCTGCTGCCCCGGAGCATCGGCAACGGCCTCCTGAGCCGGACGGCGACGACGGGAACGACCGCTTCTCGGTGAGGCCGCAGCCATTTCCCGCTCGATCGACTCACGCACGGCGTCCTCGACCTCTATACGGATCGAGTGCAGCAGCTGAATGGAATCGGCCCGGTGCTCTGCCATCTCGCGACGCAGTGCGTTGCCGGTTTTTTCAATCTCCGCACGTTCCCTGCCCGGCCAGCCGGTCACCATCATGGCCACGATAACAACAAGCAATACGATAATAACGGAAAGGAGGAGGAGCAGTACCGTCATCGACCAGCCTCCTCTGAGGCAATTGCTGAGATGAGCGTCCTGCCCAGCGACAGGTTGGCACTCACCAGCCCAACGCCGTCGATGACCGTCCGGCCAAGATAGTCGAAACTGCAGCCGCCCGCTTCGGTCACAATGGGGATGATCGCAGCGCAATCCCAGGGACTCATGATCTTGTCGACGGCAACTTCAGCACGTCCAGAAGCTACCAGCATATGACCATAGCAGTCACCCCAGCCCCTGACAAGTCCGGCCTCCAGACGAAGGCGGTCAACAGGATGCGCAGAAGGAGGATCGAGCAGATACTCTTTTTCGGTAAATACCACAGTTGCAACACTCTTGTCTTCAATTGCCGAAACCGTGATCTGCGAGCCATTCAGGAAAGCACCGGACCCGGTTTCCGCATGGTAGAGTTCGCCGAGAGCCGGGATGTTGACCACGCCGAGCCTGAGCTTTCCCTCCTCTTCAAGACCGATCATGACGCCATACAGCGGCACGCCGTGAATGAACGACCGGGTACCGTCGATGGGATCGATGATCCAGCGACGACCATTGCCTGACGGACGTTCGTCGAACTCCTCTCCGAAAATGCCATCATCAGGATAACACGAGCTGATACCCTCCCGAATCAGCTCCTCGGCCTTTCTATCGGCCTCGGTGACCGGAGAAGCATCGCGTTTGGAGAATACCTGAAGGGATTTGCGGCCAAAATAGTCGAGGGTAAGCCTGCCGGCCTGTTCGGCCAGCTCAATAGCCAACTGAAGCTCTGGGGTCATGAACGGAACGCTTAATAAGTTTCTTTGTGACAGGGGAATATACACAACCGAAGGATTCCGTCATCAGCGTTTCCTTTTCATAAAACAACGGGATTTACTGCCCTCCCGAACTTCCCTTAATCGGCTGATTTTCTTATCTTTGGTTTTTCAAAAACAAAATCATCCTGAACCATGAGCCAGATCGACCTCCTCAACATCGTCCATCGCCCGAGAAGACTCCGCAGAACAGCCGCGCTCCGTAACCTGGTGCAGGAGAAGACGCTGACGGTCAACGACCTCGTGTTCCCGCTGTTCGTCATGCCCGGAACCAACGCCGTTGAAGAGGTTTCCTCGATGCCTGGAAGCTTCCGCTACACGATCGATAACGCAGTCAAAGAGTGCCAGGAGCTCTGGGATCTCGGTATCCAGGCTATCGACCTGTTCGGCATCCCGGAACAGAAAACCGAGGATGGCAGCGAAGCTTACAACGACAAAGGTATCATCCAGGAAGCCATCCGCGCCATCAAGGCGAAGGTGCCGGATCTTTGCATCATGACCGATGTCGCACTTGACCCGTTCACTCCGTTCGGCCATGATGGCCTCGTCAAGGACGGCATCATTCTCAACGACGAAACCGTCGAGGTGCTCTGCAAGATGGCCGTTTCGCACGCCAACGCAGGTGCCGATTTCGTCTCTCCGAGCGACATGATGGACGGCCGTATCGGCGCCATCCGCGAATCGCTCGACGACGCAGGTTTCTCTGACGTGGGTATCCTCTCCTACGCAGCCAAGTACGCATCGAGCTTCTACGGTCCGTTCCGCGACGCCCTGCACTCCGCACCGCAGTTCGGCGACAAGAGCACCTACCAGATGAATCCGGGCAACACCGACGAGGCGATGAAAGAGATCGAACTCGACATCATGGAAGGCGCCGACATCGTCATGGTCAAGCCTGGCCTCGCCTACCTCGACATCGTCCAGCGCACCAAGGAGCGCTTCGACGTTCCGGTTGCCATTTACCACGTCTCCGGCGAATACGCCATGGTCAAGGCTGCTGCTGAAAGAGGCTGGATCGACGAGGAACGCGTCATGATGGAGTCGCTGCTCTGCATGAAGCGCGCCGGCGGCGACATGATCTTCACCTACTACGCGAAGGAAGCTGCCAAGAGGCTTCGCTGAGCTCAACAGGGAACAGCATGGTCAATATGCCCGGCGTCATTGCGCCGGGCTTTTTTATTATCTTTCAATGCACAGGAGCCTGTTCTAACTCTTACTACCTATTTTTCCCGAACTGATATGATACGCTACTTCACCGCGGGCGAATCCCATGGCCCGGCACTCTCCACAATCGTCGAAGGTCTCCCGGCCGGTGTCGCGCTGAGAGCAGAGGACATCAACAGCCAGCTCGCCCGTCGCCAGCAGGGCTACGGCCGCGGCGGCCGCATGAAGATCGAGACCGACCGTGCCGAGGTACTTTCCGGCGTGCGCTTCGGCCGGAGCATCGGCTCCCCTGTCGCTATGGTGATCAGGAACCGTGACTGGGAAAACTGGACGACGCCGATGGCCCAGTTCGAGGACAACTCCGGCGAGGTGTCGAAAATCACGATTCCACGTCCCGGCCATGCCGACCTGACCGGCTTCGTCAAGTATGGCTTCGACGACATCCGTCCGGTCATCGACCGATCTTCGGCACGAGAGACCGCCGCACGCGTTGCCGCCGGCTCGCTGGCAAAAGCATTCCTGAGCCAGCTTGGTATCCAGATCGGCAGCTACGTCTCCTCGATCGGTCCTGCCGGCGAACCGCTCGCTCACGAGCGACTGCATGAACTGCTCGACGCCGGTGCGGAAACGCTTGCCGCAGAGTCCGACCGGTCTGAAGTCCGCATGCTCGACCGGGAGGCTGAACAGGCCGCCATCGCAGCCATCGACAAGGCAAAAGCTGACGGCGATACGCTCGGAGGTATCGTCGAGGTGTTCATTACCGGTGTACCGCTCGGTTTCGGCAGCTACGTCCAGCACGACCGCAGGCTGGATTCCGCACTTGCCGCGGCCCTGATGTCCATCCAGGCGATCAAGGGTGTCGAGATCGGCACCGCGTTCGACAACAGCCGCAAACCCGGTTCACAGGTACACGACGAACTGTTTGCCGGAGGCACCGAGGGGCTCACCAGAAAGACCAATCGGGCCGGAGGCATCGAAGGAAGCATGTCCAACGGCCAGCCGATCCACCTGCGGGCAGCCATGAAGCCGATCTCTTCACTGGTCTCACCACTCAGGTCCTTCGATCTCGCCACACTCGAAGCTGTACAGTCCCGTTTCGAACGGAGCGATGCCTGCGCCGTACCGGCCGCCGGCGTCGTGGCCGAGGCCGTCGTCGCCCCGGTCATCGCCAACGCCCTGCTCGAGAAGATCGGAGGTGACCATATGCAGGAGATCGCCAGCCGCCTCGAAGCTTACCGTGAAGAGCTGGCGCACCGGTTCGGCATGCGCTGATCCCGGAAAGATCAGCCAAAACAGCAGAAAGAGGCTGTCTCAGAAGGGATTCACCTATGTGTTTTGCGTTTGTTCCTGAATGTCATCCTGAATGAAGTGAAGGATCCAGAATATTTGGGCTAACCTCATAAGCTATAAATATATATAGCCTTACGAAATGCTGATGGATTCTTCTCCCGACTGTGTCGGACTCAGAATGACAGAAAAAGTAAACGAACTGGCGTCAGTAAGCGGCTTTATTGGTGCTTTTGAGACAGCCTCTTTTTCGTGTATCGCGTTCACTGCAAGTCCAACAGAAAAGTGCAAGCCCATCCATCTTCCCCATGCGATTACCGGGAGATCACCCAGTAAAACGACATCGGCTGAGATGAATTCTTGTTATCTTGAAAATTGATCAGCCACTGCATTCCAACCCATTCGAAAGCTTGTTATGAAAACTTCCGATTCATTGTTCATCCTGGGTGTGTTCCTCCTGACGTCAATCTCAGCTGGCAATTGCCTCGCCATTGGCCCGAAACCCGACGATCCGCGGGCTGCTAACGTTAATCGGGCAAAGGAAATCGGTCCCAAGCCGGATGATCCGAAAGCGATGAACAACAGCACGATCAGAGCCATCGGTCCCAAACCCGACGACCCCAAAGCCTCGCAGGGTGCCGTGAACGGCAACACTACCGGTCAGGAAAAGCTGAGCGAGCTGAATTCAGGCAAAACAGCCAGATGAAGTAATCCGGGATCACCGGAAAGCATGCTGGAAAAACCAGATTGAATAGAGGTCTGAAAAGCACCGAAACCTGAGCGAACAATCCAGCCTCTAAGGTAGATAACCGAGGGCGACCAGCAGATCGCCCTTACGGTTTTCACGAACGTGATGGCGGTCCGCTTTGCTGTTTCTGCTTCTCCGGGAAAACCAGCCGCTGATCCATATCCCTGGAAGGTGCCGGAGATTCCGTCCGGCCAACGATATGGGCAGGAACACCGGCAACGGTATAATGTGCCGGAACATCGTCGAGCACGACACTTCCAGCACCGACCTTCGCACCTTCACCAATCCTGATATTACCCAGAATTTTGGCTCCGGCACCGATCATCACCGATTTGCCGACTTTCGGATGGCGGTCACCGCTCTCCTTGCCGGTACCCCCGAGCGTCACCTCATGCAGAAGCGACACATCATCCTCCACCACGGCGGTTTCACCGATAACCACGCCGGTCGCATGATCGAGCAGGATACCCTTGCCGATCCTGGCTGCAGGGTGAATATCGACAGCGAACACTTCTGAAATCCGGTTCTGCAGAAAATAGGCCAGCGAGTGACGGTTGTTATTCCAGAGCCAGTGCGCCAGCCGGTAAGACTGGATCGCCTGATACCCTTTCAGGAACAGCATGATCTCGAAATAGTTGACTGCTGCCGGATCACGCTGCTGTGTGGCAACCAGATCATATACGGAGAACTGGATCGACTCAGGGCTCTGCCGGTAAAAATTCTCGAAAAGCTCCTGGAGCACCTGCGGAGGAAAGTGCTTCGAACCGAGCTTCACCGACAGAAGCATGGCAAGGGCCGGTCCGAATTCGTCATAACGGAGAATATGCTGCTCCAGAAACATGCGGATTTCAGGCTCGCGTTCGCATTCGCGATTCGCTTCGTCGACAATTGCCGACCAGATATTGCTGACGTCGATTCCCATAAAAGGTAATAACCGGATTTCGCCATGATTGATAATGCGTTTCTGCAGAAAAGACCGTCTGGCTGTACGCTGTTCCCTGCCGTCACCTCAGTGGCAACGTACGAGATAATCGTACGTAAGGCCCTGCATGCATACAATTTATAAAAAAACGAAGTGATTGCACACCCCGGCAATGCACGCTGATCACTATGCGTCACCCATGAAACCGATCACTATTTCGGCATTTGTACTTTACCGTCAAAAATCTTAACATCAACTTATAAGTATTTTCCTCTCTCTTGCCGGTCATCGGCCGGTTTCGTTTTTATCGCTCTCTGCTGTACCGTGTTCCTTTTTCCCCATCCTCTAAAAGGAGTTATTCATGTCCACCGACGGTATCGTTTCTGCTCTGTCGACCGCAACGCAATCTGGCGCCATCACCCTGCCCGAGGAATCCGGCCCTTTGAACCTGTAGTGAAACGTCCCAGTATCACGCCGGTGATCTTCTTTATCGCCAGCACTGATTTTTCGCCGACAGTTCAACCCCAGGAACGCCATGACCGCCCGAACCGAAAACACCTCTTTCCTGAGCACGATAGGACTGTTGCTCACCTATCGCTGTACGATTCATTGCCCACACTGTTTTGCTGAAGCCGGGCCTGGCCGAAAAGAAAAAATGGCCCTTGGCAGCGCACTTGGATGGATTGACGAAATAGCCGCTTATCGGAATGGCTGCATCCGCAGTGTCGAACTGACCGGTGGTGAACCTTTCTTCGATCTTCAGACGCTCGCACTGGTATCGGATCACGCCATGAAAGCCGGTCTTTCGATTACCGCCGCCACCAATGCCGGCTGGGCTGGTACGCTCGAACAGGCGATACTCACGCTGAACGAACTGCCCGGTATACGAAAAATCTCGATCAGCACGGACGTTTATCATCAGCAGTTCATCCCGGACGGTCACATCCACAATGCCGTGATCGCTGCAGAACTGCTGGGTCGCAGATATGACATCACGGTTACAACCGAAAGCGAACAGGATGAGCAATACCTGAAAGTCATGGAACGTCTTGAACGTATCGTGGACCGCAGACTGATCGGTACAAGAATCACCCTTCCGGTCGGCAGAGCGTTGAAAGCTGCCCGATCGTGCAAACGCAAGCTCTCTCAGGAACCATCATCGAGACCATGCGGCTCCAGTGTTCCGCTCATTCTGCCGGACGGAAGGCTCATCGCGTGCTCAGGACCGATGACAGCGATACATGACCCCAACCCGCTGAGCCTGGGAAACCTCCGCAGAGATTCACTCTCGAGCATACTCGAACGCGCAGAAACCAACCCGTTGCTCCATCTGATCAGAGTCTGGGGCCCGCACCGAATGGTATCACTGCTTCAATCACGCGGCCACGGTGATCTGTTACCGAAGGAGTATCTGTGTGGAAGCAGCTGCGACATCTGCTCCAGGCTCCTCTGCGACAAACGGCTTGCGGAAATCCTGAACCAAATCCTGAACGAACCGGAAAACAGAAACGTCATCGCCTACGCGCAAAGACAGCGCCTGAGCAACACGGAGACGCTTCACCGGTACCGGGTTGACGGAACAGGACAGATCGACGCGACAAACGCTCTGCTGCAATCGGATATCTGAACCCGGCGCCTTTCCGGAGACACGTCAACGCCGGCGTCAAACCCACTGCTCATTCGCAAATAACAATTTTTTTGCGTACACTTGGCTTGTCCTGAACGAACAGAACCAGACCACGTACGACAAGACCATGCTCATTTCCAGGAAAATAGAGATCGACTACGGGCACACGCTGCCAAACAGCTTTTCATTCTGCAACCAGCTTCACGGTCATCGCGGCGTCATTGTCGCCACTGTCGAAGGCCCGATCATCGACCGTGATGGTGATGCCGAAGAGGGTATGGTGATGGACTTCAAATTCCTGCACAAAACCATGCTCGAACAGATCCACGACAAACTGGATCACGGATTCGCCATCTGGAAGAAGGACCACGAAGATCTGGAATTCATCCTCAAACGCAACAAACGGGTCCTCGTCACCGATGAGCCGCCAACCGCCGAATGCCTTGCCAAATGGGCGTTCAACCAGCTGAAGGATCATCTTCCCGAAGGCGTGACCCTGAAAAACCTCCGCTGGTACGAGACCCCCAACAACTGGGCAGACTACGACGGCCAGTAAAGACCTGAGAGTTTATCAGGCCAGCGTATCTGGCAAAAAAAAGCCCGGGAAGTTCCGGGCTTTTTACGTTGTATGACGGAAAGCTGCATCAGGCCTCTTCACCGTGCAGCAGATTTTCATCCGACTCTGCGGGAGCAGAGCGATTGAGCATGAGCATCGATAAACGCCTGTAAATCCTTTCCCAGCAATGCGCGTGTTTTCATACCTTCGATAATATTCTCAGCGGTACCGGCATTGGTATATTCATACACCTCACCGTCTTTGAACTGGACCCTGACCCAATCCTTGCCATAATCATAAGCATCGATTCCGGAATCCACTGCAAAGTTCATGTAGATCTTCATGGTTCAGCTCATTATTGGTTTGCATACGATCACTTACCATAAGCACTACTGATTACTTCAGATGGATAAGGGCCATCTCCCTGAAGGAAGGTCAGGGTTGTATCGAATACCCCGAAACTCGGGTTTTGTCATCTTCATGATGAATCATTTAAGCCTCGAAAACCGGAATTCCGACTCTTTCAGAGCCTTGTCGATAGCTATTTCAATATCACCGTCAAGAAGAAAGTGCGCGAAGCTCAATACTCCGTCTTCAAGCTGGATCCTCCCGGACTGATTGAGTGCTTTGAAAAGAGCATCTCCGACAAAAACGATCTTCGGACGAATTTCAACAAGTCTGAGAGCCTGATCAAGATCTTCGATTGCTGGATTGTCGATTTTCATGTTCAGTCCGATTTGTGTTCATACACACAGTACATGCACTGAACGAGCTGGCTTGCAGATGCAGCGGCTCTCGATCGTCAGTATTACCTGCACCTGACGACTTCATATCCTGAAACTGTTCGGTTTCTTTAAAGGGGATGGGGGTAGGCTGAAAACCCTACGTATTCACTGTAACAGGGAACAACGGGTATTTGTTCCTGCCAGACACTGTTTTCACAGTTGACTGACCCGTCATTCCGTTTCCAGAACAATCCACGCATACCTGATATAGAATGATTATGGCCATATCCAGAGCGCAATGAAGCGAGCAGTACCGCCAGACAGAGGCGAAGACGTCGTCAGATATCATGAGACGCTGGCATAATCGGGCGTTTGAAGTGAATCGTGAACCAATCGGCAACCAAAGATATGGGAGAGAATGCATGAAAAGATTGCTTGCGGTCCCGCTGTTTTTATCCTTACTGTCGACGACAGCCTGTGACCCTTACTATTACCGTCATGACCGCGACCGCAGAAACCATCGCGAAGAAAAAATGGAACGGAATGAGCACCGGGACCGGTATGACAGGAGAACCGGAGACGATCGTCATAACCCCTATGACGAACATAAATCCGACACCTACCGGCAGTCCAGTCCATGACAACAGAAAAGGCTGTCTCAGAAGCAAAACTGAGGCAGCCTCTTCTCATAAGCGTGTCGAACCCGCTACTGAAACATCCTGATCAGTCATACCCCGACATCAGACTGTCGGGCATCTCTGAATATCGATGATAGAACAGACCCGCCATGATCGAAATGGCAATACCAAGAAACCCGATCAGAAGAGTCAGAATCAGAGGATGACGGGTAGATGAGGTGTGAAGCGAAGATGCTTTGTTCATTTCAGTGTGACTGTGATTCAATGCAATGCATGGATTGTGTTCACTGACTCACTACTGATCTAATAATACGCAAATATAACGGAGTTAACGAAAAATCGGAGAAGAGCCGCTCATAATGACTGGGCCAAAACCATTCCGGCTGAACATAACTGAATGAGCGCACAATGCGAAAAACCGGGAGCTATCCCGGTTTTTCAATATCGATGAACTCGAGCATCCACTCCGACTCACTCGGTATCTATCGGCGCCATATTTCGACCACATGGGCACCGTCTACTTTCAGGGCGTTGGCGTTTTCTGGCGTGAAACTATGATGAAGGCTGCGAAGAGCGAAAAACCTGTCGGCAAAAACATCATCTTCGAAGGCGTAGCGAAGTCCGATAGCCGGCTCGCCTTCAATCAGTACACACTGTAATCCAGGCTGTCGATGGTATTCAGCCCACAAGCGCTGAGCCAAAGCCTTGAAGTCGATCATAGTTCCTCCTTTTTATGACTCGTCGAGATTACGGTTCCAGGAGATACTCGTCAGATATGCCAGCAAGAACAAAACAACATCACCAAAATACGTCCAGTGGAGAAATGCCCAATAGACTCTCAAGATGATGTTGCAACATCTCTGCAAATACGTGAAGCTGACATATACCGTCAAGCTTAACCTATACAGATACTACGAAACCACTACTTTGAAAAGATACGGAGATAAAAAGTAATTCTTCAAGTTTTACAGAAAAAAAAGACTCCCCTATCACATTGCCACTGCATTAACTGCCATAAAATGTCTCATTATGGCAGTTAATGGCCGCGAACTTATCTACCCTCCGTTTTTTGCGTAAAACATAGGGTCATTATTTCTTTCAGAAAGATATCCTGACGCTCGATGTCGAGAGTGAATTCAAAAAACCGACCTCCTGAAACCCGGCAATCGAAAAGTTAAAATCTCCAGATCTCAACGACATCACTGCCATCCATAACCAGTTCGTTCGCATTTACCGGTTCGTAGCTGAACTGCAGTTCACGCAGCTTCATGAAACGGTCTGCGGCTGAATCATCCGTGAATTTGTAACGAAGTCCGATAGCCGGATCTCCCTCTGAGAGTACGGATGTCAACCCTGGCTGATGCCGATACTCATCCCATAACCGTTGTGCCAGTTCAGTGAAATTGTGCATTTCATCCTCCTTGAGCAGTAGAAAAGCCATCTCCCGCTCTCATCTGTAACATTGTTCACTCCACCCCCATTTTTTCAGACCCTCTGGTTTTCTGCTTCACCATGAAACGTCCCTGAAGCCTGGAGCGTTCGATGGCAGCTGCACTTCGGCTTTCCGATACATCTGCAACAGGTTATTAATCCGGTGACTACAGGACGCAAATGAATTCAAAGGATTGTCTGTCATCCTGAACGAAGTGAAGGATCCATCTTCAATTCTGACAATATCTTATGGATTCTTCTCCGTACAAGTCGGGAGAAGAATGACAACCCATAATAAACCAGATTGATACTTTTAATCGCCGGATTAATAAGAAAACTCTCCTTTACCAGAAGGTTCGAGCCTGGTTCGTCCGACGACAAGATTGTCGTGCTGCAGTTATCTGATTCTGCTGAATCAGCTTTCCGAAAGCGCAACGGGTAAATCCGTATCACCTTCAGAGAGGTTGCCTGAAGCTGACAGGCCGGTTCCGAAACATCTCCTGCAAAGCTGTTCCGCTTCTATCAGGAATATGGGAGTCGTCCCTTTGCATTTAGGGCATGGCCTGCCAAAAACAGTACCCGTACCTTCGCAAATCGAGCACTCTTTTCTGATGGTGCCAATGACCACACCCTTCCCGTTACAGCGGTCACATATACCGGTGGCCGGTATTGATCGCCGTCCAGTGCGGTCCTCTTCTGGATCTGTCTGCATAGGTATATCCGAATTGATGATTTATCGGGCTGACACGCTTCGGATACTGCTTGTTACTTCGTCGGCAACAGCGCACAAAAAAAACACAAATTCAGGGTCTGTCATTCTGACTGAAGGTCAGCAAAATGCAGACAGCATCTTATTGTAAAAAAATAACTTCCAAAACTCTCCTCCCGACTGTCGGGGATCAGAGTGAAATTGGCGGCAGCATGGTGCCAGGGAAGGCTGATACGGTTAATCGCCGAAGCAATGATTCAATGTAGTTATAATCGCGCTCATAACTACAAAATTGTAACCACGGATCAAGGCCAGGGTAAATTCCGAAGTATGCTTCAGAAGAAATCTCTTCTGAATGCCCATATGCACATTATGGTGTGAACATCGGTGTTCATCGGCTATGCTGAACACCATAACCGGAGAAGAGTGTTACGACAGGAGATTGGCGAAACGATACAGAATGGCAGGAAGATGCGCAGAAAAACATGTGCCCCCTGGAAATCGAAGGCGTATGTCTGAACATAAACTGAAGATAGTCCCTGCCTCCTGATGGTCATGAAGTCTGAAGCATCCTCTCGACAACAGAGGCAAGATCTTTGATGGAAAAAGGCTTCTGGATGAAATTACCGTCTTCGAAAACACCATGCGCTGCCACAACATTTGCGGCATAACCTGACATGAACAATACCTTTGTTTCGGGATGCATGGAACTCACCAGGCTGGAGAGCTCCCGTCCATTCATCTCAGGCATGATCACATCGGTCAGCAGGAGATCGATGGTACCAGAATGTGCGGTAACATGGCGCAATGCTTCACTTGGCGTCTTGGCGGCAATAACGCTGTAGGCGTTTTTTTCGAGCATGAGCTTGCAGATATTGAGAATATCCGGTTCATCCTCAACCAGAAGGATTGTTCCTTTCCGGTTCCGCTCGTTTTCTCCGGTTTGAGTGGACTGCGTACGCAAATCTGCCGCACTGTAAAGAGGTAAAAATATCCTGATCTCCGTTCCGAAACCAGCCTCACTCTCAGCCTCGATATAGCCGCCATTCTGCTTGACGATGCCATAGACTGTGGAAAGACCAAGACCGGAACCTTTGCCCACCTCTTTGGTAGTGAAAAATGGCTCAAAAATATGAGCGAGATTATTCCTGGGAATTCCAATCCCGTTGTCACTGACACTGAGCATGACATAATCACCGGAGGCTCTGAACGAACCCCGGTCATACAAGGAACGGTCCAGATGGATCTGACCGATAGTGATCGTTATGCGTCCCTGCCCTTCAATGGCGTCACGAGCGTTGATACACAGATTCGTCAGGATCTGATCGATCTGGGAGGGATCTATCCGAACGTTATACGTTTCAGCAGAGGCGCTCCATGAGAGCTCGATATCCTCACCGATCAACCTGCCAAGCATACCGAGAATGCTCTCGACAGCTTTGTTCATTTCGACTACCTCCGGCATCACCGCCTGTTTTCTTGCGAAAGCCAGGAGCTGACTGGTCAGTTTTGCCGATCGCTCAGCAGCGTCAAGAATTTCGTTGAGGTTGTCAAGCACGTCACCGGAAGGATCACCAAACTCGATTGCCATTTCAGCATTGCCGAGAATGATGCTCAGCATGTTGTTGAAATCATGAGCCACCCCACCGGCAAGCTGTCCGATAAGCTCCATCTTCTGGATCTGCATCAGCGCGTTCTGCAATTTGCTTTCTGAAAGCTCGGCGCGTTTGCGTGCTACAAGATCCCAGACGATATCGACTATCGCTTTGGCGCGCAATGCATCTTCGGGCTCGAATGGATATGGTTTGTTGCCAAGCACAAAAACTGCGGGCACCTCATCTCCGCGAACGACCGGTACGATCATCATGCGCGTGATCATGGGATGAGCATGAGGCATTGCGCCTGATTTCATCTGCGTCGGAAAATCGTTCATTATCACAGTCTTTCGATGCTCGACAGCTTCGATCCACTCGGAAAACTCTTCGATTGGTTTATGCCGCAGATCGTCAAGCGTGTTCGACATGCGATCCCTCATTTTACTCGACCAGACCCGCAACTTCCCGTCATCGAATCCACCATTCAGGAAATGGAAAAAGCTGAATGGGGCCGAAGTCTGTCGTTCGGCTTCATCCAGAGCCTCACGCAACAGCGATTCGATAGAGAAATATTCAGCGTTCTGGTAAATCCTGAGCCTGAATTCTGTCAAAGCCGCCCAGCGATTCCGATCGGTCACATCGTGAATAATCGCATAAATCAGTGTCGTGCCTTCGATCTCGATACGATTGCCGGAAATATCGACCTGCCGGATCGAGCCATCCTTGCGAAGATGATGAAATGTGAAGGTATTCGGCTTGCCCTGCCCGTTGCTGTCATCCTGGCCCGACTGTACCTCGGGAGGATAGGGATTCAGACAGTGAATGCGCATCCCTCTGAGCTCATCGATGGTCCAGCCATAAAAATCGGCAGCAGCCTGATTTGCATCGACAATAAGCCCGGAAACCGCGTCAAATACCAGCATGATGGCCGAGTGACCGTGAAACAGCGATCTGAACTGCTCTTCACTCAGCTTCAGAGCTTCCTCAGCCCGTTCTGTTTTTCTGTTCGAGGTGACATCCTGCACGATCACAACCACATAAGATGCCCCATCAACAGGAGTTAACCGTACTTGCAGATGACGTCCAGGTTGTTCGACAACACCACAACTTTCCTGGTTCGACGCAAATGCAGATTCGATCCGACGACGCATCTCTTCAGGCTTTGCCGGATCGATCAGCCGGGCGATCTCCTCCCCGATGCAGGACTCAGGAGCACGTCCGTCAAATATGATACAGTCACCACCGGCAGAGGTCACGCTGCCGTTCCGATCGACCATGAAAAATCCGCAAGGATAATCTGTCTGAAACTTACCCTCTCCAGAAGCTTCCGGATATCCGGAATGACCATTGGATATAGGCCGACGCTGCATCATAGGTAGCGCTGGTTACGTTATGACGTGATTGATTTATAACAGGATAACCTTCGACAAGTTCATCTCCAAAGGATCGACGTAATTTTTCATTAAATCCGAAATTTTGCTGCATTACGGCCAGAACTGTCCGCTGACATCGATACAAAACACAGCACACCGTCACCTGTTCAGCAATTTCATCATGCTCTCAGGATATCGCTCTCCCGAAGCCACCCCGGCAGGCAGCGCCGCTGTTATCTCACGCATCTCCTCATCGCTGATGACAACAGCACAGGCAGCGACATTCTCTTCCAGATACTTCCTGTGCTTGGTGCCTGGAATGGGAACGATATCCTCTCCCTGGGCAAGTACCCATGCCAGGGCAAGCTGACCGGGAGTGATACCTTTTCGTTCGGCCATTTTCCGTATCAGATCGACCAGCTCGAGGTTTTTGGTGAAATTCTCCCCCTGAAAGCGTGGTGAGTTGCGTCGATAGTCATCAGCTGCAAAGTCCGCCGGACTCTTCAGCGTTCCGGTCAGGAAGCCGCGTCCGAGTGGACTGTAGGGAACAAGACCGATCCCGAGTTCACGCAGGAGTGGCAGCACCGCATCTTCGGGATCGCGTGTCCATAAGGAGTATTCGTTCTGGAGTGCACTGATCGGATGGACAGCATGAGCTCGACGGATGTTCTGCACGCTGGCTTCCGAGAGGCCGAGATACCGGACTTTTCCCTCCCTGACCAGTTCGGCCATCGCCCCGACCGTATCTTCGATCGGCACTTCGGGATCGACACGATGCTGATAATAGAGGTCGATACAATCGATACCCAGCCTTGAGAGAGAAGCCTCACAGCAGGCCCGGACGTACTCAGGACGGCCATTGATACCGATAACCGGTGCCCAGCCGCCTCCGGTGACCGGTTTGTCCCGAAGAATGCCGAACTTGGTGGCGACAATCACGCGCTCTCGCCGACCCTTGATCGCCTTGCCGACAAGTTCTTCGTTTGTGAATGGCCCGTAGGCGTCGGATGTGTCCAGAAAATTCACTCCGAGATCAAGTGCCCGGTGAATCGTCGCTATCGACTCGGCTTCGTCCCGGGTGCCGTAAAAATCTGACATCCCCATGCATCCGAGACCCTGTGCCGAAACCATAAGTCCCTGTGTACCCAATTTGCGCTGTTCCATGTTTACAGCTCCGGTGTTATGCCGGTTCAAACTTCCGGCTGTTGAAAATCGATTTACCATTACAACTTAGTCACCATTATGCTATCCGTCAAGAACACTTGATGATACAATCCGTGCACGAGCATGCTGCGTAATATTGGAACAGATGCCGCTGACTCGGTACATTGAAAAAAAGCTCTCATGAAACTACAGACTCCGGAGATCATCGACGCGCTGACGGATTCTTACCGGAAGACGCTCGGCACCGATTTCAACGCCTACCACAACCACTGTTGCAGGGTATACCATTTCTGCATGGAGTTGAGTGAAGGTGAGGAAAGCGATGGCCGGAACGAGAAGATCGCCATAGCCGCCGTGTTTCACGATCTCGGTATCTGGGAAGGAAAAACATTCGACTATCTGCCCCATTCGCTCCGGATGGCCGAAGTGTATCTCGAAAACTGTGGAAGGAATGCATGGTCCGGAGAAATTGCTGCGATGATCGCAGAGCACCACAAACTCACCCCTTACCGGGCCAACACAACATGGCTTGTGGAACCGTTCCGCAAGGCCGATCTCACAGACCTGTCACTCGGGACGATCAGGTTCGGCCTGAGCCGTGAAGTTGTGCGTGATATCAGGATGAGGTACCCCAACGCAGGGTTTCACAGACGCCTGCTGCAGCTCACGGCCGGGAGAATCCGGACGAATCCGCTCGATCCGTTGCCCATGATGAAATGGTAGTCTGAAAAAGCCTGAGCGAGTTCACGACCTCATTCAGACCGCTTTCATGATCCAGTACAGTTCACTCCCCTGCGTCACTTTATCGAAGCGACCCGACGCGAGCATCGCATCCATCGCCTGTCGCACAGCCTCATGATCTCCCGGAAAACAGTCGAGTAACGCGGTTTCGAGCTCACGCTCCTGAACCGGATGGCGTACGGCGATCGACGTGACGGCCTCGAGGAGGTCCGAAGCCCCTTTCAGGTTCATGGTGCCCTTGACCGGATGCACGACATGAGCGGCCTTCGACAGGATGAACACCGCACGAAGCACGCGCTCTTCTTCAGGCAGGCCGACAAAGCTTTCGGGAGCCGGCCTTGTGGGCACCACCAGATGCACGGTGTCGGGCCGGATATCCGCAAGCACACGGGCGAGATCTTCGAGAGCCTCGTCAGAATCGTTGAGTCCGGCAATCAGCATCACCTCGACCCACAGCTTACCGGTATACTCCTGTCGGAACTGACGAAGCCCCTCGATGTGCTGCAGAAAACCAAAACCTGGCGCTGGCCGGTCGATGCGAAGGTACAGCTCCTCCGAACCGGCATTGAGCGATGGCAACACGGCATCTGCTTCAAGCAGCTCCTGCCGGACCTCCGGGAGATGCAGCAGGGAGCCATTGGTGATCACGGCAACCGGAATTGACGTGCGCTGCTTAACTTCATGGATAAGCCATCCGAGCCCCTTGTACAGTGTCGTCTCCCCCGAACCGACGAAGGTGATCCAGTCGATCCCGGTATTGTTCTGCAGGGCCTCGACAATCTCGTCAAGAATCTCCTGGCGGGGAAAGAACTCACGACGCTCCGTCTCGAAGCGCTTCGTCCTGCCAAGCTGGCAGTAAACACAGTTCCAGGTGCAACTCTTCGGTGGAAGCAGATCCACTCCAAGTGACTGCCCCAGCCGTTTCGACGACACCGGTCCAAACACGTATTTCATTGCCCTTACCCCCTTACCGATTCGGTTCTGGCTGAAAATTCGGCCATCTTGGCCTGGCTTTCCGCCTCGAACGCCTCTTTGGAGATATGCGGCAGCACCAGGCTCGACGCGGTAAACGCTACGATCTCGAGCGCGAAAATGGCCGCATACGCCATCATGTGATTACCGGTGAGCGAGAACACCACATCACGGATGACTCCGGCACCAGAATGCCCGATAAAGATCGCAAGGCTTTGCGCTGTTCCCCAGAGCCCCATATAGATGCCGCTCCGGCCAGCAGTCATATTCATCATCATGGAGATATTCGAGACGCTCGCCGCGCCAAGTCCGATACCGGTCACCACCAGAGCGATCCGCAGAAATTGCTCGTCGAGCATGAAACCTGCCGCGATGATCATACCAAAACCGACAGCTCCGAACACGTTGCCGATATAGGCTCCCCGCTTGAAGCCGATGCGCGAGAGCAGAAAGCCTGTCACCAGCATCAGGATCAGCTGAGTTCCGCCCATCGTTGGCTTGAACAGTTTGGTCGTCTGGGAGACCTCCATGTGAAACACCTCCGCTCCGAACGGATCCATGACCACCTCGTTTGCGAAAAGGGCGAAAATGGAGATAAAGATGTAGAGCGCAAACTGCATCGTCTTCGGTGACGACGACAGCAGACGGACCGACTGCGCAAAACTGATGCTGTGCTTCTCCTTCGACGGCCCAGTCGCTGCGTTACGTGTCTCGACGCCGATCACGGCGAGAGTACCGACCACCAGAGCGATAACACCTCCGATTTCAGCCATCTGCGTCAGTCGCTCCTGGGTAAAGACCTTCAGATAGGAGCCCATCGTCCAGTTTGAAACAATAGCCGTCAGCACCATCAGCGTCCAGCTGGCCCCGGCAATTTTGCCGATGTCCTTCTCATCGACCATATCGGCGATCAGGGCGTAATAGGCCGTGGTAGCCACCTGCAAACCAAAACCGAACAGGAGGAAGATCACGCAAAGCTTCCAGAGACCAACATCGGTCAGCGCCGACAGGAACATCTCCGAAAATGTGGAACCGGTCATATTCACCTCATATGCCGTCACCGGCGAGAGAACGAACGAAGCCACGCAACTGATCAGGCCGATGAGGATATACGGTGTCCGGCGATACCCGAAAATGCTGAACCGATCGGACAGATTCCCGGCCCAGACCTTGACACCCATGATGGCCATGAGCTCCTTGAGGCTGATGAGACCGAGTGCGATGGTTGCCGGCAGATGCAGCTCTTTGATCATGACCCGGTTCAGGATGTCCTGGACGAAACCCAGCATGATGCCGAACCCTATCTGGAAAAACGCAAGCCGGACAAGATTGAACCTTTTCATGAGCCCCTTTGATAGTTTAGAGAAACACGGCCCCAATTTACGTAAAAGCGGCACGTTCTGAAACAGCCACCGGTATTGGCGGTTCCGAACGATAACAGACAAAGCCAGGTCGAAAACCTGGCTTTGTCATTATCTGCCGACTCGGATGAGCATCATTTCGACCTGGCGACCATGTACTGCACAGCGTTGGAAACCTCCTCTGTGCTGAGCTCTTCGTTGCCGCCTTTTGGAGGCATGGCCCCATGCTTGCCATCGAAACCTTCGATCGATTTTTTGATCAGGACATCGACGCCCAGGGCGATTCGTGGAGCCCACTCTTCCTTGTTCCCCGGTTTCGGGGCCCCACCGGTACCGCTATCGTGGCAACCGGCACAGCTGCGTTCGTAAACCTCTTCACCCGCAGCGATTTTGGGATCGGTGATATTCCTGTCGAACTCCGAAGGCTTTTCGCCACCGGAAACTTCCGCGTTTTCGTCCTGAACCGGGCTGGTTCCGACTGGCTGCTGCTGGGGAGCGGCCTCCCTGGTCTCCGTATTCTGTGGAGCACAAGCCGCAAGCAGGAGAACACCCGCCATCGAGAACGCTGCTGAGAGCTTCATGATCTGTATTCTTGTTGATATCACTATATGAGCATTTGATTATATAGCAAATTCCCAAAAGCAATACAAGGGCTTCCGATCCCCTGAACTCTTTACGGTTTCCCGACGGCAAGGCAACGGCATTCACCCGGCAAGCCGACACGGTGGCCGTTGCCTTTCTTGGAAATCAGGGTGATTTTGGTTATCGTGACTGTTGAAAATTTCATCTGGGGGTGCTTTCAGGTGGTTATCCATGGGGATAGCCCGAGATAGCTGAGAATCAGACCCTTATAACTTGATGCAGGTAACGCTGACGCAAGGAACGATGAACATCACGCTCCTGCATCCCGCTTCATCACTACCATTACTCCGATGACACAACCCGCAAGTTCCGATGCCACAAAGGCGTCCTGCCCCGACCATCACGTTTTCGGCCCAGCTTCGGTGAAAATCAGCACCCCCGGAACGATCTACCCGCTCGAAGTGGGCATGCGGAGCGTCAGGCTGACGAAAAGCTACGAGTGCAGGGGAATGAAGTTCGACACCATGCCGCTCTATGACACCAGTGGTCCATTCGGAGATCCGGCTTACAATCATGACCCTGAAAAAGGGCTCGCGCCGGTCCGTGAGACCTGGGGGTTTGTGCGTGATACCATCGAAGTGCCTGAAGCAACACCGTCCATGACCGGACGCAAGCCACTCAGGGCAAAACCGGGTAACGCCGTAACGCAGATGCACTATGCTCGCAAGGGCATCATCACGCCAGAGATGGAATATGCGGCAATAAGGGAAAATCAGGCTCTGGAAGCATGGATCGAGCAATGCGGCGGAACACCAGTGACCCCGGAAATGGTCAGGGATGAAGTTGCCCGGGGCAGGGCTATCATCCCGGGCAATATCAACCATCCGGAGCTCGAACCGATGGTCATTGGCCGAAATTTCCGGGTCAAGATCAATGCCAACATCGGCAACTCGGCGCTTGGTTCATCGATCGAAGAGGAGATCGAAAAAGCGATCTGGTCCTGCCGTTGGGGTGCCGATACGGTCATGGACCTGAGCACCGGCAAAAACATTCACCAGACCAGGGAGTGGATTCTTCGGAACTCCCCTGTCCCGATCGGAACCGTACCGCTCTATCAGGCACTCGAAAAGGTGGGGGGCAAAGCTGAGGATCTGAACTGGGAGGTCTTCCGTGACACCCTCATCGAGCAGGCGGAACAGGGCGTGGACTACTTCACCATCCACTCCGGCATCCTGGCCGCCACCCTGCCGCACGCCGAAAAGCGCTGCACGGGCATCGTCTCGCGAGGTGGATCGATCATGGCAAAATGGTGCAAGGCTCACCGCCAGGAGAACTTCCTCTTCACGCGTTTCGACGAGATCTGCGAGATTCTCCGCGCCTATGACGTCGCCGTTTCGCTCGGCGACGCCCTTCGTCCGGGATCGATCATCGACGCCAACGACAGAGCGCAGTTCAGTGAGCTCAAAACGCTCGGTGAGCTGACGCTCAGAGCCTGGGACAAGGATGTCCAGGTGATGATCGAAGGCCCCGGCCACGTGCCGCTGCACATGATCCGTGAAAACATGGAAAAGCAGATCGAATACTGCCACGAAGCGCCATTCTATACCCTCGGGCCGCTGGTAACGGACATCGCCGCGGGTTATGACCACATCAACTCGGCCATCGGCGGCACGCTGATCGCATCCTATGGCTGCTCCATGCTCTGCTACGTCACGCCCAAAGAGCACCTCGGCCTGCCGGACAGACAGGATGTCAGGGAAGGGGTCATTGCCCACCGTGTCGCGGCCCACGGCGCCGATATCGCCAAGGGCAGCCCGACAGCATGGCTTCGGGACGAACTGATGAGCCGCGCCCGCTATGCCTTTGCGTGGGAAGACCAGTTTGCCCTGGCGCTGGATCCGCTCAAGACTCGCGAAGTACATGCCCAGAATATCGCGGCGACCGGAGACAATTCGGCGACAGCCCGTTACTGCACCATGTGCGGTCCGGACTTCTGTTCGATGAAACGCTCGCAGGAAACCTCGGAGATAAATACAGAAGCGGCACCATAAACCCGCACCACTCACCCAAAATCGGAACAGTGAACGGTCAGATCGACCTGGCCGTTCACCCCACATACGAGCAGCCTGATACCTTGTGATCCATGGCTGCACCATACGCCTGCCACTGCTCACATCGAGCTGACACCAACGATTTGCCTTAAGGCCACGGGGCAGTCGTTGCATTGCCAAGTCCCCGCCCTCCCAGGCGTATCAGCATAATCAGGAGCATCTCCGAATTGACCGGAAAAACAGAATCTCCTGAAAAGATGTTGATTGAGATTTTTTTGTTATATAGTTAGTATGCTAATTATAAGCACACAAAACAAATCATCTATGGAAACCCCGACAACGAGCCCTATCCAGCGGGACAACCTCATCTACAGGCTCAACCTCATGACGAGACGCTGGAGAAAAGTGCTGGATGCTGCCTTTCGCGAAGTAGGCCTGACCGACGCTGCCTGGCGGCCGCTCCTGCACCTCAGCCTGCTTGGCGACGGCGTGCGTCAGAAAGAACTCGCCCAGTCAATCGGAATAGAGGACCCTTCACTGGTTCGTATTCTCGACGACCTTGAATCCAGGGGACTTGTCGTCAGGATGAAAGACAAAAACGACCGGAGGGCGAAGCGCCTCAACCTGACCATGGAGGGACACGACACGGTCATCAGAATCAGGCAGATCCTCGTACCGCTTGAAGAGGAGTTACTCGGTGGATACACGGACAATGAGATGCACATGCTGGGCTCGCTGCTCGATAGGCTCGACACATCCATAAACGATTTTGCCAGAAGGTTTGAATGAATTCGATGCAAGATTCAGTATACCGATCGTTGAAACGCTTATGGCCTGAGGCATGGCAAGTGATGCGGAATGTGACCGCGGCTCTTGCCGCGTATGCCATTGCCGTAGCCATGAAGCTGGAGAGCCCTTACTGGGCGGCGATGACAGCGATCATCGTCATTCAGCCGACTGGAGGTCAGCTGCTCGAAAAAAGTTTTTACCGGCTTGCCGGTACGATCGCAGGAGCGCTGGGAGGCCTGATGATGCTCACCTTTGCGACAAGCTCTTCAAGCCTGTGGCTCATGCTCTGCCTGTGGCTCGCCGTTTGTGTCGGAGTTGGCAATCTGCTTTACGGTTATCGATCATACGGTTTCATGGTCGCCGGGTTTACGTTGGCAATTATCGTTCTGGACGGATGGGGCCATCCGGACCAGATCGATGCACTTGTCGTTGCCCGAATCGACTGCATCTTCACAGGTATCGTCGTCGCAACGGCAATGAACATCTCCTTTACGCCTCGTAACGGGATGCAAAATCTGAACCGATCGATCCGGAGCGCTGTTCTTGCTTCCCTGAATCTGGTGAGCCTTACCCTCCGGGGCGGCAACCGTGCCAGAACGGAGAGAACTCGTCACGACCTTCTTTTCATGCTTGCAGACATTGAAAAAAAGCTCGACAGCGCCGGCGCTGGAACCCTGGATCTCAAACGGCGACGTTTCCACATCGAAACCCTGATCGTCGATCTCCTGTCGCTTCTGGAGACGAGTGTCCTCATCGAGCGACAAACGGAGCAGACCGATGAGGAAAGCATCATGGTTCGGCGAGCTTTCGCAGATCGTCTGGATGCGGTTGCATCGCGGCTGGGAGGTGAATGGAGGCCTGCAGGTACGGACAAAGAGTTCGCCATGCTCGTTGCCGAAGCTGGTGCCCGACTCCCTGTACTCGAATCCCCGTTGCTGTCGCTAACCATCTCACTGAATCTGCTCCTCGACCAATGGGAATCAAAACTTCCGAAAATCCCCATCGCTGCACGAAAGCCCAGTATTCGGGAACGGGACTGGCAGGGTGCCGCCCGCGCATCACTGCGTGCTGCCATAGCAATCGGCATCACAGGTACGATCTGGCAACTGACCGGCTGGAAAGAGGGACCTGTCATGATGATGGCGACCTCGATCATGGTCAGTATCTTTTCTACCCATGACCACCCATCGGTCCTGTTGTCGCACATATTCTGGGGAGCATTTGTCGGAGTGATTCTGGCGTTCATTACCAGACTGATACTCATTCCTGAAGAGAGCGGCCCCCTGATTCAGGGCCTCCTCACCCTCCCCGTCCTGGTTGGTGGCATGATCGCCAGAAACCGCCGAAAAACAGCTCTTGGGGCAATGGATACCATGATGTTTTTCCTCTTCGTCATGCAGCCAGGCATTCCGATGGTTGCTGGCAGATCGCAGTTCGTTATGGGAGGAGTAGCCGGACTTGCCGGTATCGTGTTGGCCCTTGTCTCTTTTCGCTACGTCGTACCGGTCAATCCGGCTTTTCGGTTGCAAAACCTTTTGATCGCCATTGCCAGAGACCTGGTGCTCATGACCGGAACAAACTCGCCACAGACCCTGGAGCGCTGCCTTAACCGTACCAGATATCGTGTACTGCGAATGCTCGACAACGCAACCCTCATGAATCGGGATATGTCCGCTATCGTCGACGGGAGCCTTGCCGCACTGGCGATCGGCAGTTTCCTGAAGCGCGTGCAGGAAAAAAGCGAGCACTCGCCACTTTCGGAAAGGCACTTTCCGGCAATTCGTGAATTCGGTGAGGCACTCTCCTCCTCGTGCACAAATCAGGAAGCGATTATCTCCCTGCTGAAAGAATCTTCGTTCCGTTTCAGTCGTCTCGACCCGGTTACCGCAGTCTGATCTGACAACACGAAACACGCACCTGCCAATCAAACCCCGCAAAGAAAAACGTAAGGGGTTATGGCGCATCGAAGGATTGCGAGTCAATTACCTATCCGCACAATGTCCGGTATCGATTTCATGCCGGATGAACATAAAAAAAGGCTGCTACCGGAATATGGTGCAGCCTTTTGCAATCACTGTGCGTCCTTCTGTATCAGCAGGCAGCCTTGATGATGGCCATGAAGTCTTCGGCGTTCAGGCTTGCGCCTCCGATAAGACCGCCATCGATGTTCGGCATCGAGAACAGTTCGACAGCATTGGAAGGTTTTACGCTTCCGCCATACTGAATGCGGAGATGATCCGCTGCCGTGGCGTCGTAGAGACCGGCAACCGTGGCGCGGATCGAGGCATGCACCTCTTCGGCCTGCGCGCTGGTAGCAGTCTTCCCCGTGCCGATCGCCCAGACGGGCTCATAAGCGATAACCACGTTGCTGATATCGCTCACGCCATCGAGTCCCTCGACGACCTGGCCGGTAATGACGCTTTCAGTTATTCCGGCTTCGCGCTCCTGCAATGTTTCGCCGACGCAGAGGATGACTTTGAGACCCTCGGCGAGAGCCTTTTTCACCTTCCTGTTGACGATAGCGCTGCTTTCGCCGAAAAACTGACGCCGCTCGGAGTGGCCGAGGATGACATAGCTGCAGCCGGCAGACTGAAGCATACGAGCGGAAACTTCTCCGGTGAAAGCACCATCGTTTTCGTAATGGCAGTTCTGGGCAGACAGCCGGATGTCGCTCCATTCAATGACCTTTCCCACCTCATGCAGGGCAAGGAAGGTTGGGGCGATGCCGACTTCACAGCAGATAATGCCGGTGCCGACCTTTTCGGCGATCTCGGTCGCCAGTTCGATAGATTCGGCAATGGTGTTGTTCATCTTCCAGTTGCCTACCACAATTTTTTTGCGCATATCAGTAATCGGTTACTACTTCACGGTAGATTTTGTCGATTTCTGCGATCGGGAACGTATGCTTGCCGGAACGGGCATCTTTCAGCTCGACCTTGTCCTGGTCGATTGCCGTGATGTAACCGTGCCACACCCGCTGTTCCCTGGTAACCAGGTTGATCTCCTTGTCGAGCAGCTCACGGCTGCCGGCGATCTGCTTGGTGGTGTAAATGATCTGTCGTTTTCCCATGGAATTCGTTGTTTTATTAGGCCCTTTATTTAACGAAAATCTCCAAAATCTCATAATGGAGTTCGCCCTTGGGCACACTGATGCGAACCTTGTCGCCAACAGACTTGCCGATCAGGGCCTTACCGACAGGAGAGCGGACCGAAATCTTGCCGAGATCGGAATCTGCCTCCTCGGATGAAACGAGAGTGTATTCGATCATCTCGCCATCGGCCAGGAGATCGCGGAGTTTTACTGAGGTAAGGATGTAGACCCGGTCGGTCTTGATCTGCTTTGAATCGAGGATGGTGGCTGCCGCCAGTTTGTTTTCGAGATCGACGATTTTTGCTTCGAGCTGCGACTGCTCTTCGCGTGCTGCATCGTATTCGGCATTTTCGCTCAAGTCGCCATGGGAGCGGGCTTCTGCAATCTTCTCAAGTACCTCTTTGCGAGTCTGCGTCGTCAACACATGAAGATCTTCCTTGAGCCGGTTGTACCCATCCCTAGTCAGATAAATGCGATCACTCATGTCGTTTCGTGTTTTGGTTTGCAATACAAAAGAGCATATCAATCACCGCACGGGCATATCAGGTCATCCAGCAATGGACTGGCCGCGCTGCCCGAATGGTTCCGGCAGCGATGGTACAGGTGGCTAACAAAAAAGAAGTAAAGTCAGCTTCGCTGCTGACTTTACTTCTACTCAGAATGTAAGCATCTTTATCCTCAGGGCAAAGAGCCATTAGAGTTTAAAGGCGAAATAGATGCGGTTCCATCCCCTTTCGACAAGCAGGACCAGGGTCTCGCCGCTCTTTTTCGCCTTGATTGCATCACTGAAAGTCGTGAACGATGCAACCGGCTTCTTGTCGACAGAGATGATGATATCACCAGGACGCAGGCCAGCCATAGCCGCGGGACTGGATGCCTGAACGGCCGTGACCACAACCTTTCGGGTATTTGCCTTCAGGCGCAGCTGTTCCGCCGTCTTTTCGTCAAGCGACGCGGCCGTGAATCCAAGTACACCGCTTTCCGCCTTCGAAATCTGCTCGGTGGCTCCTGCCGGCTTGTCCGGCTGCTCATCGAGCCGAACGTTGACCGTCCGGGTCGAACCGTTTCGGTTGATCAGGAGCGCGGCATTGGCTCCCGGAGACTGAATGGCGATCGCATTGCGGAGTTCCACCGAGCTCGTCACCTTCCGCCCGTTGAATTCAAGGATCACATCTCCGGTCATGACACCGGCTTTGGCAGCTGGTCCTTTATCCATGACCGTCCCCACGAGAACGCCCTCATGCGGTCTGAGCTGCAGGCCTTTGGCGAGGTTCTCGTCGATATCCTGAATCGTGATGCCCAGGTAACCACGACTCACCTTCCCTTTCCTGATCAGCTCGTTAAGCACTTTGTTGGCCATATTCGAAGGAACGGCAAAACCGATCCCCTCGAATCCGCCGGTGCGGCTTGCGATGGCCGTGTTGATACCGACCAGCTCACCGCTGATGTTCACCAGTGCGCCACCAGAATTGCCCGGATTGATGGCCGCATCGGTCTGAATGAAATCCTCGTAATCGGCAAGGCCGACATTGGCCCGACCCTTCGCGCTGACAATACCCTGCGTGACCGTCCGCGCGAGATTCTCCCTGATAGGGCTGCCGATAGCCAGCACCCATTCGCCGACACGCAGACGGTCGCTGTCTCCGATGGCGATGGGTTTGAGACCGGAAGCCTCGACCTTGATGACGGCGATGTCGGTTCGGGGATCCTTACCGATCACTTTTGCCGGAATCTTCCGGTTGTCGGCAGTCATGATCGAAATCGTGTCGGCATCGTCGATCACGTGGTTGTTGGTCAGGATATAACCATCTGCACTGACGATGACGCCTGAGCCAAGACCATGCACCACCTGTTTGGAGCCGTTGCCCGGCTGTTGCCTGGGCATGTTGAAAAACGGCAGCGCGAAGAATTCCGCAGGAAACGGCGACGGCCGGTTGACCGTGGTTTCTGTGTAAATGGTAACCACCGAAGGCGTGGCTGACTCGGCAATGCGGACAAACGCCTGATTCAGATCGGCGAGGGTCTGGATCGGCTGGTTCTTCGGAAGCTCGGCGGCAACAGCGCTGTTCACGCTGGTGGTTACCGTCGAAGCTCCGCCCGTAAGCTGGAAATCGAGATTCGGCAAAGCGACCGGACCGGCGACAAAGCCGGCCGAAACGAGAAAGACGGGGGCGATCTTTTTCAGGGTTCTGCTCATTGGAGGCTCCGGATAAAGGTTGATCAGGAAGCTGTCTCGATGGTTTCGAGGGCAGTCAGGCCAGCCCTCATCTTGTTCATGGTCTCTTCATATTCGTTCTCAGGAGTGGAATCGGCTACGATACCGCCGGCGGCCTGGAAATAGATGATGCCGTCCCGGATCACCATCGTGCGGATGGCGATGGCCGTAGTGAGCGTTCCGCGGAAATCGAGGTAGCCTACCGCGCCGCCATAAAGGCCGCGTTTCTCGTTTTCGAGTTCGTAGATGATCTCCATGGAACGAACTTTCGGCGCACCGGTCAGCGTTCCCGCGGGGAAACAGGACCAGAAGGCATCCATGGCACTCAACCCGTCCTGAAGCTCACCCCGGACGTTGCTCACAATGTGCATGACATGCGAGTACTTCTCGATCACCATCATCTCGTTGGTCTCGACCGTGCCGATCTTGGCGATACGACCGATGTCGTTACGGCTGAGATCGATCAGCATGAGGTGCTCGGCGCACTCCTTCTCGTCCGAAAGCAGTTCGCGAGCGATGCGCTCGTCATCTTCGAAGCTCTCTCCCCGGCGTCGGGTACCGGCGATCGGACGGGTGTCGACGATGCGGCGTCCCGAATGGTCGCGTTCGACCTTGACGAGCAGCTCGGGAGAGGATCCGACGACATGGAAATCCTCGAAATCAAAGAAATAGAGATACGGCGAAGGATTGATGGTTCGCAGCACGCGGTAGACGTCGAACGGACGGGTATGCAATTTGCGCTGAAGCCGCTGGGAAATCTGGACCTGGAAAATGTCACCGCTGAGGATATACTCCTTGGCCTTGAGCACCTTGTCATAGTAAGCCTCGCGGGTGGTATTGGATACTACGGGTTCCGGCACTTCAGGCCTGAGCGGTACAAGATCCCTGTCGAGCGGTTGGAAAATGAGAGCGGCGAGCTCATCGATCTTCTTCTCGGCACGGTGACGATCGGCTTCGTCGAGATAGTTGGCCGCGACGAAGAGTTTGCGCATCACATTGTCGAACACGACAAGCGTATCGCAGAAAAGCAGGCAGAGGTCCGGCAGAGCTGCCGGATCAGCTCCCTCCGGCTCGGGAATTCTCTCGATGAGGTGCATGGTATCGTAACCGAAATAACCGAACACACCTGAGGTGGTCATGGATGGCGATCCGCTCTTGCGGCGAGGCATCTCCGCCGAAGAGAACGCTTCGAGGCACCGGTCGACGATCACCCGGAGATCCTTGCCCTCACGGACGATCGATTCAAGCTGACGAAAACGTTCATCGCGGATGTCGATCGAGATGTCACCACCAACCGTTCCGCGAAGAACGGCCACCGGATCGACGGCGATGTAAGAAAAACGTGCCAGAAGCTCTTCGCCCTCCACCGACTCGAGAAGGCAGGAGTAGGGGCGCTGCATTTTTAAGTAGACCGAAACGGGGGTCTCCGTGTCGGCCTGAAAGGTCCGCACGAGTGGATTGAGCATGAACAGCGGGGCCTTTGCCGGGTCGCTGCCGTTTTCAGAAAAAGTGGTGGTCATGAAATTATGGACTGCTTCGATAAGGGAAAAAAATCATATCATTATGCTCAGACGGTAATCTCGACGAAATGTCACCGCACCCCATGATCGAAGGCAACAGCAACGGCAGAAAATGGTTTACGGCGCTCCTGCTGTCGCCGGGCATGCTTTTCACATTCACCTACCTGGCTGTCTGGCTTTCCACCAATTTCTATCTCGACCACCGTTTCCGGGAGCGACTGACCAGTGAATTCGATACTGCCGCCGGAAAACAGTACCGGCTGACCATCGGTGACCTGGATACCAGTCTCGAACTCAGTTCGCTGACCCTGAAACATCTGGAACTGATACCCGTTTCCACCAACAGCAAGGAGCTATCTCAGCCTATCAGGATCGACAAGCTGAGGATCGCCTGCCCGGAGATCGGACTGTTCCTGTTCAGGCCTTCAAAAATCGAGATGACGACGCGACAGATCTCACAGCAACTGCTCTGCCGTTGCCGCGCCGCAGCACTGTCAATGAACCACGAGCCCGCTCCGGTTCAGCCGGATCGATGAGAGCTTTCCCACCGGATCGGTCAGCAGCGACAGGTCCGGATCCCACGACCAGTAAACCATCATGGCCTGGCCCACCAGGTCACTTTCCGGGAGAAATCCCCAGTAACGACTGTCGAGGCTGTTGTCGCGGTTATCACCCATGGCGAAATAGTAGTTCCGCTGTACCGTGTATTGCTCCTGAGACATACCGTCGATTAAAACTCTCCTGCCTGCCAGGCTGACCTCATGTCCTTCGTCGGTGATCAGATCCCGATAGAGATTGAAGTTGTCAGCACCAAGCCTGATCACATCTCCTTTGCGAGGCACCCGGATCGGGCCGTAATTATCTTTGTTGTACTCCGACATCATCGGAAAGATCTGATAATCTGGCAGACCACGCGGCATTTCCGGAGCGAGGAACTGCGCATGCTCGGGAAGCGGCACCGATGCGCCGTTGATGAACAGCTGGCGATCCCTGATTTCGAGCGTGTCGCCGGGAAGCGCGACACAACGCTTGATATAGTTGAGGCTCCGGTCTTTCGGGAACTTGAAGACGATGATGTCCCCCCGCTGCACGTCATGAATTTTCGGGAGCCTGATCTCGGTGAACGGCACCTTCGGCCCGTATACGTACTTGTTGACAAAGAGAAAATCGCCGGCAAGCAGCGTACGCTCCATGGAGCCGGTTGGAATCCGGTAGGACTCCACCACAAACATTCTCAGCACCGTCGCGACCAGCGCGGCGATAATGAGCGCCTCAAACCACTCCCTTGATCTCTTTTTTTCGGTAGACCCGTTATTGCTGCTCATATCCTCTGAAAACTCTTCTGAATTAATCTACTGCCTGTACATGGGACGCCGTTACCGTCTGATTCCTGCGGTATTTCCGATCATGGTTCTTATGGGAATCAACTCTCTTATTCATCGATGTTCAGCACGGCGAGAAATGCCTCCTGGGGAACCTCCACTCGGCCGACCTGCTTCATACGCTTCTTACCCTCTTTCTGCTTTTCGAGCAGCTTGCGCTTACGGCTGATGTCACCACCGTAACACTTGGCAAGCACGTTCTTTCGCATGGCAGAAATAGTCTCCCTGGAGATCACGCGGCTGCCGATGGCCGCCTGGATAGCCACTTCGTACATCTGACGGGGAATGATCCCTTTGAGCTTCTGGCAGAGCTTGCGGCCCCACTCGTAAGCCTTTGAACGGTGCACGATCGAGGAGAGCGCATCGACCGTCTCGCCGTTGAGCAGCACATCGAGCTTGACCAGGTCGGAACGGCGGTATCCGATATACTCGTAATCCATCGATGCATACCCCTTGGAGATCGACTTCAGCTTGTCGTGGAAATCGAACACCACTTCACCCAGCGGGAACTCGAAATGCATGTTCACCCTTGAGGTATCGAGGTAGTCGGTATTCTTGTATTCGCCGCGCCGCTCCATGCCGAGCTTCATGATATTGCCGATGTACTCCGACATGGTGATGATCTGCATCGAGACGTACGGCTCCTCGACCCAGTTGATCTTGGTCGGTTCGGGCATCCTGGAGGGGTTGTCGACCTCCACCACTTCACCATCGCTCTGGATCACCCGGTACTCCACGTTCGGCACCGTCGTGATGATATTGACGTTGTATTCGCGTTCGAGACGCTCCTGGATGATCTCCATGTGCAGGAGGCCAAGGAATCCGCAGCGGAACCCGAATCCGAGCGCGACGGAGGTTTCCGGAGTGTAGATAAGCGACGCATCGTTCAGCGACAGCTTCTCGAGCGACTCGCGCAGATCCTCGAACTCGTCCGAATTCACGGGATAAAGACCGCTGAACACCATCGGCTTCACATCCTTGTAGCCGGCAAGCGGTTCGTCAGCCGGGGCTCCGGCAAGCGTCACCGTATCACCCACCTTGGTATCCTTCACGTCCTTGATCGAGCAGATCATATAGCCAACGTTACCTGCCTCCAGGACGGCGGCAGGATTGCGCTTCAGGCTCATCGTTCCGATCTCGTCGGCCAGGAACTCCTTGCCGTTGGCGAAGAAACGGATCCTGTCCCCTTTCCTGAGCACCCCATCCACGATTCGTACATATGCGACCGCACCGCGATAGGCATCGAAAACCGAGTCGAAAATGAGCGCCCTGAGCGGCTTTTTGCGATTGTCCGCCGGAGCAGGCACTCGTGCGATAATGGCTTCGATGAGATCATCGATACCGAGGCCCGCCTTGGCTGACACCTGCAGAATCTCTTCACGCTTCACGCCGATCAGGTCGATGATCTGCCTTGAAACGCCTTCGACGTCCGAAGAGGGAAGATCGATCTTGTTGATGACCGGAATGATCTCGAGTCCCGCCTCGATGGCCAGATAGAGATTGGCGATCGTCTGCGCCTCGACGCCCTGGGTGGCATCGACCACCAGCAGCGCACCTTCGCAGGCGGCCAGCGACCGCGACACTTCGTAGCTGAAGTCGACGTGACCGGGCGTGTCGATCAGGTTCAGAACATATTCGTTTCCATCATTTGCCTTATGGCGCATCTGCACCGCATGGCTCTTGATGGTGATACCACGCTCACGCTCCAGATCCATATCGTCCAGCACCTGGGCAGTGGACATCTGGTTGCGTTCAAGGGTCTTGGTCACTTCGAGCAGCCGGTCGGCAAGCGTCGATTTTCCATGGTCGATATGGGCGATAATGCAGAAATTTCTGATCATGCCGACTTCATTTCCGGTCGGAGGCATAAAGCGTCGTTTCTAACTGGTGAAAATGGATTCTATGTGCTGCAAGCCAGCCTTTTCGGGCCGGCAATTTTTCAGGTCGTGGAATATAAGAAAATAATGGCGTAACGATTGATACGCGTCATGAAAAGCGGTTCTGCTCATCCCCGGTACGAAGCCCGCGGGCAAATGCTTCGCCCTCCATCGCCTTCTTGCCTTCGAGCTGCAGGTTCTGCAATTCGAGCCAGCCGTCGGCACATCGCACCATCAGGCGGCCCCCGTCAATACGAAGCGTTCCCGGATCTGCAGCAAAGCCTGCGATCTCTTTCGAGGGGCAAGCCCGGTAGATCTTGACCATCTTCCCGCCAAGCGTCGTCCAGGCAGTCGGCTTCATCGCAAGTCCACGGATGAAATCATGCACCTGCTGTACCGGTTTCGACCAGTCGATACGGGTATTCTCCTTCGTCAGCTTCGGCGCCCTGGTGGCGAGGCTTTCGTCCTGCTTCTGCGGCACCACCGTCCCGGCGGCGATCATCGTGAGCGTTCGCTCCACGGTACCTGCACCAATCTCAGCGAGGCGGACGAGCAACTCCCAGGCATTCTCCTCCGGCCCTATGGGCGTTTGATCGAAGGTGATGATATTTCCCGTGTCGACCGACTTCTGCAGAAAGAAAGTGGTCACCCCGGTGCGTTTGTCGCCATTGATGATCGACCAGTTGACCGGAGCGGCTCCCCGATAGGCCGGCAGCAGCGATCCATGCAGGTTGAAGGTGCCGAGTGCTGGCAGAACGAACACCTCGGGTGGCAGTACGCGGAACGCCGCCACCACGATCACGTCCGGGTGGCAGTCGGCAACCCTGGTGACGAATTCAGGACTTCTGACATCATCGGCTTCAAACACCGGAAGGCCCAGCTCGAGAGCCGCTTTCTTCACCGGTGTCGGTTCCGGCTCGGAACGGCTGTTCCG
>JAAXWP010000054.1 GCA_013334925.1 Chlorobiaceae bacterium
ACTTCGCTTCGTTTTTCGACAGTGTACGGCCTGTCGCCCAGGCCCCGCTTCGATCTGACGGTCAACGAATTCACCAAGGAGCTTGCACTGGGCAGAGAGCTGGTCGTGTTCGGCGAGCAGTTCTGGCGTCCCTACTGCCATGTGGTCGATCTCTGCCGTTCTGTGCTTGCCGTTCTGGATGCCGAAGAGGAGAAGGTGGCCTTCGATGTGTTCAATGTCGGCGATACCTCCGAGAACTACCAGAAGCAGATGATCGTCGATGAAATTCTCAAACAGCTTCCGGGAAGCGTTATCCGGTATGTGTCGAAGAACGAGGATCCCAGGGATTACCGGGTCACGTTCGAAAAGATCAGGGATCGTCTCGGTTTCAGAATATCCAAAACCGTGCCCGACGGTATCCGGCAGATCATCCAGGTGGTTCAGGACGGTTTCATCCCGAATCCCGATGCCAACGAATTCCGTAACAGCTGAACAAGGAGCGATATGTACAAGATTCCCTTGTTTGACTTGAACTTCGGTGTCGAGGAGGAGGCTGCGGTCCTGGAGACGCTCCGTTCAAAATGGATATCGACCGGCCCGAAGAACGCCGCATTCGAAGAGAAGTTCGCCTCCATGCTCGGGGCGTCTCATGCGCTTGCGGTGTCGAACTGCACGGTCTCCCTGCACCTGGCCATGAAAATCCTGGGCATCGGGCCCGGTGACGAAGTCATCTGTCCTTCGCTGACCTTCGTGGCCACCGTGAATGCCATCAGGTACGTCGATGCCATCCCTGTATTTGCCGATGTCAGGAACGACCATGACCTGACGATGGACCCGGACGATATCCGGAAAAAAATCACCGGGCGCACCCGTGCCATAGTGGTCATGCACTATGCCGGATTTCCCTGTGACATGGATGCGATCATGGAGATCGCCCGTGAGCATGGGCTCAGGGTGGTTGAAGATGCCTGCCATGGACCGCTTTCGGAATACCACGGCAAAAAGCTCGGTACGATCGGTGACGTCGGGTGTTTCAGCTTTTTCTCGAACAAGAACATCAGCACCGGAGAGGGGGGAATGCTCGTCACCAACGACCCCAAACTCTACGAACATGCCAAATTGCTTCGGTCGCACGGCATGACGACCCTCTCCTACGAGCGCTCCAAAGGTCACAGCACCGGTTATGACGTCATCGAGTCAGGCTACAACTACCGGATGGATGATATTCGCGCCGCTATCGGTATCGTGCAGCTCGACAAGCTCGAGGCCGATCTGAAGCGGCGTGCCGAGGTACGGTCATGGTACGAAGATGCGTGTGCTGCGGTTCCGGGTCTGATCGTTCCGTTCAGCGGTCATAGCGAGTTCGCTTCGAACTACATTTTTGCCGTTCTGCTCGACGAGAACTGCGGCCACCGGCGCGACCAGATCAGGGACGCTCTGCACAAGGCGGGAATTCAGACCAGCATGCACTATCCGCCGGCTCATCAGTTCTCCATATTTGCCGACTATGCCGGGCCGTTGCCGAAGACCGAATCGGTTGCCGGGCGACTGATCACCCTGCCGATGTACGCGAGTCTCGAAAAGGAGTCGGTGATCTTCATAGCCGAGACCCTGAATGCATTGATCAACGGTTGACGCCGTGCTGTCCGGGGCACGACAGGTGTTGACCGAAAGGAGGGCACCTGTCCTGTTCCGGCAGCCCCCATTCCCCTTGCTTTGTTTTTCACCTTTTTCTGGAATCTGTCAACATCTTAACCGAGCGAGGAAACGCATGATCTATGTGAAAGACAAAAAACTGATCATTGTCGGTGATGGCGCCACGGGAAATATTGCCTATGAATATTTTACCGTTGATTCCCCCTATGAAGTCGTAGCATTCGCAGCTGAGAGCGCCTATCGGACAAATGACCAGCTGTTCGGCCTTCCGGTGGTCGATTTCGAAACCATGCAGGAGCACTATTCACCGGAAGAGTACCATGTCTACGTTGCCGTTTCGTATACCCGGTTCAATCGTGTCAGGACCCGGCTGGCAAAAGTGGCGAAAGAGAAGGGATACCGTCTGGCCAGTTACATCAGCAGCCACGCGTTTGTCTGGAGAAACGTCGAGCTTGGCGAGCATTGCTTCATATTCGAAGACAACACGGTTCAGCCCTATGCGAAGATCGGTGACAACGTCGTGCTCTGGAGCGGCAATCATATCGGTCATCACAGCACGGTCGGAAACAACTGCTTTTTCTCTTCACATGTCGTGGTCGCAGGATGCTGCACGATTGGCGACAATACCTTCATGGGTATCAATTCATGCGTCGCGGATCATGTCAGTGTAGCCAGAGACAACTGGATCGGGCCTGGACGAACGATACTGAAAAGCACACAGGAGAACCAGATTTATGGAGCGGTTCATTCCGAACCATCCAGAGTGCCTGCTCGCAAGTTTTTCAAAATTACCGATGAGGGATAAGCCAGCGAGCATCTGGTATCAGAACCTCTTTCCTGGTGTAGGTGATCGAGCCGGAAGCGTAATCGCTTCGGCTCGATTCATCTTGCAGGCCTCCTGAAACGGGGCATCGTGATCGGGCCAGCACAGCTGTCGGATCACGGAACGGAGTTTGACGGGGTGCCCTCATCTCATCGCTTCGATGATACTCGAGCATGCAGATGTGTCGATCCTGTAGAACCTCTGGACGAATGCGCGTGCACCAAACCCCTCCTTCCAGTCCAGCAATCCGGTATTGATTTTTTTGCCACCCTGTTCATTGACGATACCGAAATCGAAATACGCTTTGCTGGCAAACTGGTTTTCGATCAGAATTTTGAACAGGTAATCAAGCGCACCGCAGGACTTACCCTCCCTGTTGGCAGAGATGTACTGAACATGGGCTGTCGTACTGGTATCGAAAATGGTGCATCCGCCAAGAATTTTCTCACCGTCATAGACATTGAACTGCCTGATGAAACCAGGGTTTCTCCGGGCAAGAAGCGCGATCTCCTCTTTTGTATGGACAGGTTTGACACCATGCCTCTCTTCGAGGTTTGGTATAAGAATTTCATCCCAGAACGCCTCGAAATCATCTGCTTCCATGATTCTCAATCGTTGTTTCAGCGCTTTGCCAATCATTCTCAATCTCCGTCTCTGAAACGGAAGACGATAATAGGCGTGCAGCGAGATACAGGTGCTTATATCTGCCCGGTACACTTCCGAGTTCATGAGATGCAGCGCATAATCGATTTCATCTGCAGATTCCCGACAGTAAAACGTGGGCAACTGCTTGAAGAAGATGGTGCGTGTTCCGTTTTCATGCAAAAATTTCAGCAGTGCATGGAAATAGAGAAGGTTCTGGTTTGCGTGACTGTTCGACATCAGAAGGAATCCACCATAGGTTAGTCCATCGTGTGAAGCGAGGTCTCCATCTGGCCTTCTGTGGGCGGGAAACAGTGCTACGGGTTTGTGGTCATTGAACACGACATAAGATTCATCGCTGAACCGGTCACTATGGTAATCCATATAACTCCTCAAATGAAGAAATGTGGAGTTTTTACACATGGGAACCAGATTATTCCACTGCTTCTGCAGATCATGCGAATACCTTACAACCTTGATCATATTCGGACTTATGTTTCACGCGTTAATACTGGAAGCTGCTGCTGCAGTGAACTCTCCGGTCAGTCTGGCACTGACGGTGACGAGTGTAGGCTGGACGATAGGGAATTCAGGCGTATCGGGGGTGTTCAATACTTGCTGAAGCAATATAGCAAGTGCAAGAGGTTTGAGCAATAACTGCAACGGTGGCTCTGCAGAAGTCGTGGCAGGTAATAAAGCAGTCAGCCGGCATGGTGTCTCGATGCCGGCTGAGCTGTGAAAGATATGCGGTTTACAGGCTGTTCCCGCTGGAACTGTGTGGTGATCAGATCATTTTTTCTTTCATGACGACGATCAGCACACCGATAAGCAGGCCACCGCCAAGTCCGAGCGAAAGATTCTGGAGCATGTTTGGTGATTCAGGCATACCGGGAGCGAACGCCTGCTTGATGACAACGACGCCACCGACGTTCGAAGCTGCCTTGATGCGTGCTTCGTCAAGCTTTTCCTTCAGGAACGCATAGGTTTTGTTTGCAACGTCGTGGTCAAGCGTCAGTTTTGCGAACATGATCTGTTTTGCAGGAAGCAGGTTCAGCTGACCCTGATAATAGGCTCTCAGCTTCTGATACTCCTTTGCACTGTTATCGAGCTCGGCAAGTCTGACATTAACCTGCATTTTCGAAGAGAGCAGATCAAAACGGTACTTCTGTGCGTTACCCGTGTTGGCGATTTCACCCGCAATTCTGGTACGGTTGATCTGGTCGTACTGGGCTTTCAGGTTGACGACTTCGTTCCGTGCAGCTTCTACCTGCGGGTCATTGGCACCTTTCTGAACAGCAAGCTCAATGTAGGCGTTCTCTTTCCGCTTGATGTTTTCACGCATTGCACGAAGCTCATTGCCGATGTTCTGATACATATTGCGGCTGAACGAACGCTCTTCATCGGAAAGCTTCTGTTCGATGTAGGCGAGCTGCCTTCTGAGAATATCGTACTGAACCCTGTTCGAATCGTATTCAGTCGTTGCAGCTGCAAATGAACGTTGCAGATCGGCGACATTACCGGTCTCTTCGTAGACTTCGTTGCTTTTCATGAAGTCACGCAGAGCAATCTCGGTAGCCCTGACCTTCTCTTCCTGCTCGGTGATCTGCTGTTCGATGGTCTTGCTTACAGAGATGTCCTGTGCGGCACTCCATTCTGCGTTCTTGTCCTTGTACACCTCACAGATGGTATTGGTGAGCAGCGCTGCTTCATCAGGGATAGCGCTCGATACCGAAAGCTGAATGAGGTTCGTGTTCTTGATGTTCTCTGCCTGGACGCGTGACTGGAGACTTTCGGCATACTGTCTCACCATTTTGGGATTGGGCTCTTTCATACGAGCCTTGCCCTTGATGCTTCTGGTTCCGAAAAGTGCCAGGTTGCTGCGCTGTTCGCTTTTCATCAGTGACTGCACTGCTGCTTCAGCCAGCGGATAGGACTTGAGAAGCTCGACATTGGTCGGAATGGCAAATTCCGGACCGCCACTTTCACCATCCTTGATCAGCTTTTCCTTGTCAGGTGATTTGACCATAATGATAGCCTGCGCCTTGTAGCGGGGAACAGACAGGTAATAATGGGCTATAGCACCAGCCGTCGCAAGAAGCATAACGGCGATTATGGTCACTTTGCCCCGCCAGATCGTCTGCAATATATCCCGAGAATTGTTTTCGGTTGCAGACTGCTGATTTAAATCAACCATTGATTTTGACTCCTTGTGTTAATATCGTGAGTTGCCTGAACTCGAAAGTTCTTGCGGTGTTAACGGGTTATGGAATAAATCGAAGCTCCGGCAGCGATAATACCCAGAATGCCAAGAGCACCAAGTGCCTTGTTCTCAGGCACAATGACGGTATCGTTCGGTTGAAGCTCAATCAATGTTGAACGATTGCCCTCTTTGGCGTAAGTCTTCAGATCTACCAGATACGTCATCTTGCCACTTTCGTCAGGCGTTGCACGATTGACCCGTACTTTGGCAAGATTGGCACCATTCACAGGACCGCCAGCCAGCGAAATTGCCGTGGAGATGTCAGAGCCTTCAGGAACTGCTATCGGTCCGCCATGCACAACATTGCCCCAGACATTCACATTCATGAGGATGTTTCCGTAACTGTCCGTGAAATAGGGCGCTCTCTGAATCGAAGTTGTCGGAGCCCCCTGTCCGCTGGTTCCAACCCCCAGACCGGAAACCGATGTTGACTGTACATTCTGGATAGCATCGCCCGGAGCGGCAACTGACTGTACACTCGTGATTGGTATCGCCAGGCATTGGCCGATAACAATGGTGGAGACGAGACGTTTGAACGATATTTTCATAAAGCAACCCCTGATCGTTTTTTTTAAGAAGCTATGCAATTCTGATTGTCTGCTGAACCTTAAGACGAAATGGCATCCCACTCACAGGGAATTCATGAACATGTCACTCAGGTATGATTGGTATCGGGAGAAAGTCTCACACTATATGCCCTACAAAGATACGAAAAAATATTTTTCTTATATATGCAGCAACGCTCCATAAACCCTTGCAAATCTTTTCATTTCTTTCGACTTGAACTCTCTTTCGGCTCAAGGCTGTATCATGCATGTCCGTGAAGGCCCGGTTTCCGGTTTTTTCTCCTCATCTGCTCATAAGTGATTTCCGGAATGGTTGGGACCGGCCAGCTCTTGTCGTCAAACTTTAAAAAATATCATTCAAAATCTGTGCCAAAACGCTCTTTGTCGTGGGCAAAAGCACGATATGCTTATGCTGGCTGCTCTTCGAGGTATGAGACATCCTTGCAGGAGGAGTACGATTTTATTCGTAAAGAACCGTGATATGAGATTTGATATGCAAGGCCGTCTCATTTTGAGCGGACCTGTCATTTGGCGTTACCAGAATGACGAAGTCTGTTTACATCTATTTTATTTTTCTGTGTGTACATCAGCCGATTCCGGAGGAAGGAATCTACTGACCCGGAAAGAGTTCCAGGTCAGTAGACATGAAAGGGCGGTTAGCGGCGGGGTGCGGGTTCCAGCTGGAATTCAGGATGCCCGGTTTGCCAGAGACCGAAACTCAGAATGTCAGCGAGTGATTCGAACTGTTTGGTTTTCTGGTCTCCGATACCATGACCGGCCTGAAAATCGGTGAAAAAGAGCAGCGGCTTTCCTGAGGTGGTCGAAGCCTGCAGGCGAGCGGCAAATTTCGCCGGTTCCCAGGCGATCACTCTGGGGTCGTTCATCCCTGCGGTAATGAGAGTGGCCGGGTAGCTGACCCCTCGCCTCAGGTGCAGGTACGCGTCCATTTCGATGAGTGCCCGGCATTCGACGGGATTTCTGACGGTTCCGAACTCGGGGACGTTCACCGGGCCGTTCGGGGTCTCTTCGCCTCGAAGCGGGTTGAGCACGCCAACCTGTGGCATGACTGCAGCAAACAGGTCAGGGCGTTCGGTCATGGCCCTTCCGACCAGGATGCCTCCGGCGCTTGCCGCATTGATGGCGATGTGCTGAGGCGAGGTGTAGCGTTCCCGGACCAGGTATTCGGCACAGGCGATGAGATCTTTCCAGGTGTTGGGCTTGGTGGTTTTCCGACCGGCCTGATGCCACGCATCTCCCAGCTCACTTCCGCCCCGCACGTGAGCCACGGCAAAAACTCCTCCTTTAAGGGCCCAGAGCAGCATCGACGGACTGAAAAATGGCGTGATCGAGTTTCCGTAGGCACCATATCCGTAAACAAGAACCGGATTCGTACCATTTTTCGGGAGTTTGCTGCTGTGGACAAGCGACAGCGGCACCATGACGCCATCATGCGACGGAACCGAAATCTCTTCGACGACCAGGTCCTTGTACTCGGGATATTCCGCTGGTGAAGAGAGCGTCTCGTTGACAAATTTCTTATGCTGGCGGTCGTATCTGAAACGGCGGAAATCGTGATTCCATCCACCGATGATAGCCCAGAAATCTGGATAATCGTAACCTTTCGAGGCGATGCTTGCGGTCCCGGCGTCAAATGGCAGAGGAATCTTTTCAGCCCTGTTTTTTCCGTTCTCCAGGAGGTACATCTCTTCCCTCACGCCATTGAAGGACAGGGTATAGAACAACCCGCCCCTGGTGAGCGAGAATCCGGTCAGCGTCCCTTCCGGCTGCTCCGGAACCAAAGTTTCGGCACCCCCGATGTCCGGTCTGTCGATGGACGTTTTGAGCAACCGGTACCTTGGCGCATGTTTCGGTGTATAGAGATAGATTTCGGTTTTCGTGGTCGCGAAATCGTACACCTCGTCTTCAGGCCTGAAAAGACGTTTCCATTCGATTCTGGGCATCGAAAGCTGATCGAGCGGAGCATACCAGCCGTTCAGCCTCGGGTCGACATTTTCCGTGAAGGCGAACAGGCGTCCGCTTTTGTTATCGTAGTGAACAACCGGGATATCTTCCGGACGAATGCCCAGTTCCGGGTTGACCGATGTCGAAAAAATCTCCCGGTCGGTTTCCGGTGCGGTTCCTGTCCTGTGCAGGAAAATGCGGCTGTTTTTTTCCCGATCCTTGTCATGAAGTGATGACGGATTCAGGCGATTGTACAGAAAGCTTTCGCCATCCGGCAACCAGGACGGCGATGCAAACCAGCACCGGTCGATGCGTTCCGGATAGATGTTGCCGCTATCGACATCCATGATCAGGAGAACCGAGTTTTCCGATCCGTTGGGCGAGAGTGTCAGCACCAGCTTTGACCCATCGAGGTTCGGTGTGACGCTGCTGATCACGTAGTGAATGCCCTTGTCGGCAGTGAAAGATGCCGGGTTGAACAGCTCCCGTTCGTCTCCTTTGAATCCTTTCCTGAAAAAGAGTCTTCCCGTCTCGTCGGATGGCGTCTGCTTCAGGTAAAAGTACCGGTCGTTGTCGGTAATGGTCAGGTTGTATACTTTCGATGCTTTGCGCTTGTCGAACTCGATCATTTTGTCGATCAGCGCTTTTCTTCCCGGGATTGAATCGAGCACCCTGCGGGCATGATCCGATTCCTGCCGGAACCATTGCTGAACCTGAGGATCCTGAAGGTTTTCGAGTGGCCGGTAGGGGTCGGCTATTTTCTGACCACAAACGGTTTCAACCGTGTTGCTGACTGGAGCGTGAACTCCCGGAGGTGTGGTGACAGATGGCGCGGCAGAGGTTACCTGCGTGAAGAGCAGTGTCGAAAGACATATCATGGCCGGGAAACGGCCGGCGTTCAAGGTTCTTGACTTCATGTAACAATCTTTGCTGGGGATTCGGGTTTGTCGTATCGATGGTTCAGCGAGTGCCGAGTTTTCCGAGCAGGAATGCCATGGATTGGCCGAGATCCTGCATGTTGTTCAGACCTTCCTGATCGTTCAGTACCTCATTACCCTCACGACCTCCGAAGCCGAGGTTCCAGTAGCTCGATCCGACGATGAACATCTGGCAGATCTGGAAGAGGTGATTGATGCTGTCGTAAGCGTGGATGCCTCCGCCTCTGCGCAGGCTGATGACCGCAGCGCCAACCTTGTGCCGGAAGAGGCCACCGTTGGCTCTCGATACGAAACCGGCACGATCGATGAGCGCTTTCAGTTCAGGTGTGATATCGGCAAAATAGGTCGGTGATGCCAGTACCATACCGTCAGCCTCAAGCATTTTTTCGAAAATGGCATTGAACACATCCTTTTTTGCCGAGCATTGACGGTCTTTGTTACGGATGCAGGCGTAGCAGGAGAGGCACCCCCTGATGTCGGTGCCTCCAACCTGGACAAGTTCGGTTTCGATGCCCTCTTTCTGCAAGGTTTCGAACAGCGCATCGAGGAGCTTTGCGGTGTTGCCCTCACGTCGGGGGCTGCCGTTGATACCGATGACTTTCATGAATAATCAATGTTTAGTGCCAGCGGCCATTGTCATGCCGGTCACGGTCACGCCAGTCTCGATCACGGTCATGCCAGTCACGGTCTCGACCACGATCAGGACCACGGTCGTGCCGGCGGTACTCTTCGTCGCGGTAACGACGGATCTCTTCATAACGATAACGGCGGATCCTGTCCGGCAGGCGATGCCTGTCGACATAAACCCACGGCCCGTTGTGCGAAGATGCCCAATACCATCCGCCATCGTCATAGACATAATAGCGGTTACCGTAGTAGACGACATCGTAAGGGCTGCCTACGGAAACAGAAAATCCGAGGGCGGGCGTATAGATGAATTCCGGACGTCTTTCAATGTAAATACGGCGATGGGGAGGCGGTGGCGGCGGCATAGGGGCGACAATAACCGGTGCGGGCTGGCCGATGTTGATGTCGACGTTGACCCGTGCACAGGCTTCACGCCCAAAAGGCAGTGCGGCTGCTGCCAGAAGCGTGGCGGCGATGACAGACTTTTTGTTCATGATCTCTTCGGAATGGTTACAGATAGGCACGCTCATATGCATAGAGTGCTGCCGGACATGGCCGTTGGTGTGTCCGGGGGAAGACAGGCTGACAAACGGTTCCAGAGACAATATACAAGAAACGTACAGAGAACAAACAGACGCGGCTCTTTGTCATATATGGAGTCTGTCGCCCTGTGCGGGAAGTATGCTTCTGATCTTTTCGAGTGCCTGCAGCATGTCGTCGGGAAGCGGTGCCGTGAATGAGAGCATTTCACCGGTAGTCGGCTGACGGAATTTCAGCGTTTCGGCGTGCAGGGCCTGACGATGCATCAGCTCCAGCAGGTTTTTGGTGAACGGTTCGCTTTTGCTGAACGGCAGGGTCCGTGGCGTCGCGCCGCCATAGGTTTCGTCACCAAGGATCGGATGGCCGAGGTGCTGGAGGTGTACCCTGATCTGATGGGTGCGGCCGGTATGCAGGGTGAGGCTGACCAGCGAAAAGTAGTTCAGTGACTCGGACACTTCATAGTCGGTAATGGCATGTTTACCTTCGAGGCCCTCGAAAGGGAAATTGGCCATCACCTTGCGGTTCTTCCGCGATCGGCCGATGTTGGTCCTGATGGTGCCTGCAGCTGGAGAAGGCACTCCCCAGACGATCGCCTTGTAGATCTTTTCGACCTGGCGCCTGGCGAACTGCGTGGCGAGCCGGTGCAGCGCTACGGGATTCTTTGCGATGATGATGAGTCCGGAGGTGTCCTTGTCGAGGCGGTGAACGATACCGGGACGCAGCTCGCTTCGGTCGAGTTCATCGGCATCCTTGCCGATATGGTGCAGGATGGCGTTGGCCAGGGTGCCGGTCCAGTTCCCGAAGGCCGGGTGCACCACCATGCCGGCAGCCTTGTTGACCACCAGCAGGTCCTCGTCTTCGTACATGATATCAATCGGAATCTCCTCAGGTGCGAGTTCAGGCGCGGGCGGCCGCAGGAAGGTGATCTGGATGAGATCGCACGATTTGATGCGATAGTTGGATTTGACCGGTTTCCCGTTTACCAGCACCCGCTCCTCCTCGATAGCCTCCTGCACCTTGTTGCGCGTCGCGTTCTCGACCTGTTGTGCCAGGTATCGGTCGATGCGCATGGGCGTCTGGACCCTGCTGACCTGCAACGTCATCTTTTTCGGCTCCAGCTCAGCCTGGATGGCCGTATCCGGTTCGTTTTTCAGTAACTCTTTTTGCATTTTCATGTACGTAATAAAAAGGCCCGTCGAACGGGCTCTGACCAATATACTAAAGAACGCGACCAACCTGTAACCCTTAAACCATCAGTTCCCATGCAGCATACCACAGTCACTCCCGGGCAAGCCTCATTCGATGTCACGGTAATCGGCTCAGGGCCTGGTGGGTATGAAGCCGCGCTTCATGCCGCACGCCATGGCATGAAGGTGTGCCTCGTCGAAAAAGGGCCGCTTGGCGGTGTGTGCGTGAACTGGGGATGCATTCCGACCAAGGCGTTGCTCAGAAGCGCCGAAGTGTATGATCTTGTCAGGAACCCCGCCTCGTTTGGCGTACACGTTCAGGATTCCTCGTTCGATCTCGCCCAGGCGGTCAAGCGCAGCAGGAATGTCGCCCTGAAGAGCTCGAAGGCCGTGGAGTACATGCTCCGCAAAGCAGGCGTCGAGGTCAGGCAGGGCGAAGCGGTGCTTGCAGGTGGCACGACGATAGCTATTACCGCGAATGATGGCACGCAATCCGCACTCGAAGCCCGCAATATCATTCTTGCGACCGGCTCCCGGCCGAGGGCTTTTCCCGGCCTCGAGCCCGATGGCAACCGTGTCATCACGAGCCGCGAGGCGCTCATCATGAAAGAGGTGCCGGCATCACTCGTCGTTGTCGGTGGTGGTGCGATCGGTGTCGAACTGGCCTGGTTCTACGCGAAAGCAGGATCGAAGGTAACCATCGTCGAACTGTTGCCCAGGCTGCTGCCGCAGGAGGACACGGAGATTTCCGAAGTGCTGAAGCGCTCGTTCGAAAAAGGCGGCATCACGGTGAAATGTGCTTCGAAGATCGCGAGCGTCCAGCGCGGCGAGTCCGGAATAACGGCCGATCTCGTCTCTGAAGGTGGTGAAACGGTACAGCTCGAGGCTGACTACATGCTCGTGGCGATCGGGGTGACCGGTGCAATCGATAACCTCGGGCTCGAGGCTGCCGGTGTATCCACCGATCGGGGATTCATCGCCACCGATGCGCTCTGCCGAACCAATGTCGACGGTCTCTATGCCATCGGCGACGCCCGGGGTGGCATGCTGCTCGCCCACAAGGCATCCGCCGAAGCGTCGATCGCAGTCGAAACCATCGCCGGTCTCAACCCCGAACCCATCGAGGATGCGCTCATTCCCAGATGTGTCTATGCCCAGCCTTCGGTGGCTTCAGTCGGCCTGACCGAAGAGGCCGCCGTCAGCAGAGGCCATGAGGTCAGGGTAGGCAAGTCGCTCTTCGCGGCCTCCGGGAAGGCCAATGCTTTCGGGCAGCTCGAAGGCCTGGTCAAGCTGGTCTTCGACGCCTCGAACGGTCGTATGCTGGGCGGGCATCTTGTCGGGCACGATGCCGTGGAGCTCATTGGCGAGATCGGCCTTGCCTGCAGGCTCGGACTGACGGCGGCTGAACTGGTAAAGACCATACACGCGCATCCGACGCTGTCGGAGAGCATACGGGAGGCGGCTTTCCACGCCATGCTTCCTGCCTGACGGGTACGGTTTTCCGAAGTGTTTCAGGAACTCGGAACAAACGTGAAAACCGTTTGTTATGTCTATGTCAAAAGCATAAATTCAGAGTTCATTGTTGGATTTTTGTTTTCTCAATCAAGCAAGCCTCAGCCGGGATGTCCGAGAAGTTCCGTAGGTCCCGGGCCGGGTACTAACCATCTAATCTCACTATGACCCAGACTGCGAAAGCTGCGAAAAAAACCTCTTCCGCCAAGGCGGCGGCAACCGCTGAAGCCAAAGCTGCGCCTGAAGTGAAGAAGCCGACCTCCAAGAAGAAGCAGGCACAGGCATTTCCTTTCACCGCCATTGTCGGTCAGGAGGAGATGAAACTCAGTCTGATCCTGAACATCATCGACCCGAGGATCGGCGGAGTTCTGGTCATGGGTCACCGTGGCACCGGCAAGAGCACCACGGTCAGGGCTCTGGCCGAAGTGCTTCCGCTCATTCCGCGCGTCAAGGGCGATATCTACAACCGCACCGTCGAACAGTACATCGAAATGGAGTCCGGCGCGAAAGGCGCTGCAGCCATCAAGGCTGAGGATGTCAAGACCGAGAGCATTCCCGTGCCGGTCGTCGACCTGCCGCTCGGCGCAACTGAAGATCGCGTCTGCGGTACCATCGATATCGAAAAGGCGCTCACCAGCGGTGTCAAGGCCTTCGAACCCGGTCTGCTCGCCCAGGCCAACCGCGGCTTCCTCTACATCGATGAAGTCAACCTGCTCGACGACCACCTCGTCGACGTGCTTCTCGACGTGGCAGCCAGCGGCAGGAACGTTGTCGAACGTGAAGGTATCAGCATCCGCCACCCCGCCCGCTTCGTGCTGGTCGGCTCAGGTAACCCGGAAGAGGGTGAGCTTCGTCCGCAGCTCCTCGACCGTTTCGGTCTCCACGCCCGTATCATCACCATCAACGATGTCGCCAAGAGGGTCGAGATCGTGAAGCTCCGCCGTGAGTACGACGAGGATCCGGAATCCTTCATCAAGAAGGTCACCCGCGAGCAGCAGAAGCTCCAGAAGAAGATCGAGACTGCCAAGAACTTCCTCCCGCAGGTCTCCATGGACGATTCGGTGCTTACCGATATCGCCAGGCTCTGCATGAACCTCGGCATCGACGGCCATCGCGGCGAGCTGACCATCACCAGGACCGCACACGCCTTTGCCGCGCTGCAGGGTGAAAAGAAGGTGACCATGGATCACGTCCGCAAGATCGCCGGCCTCTGCCTCCGCCACCGTCTGCGCAAGGATCCGCTCGAGACCGTCGACGCCGGCGAGAAGATCGAGCGCGAACTCGCAAAAGTACTGGGAGAAGCCGAAGCAGCAGCATGATAGCATTTACCGACATAGTAGGAATGGATCTGGCCAAGCAGGCGCTTATGCTCCTGGCCGTCGATCCCTCCCTTGGAGGAGTCGTCATTCCGTCGGCCGTAGGCTCCGGAAAGTCGACGCTCGCAAGGGCATTTGCCGATATTCTGCCTGAAGGCACCCCGTTTGTGGAGCTTCCGCTGAACGTGACCGAAGACCGCCTGATCGGCGGTGTCGATCTCGAGGCGACCCTGGCCTCCGGCCTGCGCGTCGTCCAGCATGGTGTGCTCTCAAAGGCGCACAAGGGCGTGCTCTACGTCGATTCGCTCAGTCTGCTCGACAGCTCTGCGGTGTCGCACATCATGGACGCCATGTCGCGCCGTGCGGTCATCGTCGAACGTGAAGGTCTCAGTGAGGTGCATCCAGCCGACTTCATGCTGGTCGG
>JAAXWP010000055.1 GCA_013334925.1 Chlorobiaceae bacterium
GGCAAACAGGTCGCATCCGAAAACCTCGATTCCAAAGGCCTCGTGAATCTGCTGAACACCCAGAAAAATGCCGTACAGCATTCGGCGCCAGCAGCACTTGCGCCGCTCCTTGGGCTTGCAAACCTGTCTCTTCTGGGCAGCACATCCCAGGATGGCTCCGGAGGAATCGTACAAACCATCGTCTCTTTCATCAAAGAGTTCTGGCCATTCATCATCGGCATACTGGTTATCGGGCTGCTCATGAAGACCTGCAGCCAGCAACCAGCCAGACAAACTCCACCACCACCGCCACCAGCTGCGGTTGCACCGCAAGCCCCTCAACCTCTTCCGGATACCACCAAAGCTGCGCGCGACACTACAGCCGTCACGGCTGATTCACTCGGAACCTTCGGCGAATACAAACTGCCGAACGGCGTGAAGCTGAATATTCCGGAATTCGGCATTGAACGAAAGCTGATCGCGTTCATTGAAGACAAAACGAAAGCCGTTGACAAAACCACCTGGTTCACGTTCGATCGACTTATCTTCGACACCGGAAAAGCGACCCTGAAACCGGTCTCCCAGGAACAGATCAATAACATCGGCGAGATACTTAAAGCATTTCCTGCCGTGGAGCTGAAGTTCGGTGGCTACACGGACAATGTCGGCGATCCGAAAGCAAACCTGAAGCTTTCACAGGCACGGGCCGAAACCGTCATGCAAGAGATCGTGAAGCTCGGCATAGACAAGAAAAGAGTGGCTGCGGAGGGTTATGGAGACCAGCACCCCGTTGCTGACAACGCAACCGGGGAGGGTCGGCAGAAAAACAGGAGGGTCGACTGCAGGGTCACCAGAAAGTAAACTCAAGGTACCGCTTATCCGGAAGGCTGCTGCAACCGGCAGCCTTCCATGCTTTATGGCGGTATCTCAGAATCCCGTCAGCGTCAATATCTTTTCCACCGGTTCCCTGGCGCTGCGGAAGCGGTTGATATCGCATGCCGAATCGGCATGACCGAGAGCGACGCCGACAACAATCCGCTCTTGTGGAGGAATGGGCAGATGCTGCCGGATGATGTCTGGATAGTGCGCCAGGGTTGCCTGGATGCAGGTGGCCAGGCCCCGGTCGGCGGCAGCCAGGCAGAAGGTGCTGAGGAATGCACCTGCATCCAGCATGGCATAGGGGGTCAAGCCATCCGGCAGGGTGATATAGACCAGCACCGGAGCACCGAACGCATTACAGTTATTCGTCCGATGGGCATTGCGCCGCTCCTCGTCCTGACGTTCGATGCCGAGCACGGCAAACACCGACCTTCCGACCTCGACATAACGAGCCTTCATCTCTCCCTCGAAGACCGTCGGCATGGGCATGTCCGGAACAGGAGGCGCACCTGCCGCTGCCCGCGCCACAAGTCCCTGGCGTATGCTTACGGCCACCTCCCCGCCAGCAACCCAGACACGCCACGGCTGGGTGTTGCCCCAGCTTGGCGAATGTTGCGCCATTTCGACGAGGGCGCTGATGGTCGCCGCATCGACAGGAGTGTCGAGAAAGTTCCGGCACGAATGCCGTGCTGCAATTGCCTGGGTAAATTCCATGGTTTACCGGATGTTTCAGAGTTCATGATCTGCCTTCAGCGGCGATCCTTCGGACCACGGTCTGCAGGATGCCGCCGTTACGGAAATAGTCCACCTCTACAGGGGTATCGATCCTGCAACGCAGGGCGAAAGAGATCTTCCTGCCGGTTTTCGGATCGGTCGCGAAAGCCTCGACACGCTCTCCCGGCCTGAGTGAGTCGTCGATGACGATATCGAAAATCTCACGCCCCGTAAGACCGAGAGCCGTCGCATCCTGACCATCGTCGAACTGGAGCGGCAGCACCCCCATGCCGATCAGATTGGAACGGTGGATTCGCTCGAAACTCACGGCAATGACCGCCTGTACTCCGAGCATGGCCGTCCCCTTTGCTGCCCAGTCGCGGCTGCTGCCCATCCCGTAATCCTTTCCGGCGATGACGATCAGCGGCACACCGGCCTCCCGGTAGTGCATGGCCGCATCGTAGATGCTCTTCACCTCCCCGTCCCCATCATCTTCGGAACGGAAAGAGCTCGTATACCCCCCTTCGGTACCAGGGGCGAGCCGGTTGCGAACCCTGATGTTGTCGAAAGTGCCGCGAACCATCACTTCGTGGTTTCCGCGCCTTGAGCCGAAACTGTTGAAATCCTTCTCCTGAATCCCTTTTGACAAGAGGTAAACGCCCGCCGGCTGACCGGGCTGGATCATCCCTGCCGGACTGATGTGATCGGTGGTCACGCTGTCGCCGAAGAGCGCCAGGCAACGGGCCCGGCGTATCGGCGAAACACCTTCGGGATCGGGGCCGATGCCCTCGAAAAACGGCGGTTTGCGGATGTAGGACGAATCAGGATGCCACTGATACAGCTCACCACCTGACGTCTCGATCTCCCGCCAGGGTTCCGGCCCTGCATACACTTCGGCATACCGCTTCCTGAAATACTCCGGCAGAACGAAACATCTGGCAAACTCGCGGATCTCTTCATCCCTTGGCCAGAGTTCACGGAGATAGACCTTGCGGCCATCGCAATCCAGCCCAACGGGTTCACGATCGAAATCGATGGCGACCGTTCCGGCGAGAGCATAGGCAACAACCAGTGCCGGACTGCAGAGATAGTTCGCCCTGACGAGGGGATTGATCCTGCCTTCGAAATTGCGGTTTCCGGAGAGCACCGAGGCGACGACCAGGTCGCCCGCCCTGACCGCCTGGGCAATGGGGTCGGGCAACGGGCCGGAATTCCCGATGCAGGTGGTACAGCCGAACGCCACATTGTTGAATCCGAGCGCATCGAGATCCTCCATGAATCCGGCCGCTGCCAGATAATCGATCACCACTCGCGATCCCGGCGCAAGTGAGGTCTTGACCCAGGGTTTCGGTACCAGCCCTCGTTTGCGGGCGGCACGGGCGAGGAGTGCAGCGGCGATGAGAATCTCCGGATTGCTCGTGTTGGTGCATGAGGTGATGGCGGCAATGACCACGGCACCATGCCTGAGCAGTACCCTCTGGCCATCGATGGTGGTCTCTACCCCCTCACGGCCGGGATCGGAACGCGGTACGATGGCAACGCCACCCTCCGAAGACATCTCGGCAGCCTCGACAACGGAAGATCTGGAGAACACCGTCGAGAGGTCCTTCGTCCACTGGCCGCTCATCGCCGTGAGGTCGATCCGGTCCTGAGGTCGCTTTGGGCCCGCCACCGATGGTCGCACCGTTGACATATCGAGCTCGATCACCCTGCTGAAGGAAGGGTTTTCATCCACTTCGTGCCAGAGCCCCTGCTGCCGGCAATAGCGCTCGACCAGCTCACACCGCTCCTCCCTGCCGCTGAGGGCCAGATAGTCGAGCGTACGGTCATCGACAGGGAAAAAGCCTGTGGTCGCGCCATACTCCGGAGCCATGTTCGCCACCGTAGCACGGTCAGGCAGAGAGAGCGAAGAAAGTCCCGGCCCGAAAAACTCGACCAGTGAACCGACAACGCCAGCCCGACGCAGGATGGAGGTGAGCGTCAGCACGAGATCGGTTGCGCATACCCCTTCACCCAGCGCACCCGTCAGCCGCACGCCGACCACATCGGGCAGCAGCATGTAGATCGGCTGACCGAGCATGACGGCTTCAGCCTCGATTCCCCCGACTCCCCAGCCGAGCACACCGAGCGCATTGATCATGGTGGTGTGGCTGTCCGTGCCGACAAGGGAATCCGGATAGGCCACCCCGTTTTCGAGATGCACGACATCTGAAAAATATTCCAGGTTCACCTGATGTACGATCCCGGTGCCGGGAGGTACGACGTGAAAATTGCTGAAGGTTTTTTCGCCCCATTTGAGAAACTCGTACCGTTCCCGGTTCCGTTCGAACTCCCTTTCGAGGTTTTTACCGAACGCATCGGCATCCCCGAAATAATCGACCTGGACGGAGTGGTCAATCACGAGATCACAGGAGACGAGCGGGTTGATCCTCGATGCATCGCCGCCGAGTGCGGCGCAGGCTTCACGCAGGGCGGCCAGATCGACGATGGCGGGCACGCCGGTAAAATCCTGAAGGACGACCCTTGCCGGCTTGAACGGAATCTCGACCTGCGTCTTCGAAGAAGCCCCCCAGTTCGCGATCGCCTCGACATCCGCCTGGCGTATCGTGTAGTTGTCGAAGTTGCGGAGTGCGGCTTCAAGCAGCACCTTGATGGTTTTCGGATAAGCCCCGAGGCCCGGCCAGGCGGTTTCAAGGGCTCGAAGGGAGTAGATGGACACTTCGCCATCCTTGAGGGGAAGTGGCGAGCAGACGCCAAACGGATCGAGAGGTCTCTTCATGGCGATATTGGATTTGATTTCCCGGATCATCCTCCGTTCTGGGCAAGACAACATCCGGAAAAACAACCGGGTTGCCGAATCCTGCCCTGCATCCTTACGACAACCACTCACGGGCAAAATTCCGTTTCCCCAACCAGAAATGAAAGATAAAAAGCCTGAATGGATTGCGGACTGCAGGGATGGCATTGGTTGAACCCGGCTTCGAGCAGAAAACATTGGTACCATCTTCCCAAACTCAATGCAAACCACTCTTTCCTCTTGTGCTCACCATACCCGGGCAAGAGTGACAGCATCACGTTGCCATGCGTTATTACTCAGGCAATTAAAAGTGTCATTCTGGTTTGTTATTGGTTGTCATGAGGCTGTCTCAAAAGCGCCAACAGAGCCGCTTACTGACGCCAGTTCGTTCATTTTTTTTGTCATTCTGAGTCCGACACAGTCGGGCGAAGAATCCATCAGCATCTCGTAAGGCTTTATATATCTATCGCTTATAAAGTGGTCCTAAATATTTTGGATCCTTCACTTCGTTCAGGATGACAGACTGGGCCTGGAATACTTTTGCATCCTTTAGTCGCCGGAGTAATAAAAAGCCCGGAGTTATCGGAACAGGGCTTGACTTGTGATTTTTTTTGGGTAAGTTATTAGCATATGCCAATAACTTACCCAAAAAACCTAATAAGACCGCAGGTATGCCCCGACCGGTAAAGTGCAGAAAAATAGGGGGTAACCCTGAATACAGAATGTTCAAACCTGCCGGAATCCCGGCAAGAGACCTTGATGAGGTGATCATGACGTTCGATGAACTCGAAGCAATACGCCTTGTCGATTCTGAGGGTCTGTATCAGGAAGACGCGGCAAATCAGATGCAGGTATCCCGTCAGACCTTCAGCAACATTCTTTCATCAGCGAGGCATAAGGTTGCCGAAATGCTGATCAATGGCAGGCGATTAACCATAACCGGAGGAAATATCATGGTTTCATCAGAAGAACGTGTTTTCGGCTGTTCCACATGCCGCCATCAATGGAGCGTTCCGCATGGCACAAGCCGTCCGGAGATCTGTCCCTCCTGTGAGAGTGAAAACCTCCACCGCATAGCTTCTGATGGATCAGTTGGTGGCGGCCGGCATGGCGGAGGCAAATGTCGGGGGCTTCGTACAGGATCGGGGCGTCAGGGACGCGGATCCGGCAGCAGGCATGGTCAGCAAAAACCTGACGATCACACTCCTCGGAATCAGAACATATCAGAAACAAATAACGGAGAACACCAATGAAAATCATTATCCCGTTGGGTGAAGACACGGGCCTCAATTCGGCTGTATATGATCATTTCGGAAGCTGTCCTTTTTACGCACTCGTAAATACTCAGGACGGTTCGCATGCCATTCTTCCGAATGCAGCGATGCACCATGACCATGGCCAATGCACACCAGCGGATCTGTTTGCGAAAAATGGCATCGATGCTGTGCTGTGCAAGGGTATTGGCGCAGGCGCTATCTCCAGACTGCAGGCTTTGGGCATCACCGTATACACGATGCCAAAGGCTCGGACAGCTGATGAGGCTATTGAAGCATTCAACCAGGGAACACTGGAGAAAGTCAATGCACATCATACCTGTCAGGGGCATAACTGCCATTGAAAAACCTGTTCCGGCCCGGTAGTGGCCAATACACTATAAATGATTATTTTTTTTATAATTGAAAATTATCAACCGACGGCATGCAAACCGTCATCACAAGGGAGTTAACCTATGGGAACCAGAGGACGAGAGATCGTTGGCGAGCACATCGAACGCGTGCTCGAACTTCTGAACAAAGCATATGCCGAAGAGTGGCTTGCCTATTACCAGTACTGGATTGGCGCGAAGGTAGCTCAGGGACCGATGAAAGATGCTGTTATGGCCGAGCTTCTCCAGCATGCTGCCGATGAACTGCGTCATGCAGACATGGTGAGCAACCGCATCATCCAGCTTGGAGGGACTCCCCTGACCAGCCCGAAACAGTGGTTTGAGTGGGCCAATTGCGGTTATGAGGCACCTGATGATCCTTTTGTACAGACCCTCCTGGAACAGAACATCTCCGGGGAGCAATGTGCCATCAACACCTACAACAGCATCATTCAGGAGATTGGCATGAAAGATCCCGTGACCTATAACATCGCCGTACAGATCCTGCAGGACGAGGTCGAACATGAAGAGGATCTGCAGTCACTGCTCGAAGATCTTGGTGTTTTCCTTAAAAGGTGAGAACATCAAATCAAGTTCCGATAACTGCTGATATAATCATCAATCGAAAGGAAACAACAGATATGCCGACAACACATGAGAACCTGAAAAACGCTTTCGCCGGAGAGAGTCAGGCCTACCAGAAATACGCAGCATTCGCGAAAAAGGCTGACAAAGAGGGCTTGAAAAATATCGCCAGGCTCTTCAGAACGACCGCTGAAGCCGAACGTATCCATGCAGAAGGACACCTGGCAGCGGACGATGCCATCGGGTCGACAATCGAGAACCTTCAGACAGCGATCGAAGGGGAGACATACGAGCACAACGATATGTATCCGCCGATGTACGAGCAGGCTGTTGCCGAGGGGCACAAAGCCAAACGCATGTTCGGTTACGCTGTCGAGGCTGAAAAGGTCCATGCAGCGATCTATCGCCTTGCCCTCGAAGCGGCAAAAGCCGGCAAGGACCTCGATACCTCCGACATCTGGCTCTGCCCTGTCTGCGGTCATATCGAACTGGGCACCCCTCCGGAAACATGCCCTATCTGCAATGTGAAGGCGTCTATGTACGTTCAGATCGGCTGATTGATCTTCGCTTCCGCATGACAAACGAGCTCCCTGAACAGCAGGGAGCTCGTTTACCCTGTCGTTAACCGCCACATCGTCGTTACAACACGCTGCTATTCGATCTGCGCTTGCAGAAGCTGGCCATATGTACCTCAGGCGCAGTTCTGAACTGAAAGGGCCACCGGAAAAGCGCCGCTTTTCTTCAGGTAACGCTCACACTGGATTTGCATACCGTATCCAAGCATCGAGCCGAGCATGAAATCCTCCTCAGGTGTCATCTCAACCAGTTTCCTGCTGTGAGTGATCCTGCGAACAACGGCAACACACTCAGGTTTACCGAAATAAATGTTGACCTTGCCTGAAAGGCACTGCTGCAGATGGTACTCGATTCCGAAATGCCGCAACTTTGTTGTCGCAGCCTCTGTCAGGGAAGCCGGAAGGGTATGCATGACCAGGCTCCGGAGCCCTTTGCGATATTCATAGATATGATGGATCAGGACTTTCATGGCATTCTCGCTGTTTGAGATGATTGATAAAACCGGTAGAAGAGATGACGGAATCCCGCATCACGACTCGTATCAAGGACTTCGGTGAACCTTGCTGAACTGTTCGTTATTGACGAACAGCGGTTCCATTGGTTAATTACAATTGAATCGATGAGTTGATCGATCTGTACATCAGCCCGTCGTTCTGTCAACCAAAACCACTACAGCCATGTCACTGCAAATCACCGAAGAGTGCACGTTCTGTGCAGCCTGCGAAGCCGAATGCCCGGTAAACGCAATAAGCGCCGGAAACGACGTCTTTGTCATCGACTCCTCTGCCTGCACCGAATGCGAAGGCTTTGCCGACCAGCCCGCCTGCATTGGGGTATGTCCGGCCGAATGCATCATCAAAGCATGACCGGAATGCCTGGGGCCGGCGTCTCTCCTGTTTCAATGCGCAAACGACTGCCGGCCCCCGACACTCTCATCGAGATCATCATCCAACCCGGCATGAATATCGATGATGGATGCGACCTCATGAGATATGGCGATGCATCTTGAGCCATCATCGAGTGTCATCGGCCCATGCAATGGAGCTTTTTCGACAACCATGAATGATCTGCCAGGAAGCAGCCCAAGGCTTGCCGCATATGCCAACACACCGGAATCGTCAGACCTTAACCTTGCGATACGAACCATACGGCTTTCACCTGCTACGGAAAGAGGCTCCAGATCCTCGGCCCTGACCCTGCCATCACGCCCGGGAATAATGTGGCCATGAGGATTGTGCTGCGGATATCCGAGCATCCGGTCAAGCTCGTCGGCAAATCGCTCCGATATGACGTGCTCAAGCTTGCACGCCTCTTCATACAACTCATGAATGGCGTAGCCGGCCATGCGGAAAAGAAAGGTCTCAAGCAGCCTCCGTCGCCTTATCGTGCGGCAAGCCATGCGCCTGCCCCTGGAGGTCATGGATACCCTTTCACGCCATTCATGGTGAAGTAACCCTGACTGGGTCAATCGCATGACCTTCTCTGATACGGTTGAAAGCGAGTGCCCCAGTGCTCTGGCAATGTCCGATACCGACACCTCACGTGAATTTTCTGTAAGGCGCCAGATAACCACCAGATACATCTCGTTTGACTCGCTCAAACGCTTAAGATCGCCATCCCTGAACCTGCCCGATTGTGTCATGGCACTCCTGTTCTGTATTTCAGTCAAGAAACGGCCTGATTGAACAGACCCACTTCCGGATACGGTCTTTCGTCAGATGATGCTGATTGTCCGCATCGAGAGCGAGACCAACGAACGCCCCTTCACGCAAAGCTTTTGACGCAGAGAGTTCATAAGAATCATTCGGCCAGTGCCCGACAACACTGACCCCCCTGGCAACGAAACGGTCATGAAGAATGCCCATGGCATCGAGATACCACTCTCCATACACCAGCTGGTCGCCCAATCCGAAAAAAGCAGCGCGCTTTCCGGTCAGATCGAGCTCGTCAAGAACCGGGAATGCGTTCAGCCATACATCAGGCAACTCACCAAGCCCCCAGGTAGGTGTGCCGATGACCAGCATGTCGTAATCGAGCAGCCGTGTGATTGTCAGATTGGCCACATCGAACATGTCGATATCATCCCTCCCGATCTCATCCGCTATCAATCCTGCGGCATCTGCTGTATTTCCTGTCTGAGACGCCCATACCAAAACCGTTTTTTTCATTTCACCTCTCCGGTTTTCGGTGCAGTTTTTCGAGCACGGTTTTACTGATCATCCTGCACTTTTTTACGTTGTTGAAAACACTCGCGAAACCCGATCGGCCAATCACAATCAGGCATTTATTTATAAATAGTCTAATTAAGAGGCGGGACAAAAAAATATGCCTGTCAATCCACCCACCTGTAACGGATATGGCTGTGTCCACCACACTTGCCGCAACAACCGCCACCAGTCAGATCCCGTTCGGCCACCACCCGCCCCTTGAGTATCCATCGGTCAAGCATTGACTCGACCAGTGCCGGCTCAGCCCTGAAATGTCTGGCGATCTCATTGAGCGATGCACCCTGATGCTTCCTGAGGAAGTCCCGTATATCTGTCAACATCATTATTATTAAAGCTTTATTGTTCCGGAAAACGATAACCGGGCAATCCGCACCCGAGACACCTCACCTTCGGATTCAAACCCCCAGAGCTTTCTTTTTTCTGCTGAATAATCCGTTGCCCGCAGCGTACATGATGCTCACGGAAACAGCCAGCACCAGCAGCATCGCGGCAACCCAGGCTGCGGAAGATGCCGGATGGGCATCCCAGGTGCCGATCTGGTAACTGAGAACGGCAAACACATACGCCAACCCAGTCGTCCATGTACCGGCAAACAGTGTCCATGCCAGATTGGTCTCGCGATAGACGGCTGCAATGGCGGCGACACAAGGGAAATAGAGCAGAATGAAAACCAGGTAGGCGAACGCGCCTGCTGTTCCATCAAAAAGGGTAACCATGGAACCGAAAATCGATGAACCGACCCCGGCATCCTCGGCGACCGCCTTCTGATCACCTCCATGCGTGAGCGCAATACCAAGTGGATCAAGCAACGAACCCGCCACATCGGACAGATTTGCCGGAACCGTCGCCAAGGCTTCTCCCAGGCTGTCGACAAGGCTGAATGCAACCTTTCCGGAGTCTTCGGACGCAGTTTTTGCATCCATGACCGCGTAGAGGTTGTCAAGCGTACCGACCACAGCCTCTTTGGCAAAGATGCCGGTGAACAGTCCCACGGCTGCAGGCCAGTTCTCCTCATTGAGACCAAACGGCCTGAACACTGGTACCAGAGCCCTGCCGGTCGACGAGAGCACTGAATTTTCCCGGTTTTCATTGCCGAACGACCCATCGGTACCAAGGGAGTTCATGAACCCAAGCACCACGATCACCGGCACAAGAACCTTGCCAGCTTTGGTCAGGAACGAACCAAGCCGGTCTGCGACCCTGATGACAACGCCCCTTAATGTCGGCAGATGGTAGGACGGCATCTCCATGATGAACGGGGAAGGATCTCCCTTGAGGAGTGTCTTTTTCAGGACAAATCCCGTCATGATGGCCAGGACAATACCCAACAAATAGAGCAGGAACACGAGATTCTGAGCGCCGGCAGGAAAAAACGCCGCTGCGAACAACGCATAAACCGGCATTCGCGCCCCGCATGACATGAACGGAGTCATCATGACCGTCATGATGCGTTCCCGCTCGTCGCTCATTGTCCGGGCGGACATGATGGCCGGAACGTTGCAGCCGAAACCGACAAGCAGCGGAATGAACGCCTTACCCGGCAGACCGATCGCCCTCATACCACGGTCCATGACATAAGCAGCCCTCGCCATGTATCCGGAATCTTCCAGAATCGACAAGAATATGAACATGAATCCGATTGGAGGAATGAAGGTGGCCATGGTCTGCAAGGCACCACCAAGTCCTGTTGCGAGAATCACCCTGAGCCACCCCGGCGAGCCCATGCCATCAAGCAGAGCCCCGAAGCCTTCGACGAATATCGCCCCTGCGGCGATGTCGAAAAAATCGATGAAAGCACCGCCAAGGTTGATCGTGAACAGAAACATCAGGTACATCACACCGAGAAAGAGCGGAATACCGAAAAAACGGTTAAGCACCACTGAATCGATCCTGTCGGAAAGAGTTTTTCCGGTATGCTCCCTGCGAGTGACGGCAGCCTCCGACAAGCTGGAAACCAGCCGATAGTGGGCATCTGCTATAACGATATCGGGATCTTCACCAAGCGAAGAGGCTGCACGATCCCGCTCCTGTTCGAGCGACAAACGAACCGTTCCATCGAGCCCCTCTTCAAGCTTCTGGTCATTTTCGAGGAGCTTCAATGCGAACCAGACCGGATCGTAACCGTGCTTGAGAGCGTGCCCTCCGGTTGACTCTGCGACCCTCCGGATCGATTCGGTCAGCTCGTCCGGAAAGATTACCCTTGAACCCGGAGCAGCAGCACGCCCCATCGTAAACCCTTGTGCGATAGCCGCTTTCAGTTCGTCTATCCCTTCACCGCGTGAAGCCACCATCGGGATAACCGGGCAACCGAGCAGTGAGGAAAGACGGACTGAATTGACAGTGATGCCACGCTCCGAAGCGGCATCGATCATGTTGAGAGCAACGACTACAGGCACACCCATCTCCAGCAGGCGGCTGGTCAGGTAGAGGTTGCGATCCGGGTTGGAGGCATCGATGATATTGACATACAAGCCAGCCTCGTCTGAAAGAATATAGTCACGCGCCACCGTCTCATCCTGCGAAAGCGACGAGAGGGAGTAGATACCCGGAAGGTCAACCAGCTCGTACTGCTGACCTTCATACCTGAAACTTCCGCACTTTTTATCGACGGTCACGCCCGGCCAATTTCCAACCCTTTGGTTCAACCCGGTCAGTGCATTGAAAAGCGTCGTCTTTCCACAGTTGGGATTGCCAACAACAGCAACAATCCTGTCCGGGATAAACGCATCCATCATTGCCCCGCTATTTTTTTGCTCCTCCATCATCGAACCTCCTCGACGGCAATATGTTCCGTATCGGACTTGCGCAGCGTCAGCCGATACTTGCGGACGGTCAGCTCCATCGGATCACCCAGAGGTGCAACCCCCTCGACCCGAACCACCTCGCCGACAAGCATCCCCATCTCGGCAAGTCTCCTTTTCAGAACTCCAGCCAACGGCATGGCGACAATCTTTCCAGATTGTCCTTTTTTCAGCTCAGACAATTTCATTGTACAATCCTCCTCACCATGATACGCATGGCTATTGACCGGTCGATGGCCACCCTGCTGTCATGTATCCTGACCAGCATCGGCATCGCCGGATTGTTTTCGATGACTTCAATCGTCTGGCCCGGAGAAAACCCCATGTCGGCCAGACGCTTTCCACTGTTCCTGCCATGGGCATGATGAGAATGAGCATGAGCACGTTCGCATCCACCGACAGCAGATTGCCGGCCATGACGGAGGTTAACGATCTGGCCGACCTCCCCCTTGCCAAGCACTCCTAAAGGAGACATAGCACCTCCTTCACCGTACCAGCATTGTATATTGTGTCACATAGCAGCGACAGATACCGTTTGTACATAACGTCCTCCGGAATCCCTACGATCAGAGACGTACGGTCATGCCGGCGAGCACCGCGGTATCAGATTCGGCGTCATTCAGTCCGCCCCTGACACCGAGATCCAGATCGACATTATCCGTAACACCGTAGATCAGACCGCCAAGCAGATAGACCGGATTGGTGTCGGCATCTGCCTCTTCACTGGTTTGGATGCCGAGATCGGCAACGGCTCTCAGCTTTTCGGCAATGTTCAGCTCACCAGCCATCGAGGCTCGCCAGATATCCCGCGTGGAATGTTCGCGCACCTCTTCGATACTGAAATCGTTATGACTGTAGCCGAAGTTGAAATGAAGCGCACCCGATTCGGTGGCGTGTGTGGCGATCAGCGTAACCTCCGGACAGACCCTGCCGGAACCAAACCCTTTTCCATCGTCACCGGTCGGCAGGGAGATCCCTGGCTTCAAGGCAAGACTCGTATGTTTGTCCTCCGTTTCAAGAAATCGCCACTTGAGCTGGAGGGACATGTCACCGACACCATGGTCATCAAAGTCGGTCGCACCATCCACGGTCACCTTGGCCCAACTCCACGGCACTCCGGCAACAAGGTCGATGTTGTCGGACAGTCCATATGAAAGCGCGCCGGAAAGCTCCCAGCCCGTCTCCTTAACGGTGAGACCAGCCTCATTTTCTTTGTTCCGGGAATACTCTCCCCCGAGTTCAATCTGAAACTTACCTTGCCCCTGGGTGCCGGTATCATCAGTGTTAAGCGGCATAGCCGCAAAAGTGGTCGTTGTGCAGAGCATGCCAAGCAAGGCAATCGACAGAGATCTGGAAAAAACAGGTTTCATAGATAGCATGATTTATGGTTCTGAAAAGATGAGCACGGTCAACAACAGGTGAAACCTATTCCTTATTTAAAATTATTCCAAATATTATTTAAAATTAATCTAAATAAAAGCAGATCGTCGGACTCATCATACAACCACACATCAGCGCTTTGCCAGACGGTATGCAGACAAGGAAAACCGGACCGCCTTACATCGGGAAACTTTGCAATCAGGCCTCTAACTTATATTAGTAGCAATAGTTAATCTCGTCCGATACGCTTGCGATCACGTATCACTCTCATAAGGTGGATAGTGAAGGGTAACCTGAAGCGCGTCTATAAACGCAATGCCCCGCCCTCTCAATGGCTCACCACCATCAAGCACGACAGGTTCCATTCTGAAATGTGTGATGACTGGAAATATCCCGACAGCAGGGACTACGTCACCAGATGCAGGGAGTTGGCTCTGCAGAATTATGGCCACCAGAAATTGCATGGAAACATCCGCCATTTCGCTTCCCGGATCGAAAAAACGGCACAAATCGAGACGTCTCTGGAAAACCACCGTTTGACGGTCTGCAGGTCGCCATGGATTCAGAAGAGAGAGCGATTGTTTTGATCCTGTTGGCCCTGCAATGCATCTGGACGGTTTCAAGTAATACGCCCCGGTGTCGATCCGATGGCCGCATCGGGCACGTGCCTGCCTTTCGCTCCAGGGAGCACCATTTCCGCCTCTGCGGCCTCTTCGATGATTCCGGAAACGATCTTCCCGAACCGGACCCGCGGTTCAGGTTTAACCCCGGTTCGTCCGAAAATCGATGCCGACGTCGCTTCGAGAGTTTTCATCGCATCGGTCAGCA
>JAAXWP010000095.1 GCA_013334925.1 Chlorobiaceae bacterium
GCCTGCTGCCCGGCGGAGTACTTCGATTCCCTGGCGATACGTATGGCCTCCTTGTCAAACATCGTGCAATCCGCCGGAACGCGTTTGATCACCTCGGCCGACATCGCGCGTCCATCCTCACTGATCAGCACACGAACGAACACCCGGCCTTCGAGTCCTGCAATCCTGGCCATTTCAGGATAGATGAGCTTTGGGGTGGCCAACACAACCGGAGGCACTTCACAAGCCACGTATTCGACCGTTTCACACGCACCGGATGAAGACCCCTGGCTGCCAGCGCCCTGCTGGATGGCCTGCTTCATCTCCTTCTGGGTAGCCAGAGTCTGCTCGGCAGGCGCTTCGGCCACCTTCCTGATCCTGCCGACATTCGGAGGCGCTTCGACCGGAGCACTTGCAGCCTTCGGCCTGGCTGGCTCTGGAGGGGCTATCGGTGGCGGCGGTGGCAACTGGGTGACATTGGTGACGATCTCGTAGCACTTCACCGAAGCGATCTGATCGTCTCCGGACAGTCCGACGAGCTTCATCAGGTTATTCCAGTTGGCGCTGACGGTCCAGAAGGAGAAGAGGAACGCAACCGAGACGATCACTCCATGACTGAGAAACAGATGGGCCTGACGGCGAAGCACGAGATTACCGTAAGTGATCCGCCTGAGACCTGCGGTATCGAGAAACTCATCCTGCATAGACCAGATTCTCGCCTTGCCAGCGATCTCGTCATGTACTTTTTCGATCTTGGAAGCCACGTTACTCAACTCCTTTGTTCAGGTTCGGAAACCGTCTTGTCCGGCATTCAGCGGAGCGCGACGGAGCGTTGGACCTCCGCATCGTCCTGCGGAGTGAAATCATCGAGACTGAAACGGTCGATCTTCAGCAGATTCAGTTCATCGATGATGTCAACCAGGGATTTGTACTTTGCCTTCTCGCTGATCTTGACCAGAACAACGAGCTTGCGGTTGGCTGCGAACTGCTGCTGCAGCGCCTGCCGGAGCTCACGACTGAGTGAGGTATGTGAAGCGGCACTCCGCTCATATAGCGGCTCACGCCTGGGAGCTTCATCGGCAAGCGACCAGTAGGCATAGCCATCACCGGGAACCCTCAGGGTCATCACGTTCCGCTCGGCAACCGAGACCTCGCCGGTTTCGGGCGGAATGTTGATCTCCATCGTGTTGGACTTGGCGAACGTGGTGGTCAGCATGAAAAAGGTCAGCAGCAGGAACGCCACATCCACCATCGGAGTCATATCGAGGTGAAAACCGATCCTTTTGCTTTTACGGCGGCCTTTCTTTCCTCGCCTTTCGGGTGTATCGACCATGCCCATATCAGCGCACCTCCCTTTCCATTACCGTTACCAGGTTGAAGTTGAGCAGGTTCGCTTTCTTGAACACCTTCATGACATAGTTGACCGACTCGAAATCGGCCTGGTGATCGGCCCTGATCACCGGTCTGAGCCGATTGTCGGCATAGCGTGACATCAGCAGGTATCGGGGAAGCTCTTCTCGCTGGATCCGGAAACTCTCGGCGAGCCTGAATTTTTTCAGCGAATCGGCTATAGCGGAAGCGGGCATGCCTGCATTCTCGAGACGAGGCCTGATAACCGTGGCAAACAGACGCTCCCTGGCGGGCTGGGAAGAGAGCCCCATCAGCATCGAGTTGTCTGACGCAACCGTGACGGTAAGCACTTCAGACTCGGGAAGCTTCATGTTCGAATGCGAAGCTGGCAGATCGATCTTTACCGTCTCCGGTGGCCGGAACTTGGTGGTCAGCATGAAGAAGGTCAGCAGCAGGAACGCCACGTCCACCATGGGCGTCATATCCAGCCGGAACCCGACCCGTTTTGCCTTGATCTTGGACATGGGGCCTTACGATTGGGATTTTCCGGTGCCGAGCGTCTGGATGATATAGAAGGCCGCTTCGTCAATCATGTAGTTAAAGCGGTCCACCCTGTTGGTAAAGACGTTGTACGTGACGATACCCATGATACCTCCGATGATGCCCAGCGCCGTGTTGAACAGCGCCTCCGAAATACCGAGCGAGAGCTGTACGGCATCGGGAGCGCCACTGGTGGCCATGGCAGCGAAGGCCCTGATCATACCGAGCGTCGTACCGAGCAGGCCGACCATCGTCGAGATCGAAGCGATCGTCGAAATGGCCACGAGGTTCTTTTCGAGCAGCGGCATCTCCATGACCGTCGCCTCTTCGACAGCCTTCTGCATTTCGCTGATGCGCTTGTCCCTGTCGGTGATATTATGAACTGCAAGCAGCTTGTAACGTTCGAGCACCGCACGGAGAACTGCGGAAAGCGAGCTCTGGTGGTCATCACAACGAGAAATCGCCTGTTCGACAGCACCCGTATCGATGTCCTGCTTCAGGCTCTGGACAAACTCGGGAATGGCCCCTTTGCCAGCAGCCTTGTTCAGGGCGATGATACGCTCGACGATGTAGGCGATCACCATCAGAATCAGTGCCATCAGCACCGACACGATCGGTCCACCCTTCCAGACGGCATGAAACATGGATTCTGGCGGGGTGGTGCCCATCCATGCATAAAAGCCCAGAGACACCGCATAGGTGACCACAATCAGCATCGCCGTAAAATATCCCTGTTTCATAATCATTGATTTTGGTGAACGAAAATCCTGTTCGCTGACTGCAGAGAACATCGGCTCTGCATTCAATAAAGCACATCTTCATGCCAAATCGCAAACCGCACCTTGGGGCTGATGCAGATACTGGGGGTAACCGGGCGGCCAGATGACCGAAAACATGATAAACGAGTTGCGATCATCCGCCAGATTATGCTTTTACGCAACAATAAATGTAGTAAAAAAAACGCATAACAAACCAGAGCGAGCCGATCGAATTGGTGACGAAACTCCTCAAAATGACCACTTTTGTCTTCAGAAGCGCATCACTTCACCGAAGGCCAAAAAGGTGTCGCGCAACATTGTGATTTCACAATTTTCAGAGTATCATTGGTTCAGACAAGAGACGAGAACCAACGCATACGGCAGGCATGATACCCCAACGCATGATTGATGAGGTCCGGCAAAGCACGGACATTGTTGACCTTGTGTCGGACTATGTGAAGCTTCACCCATCCGGACGCCACTACAAGGCACTCTCCCCATTCACCCAGGAAAAGACTCCGTCGTTCATCGTCTCGCCCGACAAGCAGATTTTCAAATGTTTCTCCAGCGGCAAAGGCGGCAACGTATTCTCGTTCGTCATGGAGGTGGAAAAAGTCACCTTTCCCGAGGCCGTGGAGATCCTGGCCAAGCGTGCGGGCATCGATGTCAGCCGTTACCGCGAAAAAGGAGCGCAGCGGGAAGAGAAAAAACAGGACAGCCGCTTCGAGACACTTCGCTGGGCAGCGCGCCACTTTTTCCACAATCTCGAAAGTGAAACCGGCAGCCGGGCCTATGCCTACCTGACGGCAAGCCGCGCACTGGAAGCCGCAACCATCAGAAAATTCGGCCTCGGTTACGCACCCGAATCGTGGGATCACCTCTTCAATGCAGCGTCAAAAGACCGCATACCTGTCGAGCACCTGACCGAACTCGGGCTCCTGAC
>JAAXWP010000096.1 GCA_013334925.1 Chlorobiaceae bacterium
CCGGTGGTGGTGGACAAGAACCGCGCCTGGCTGCACTGCATCGAGTTCCTGCTGCATCTCGATCCCGAGGCGAGGCTTGTGGTTACCGTCCGTGAACTCGGGCAGGTGTACGGTTCGATCGAGTCCAGGCATCAGGAGACCATCCTTGTCGATTTCATCGATCATCTGGCCGATTACGACCGCTTTGGCCGTGCCGACCAGTTGTTTGCCAAGGACCGGCAGATCGGGGCCCCACTCGGTGCCATCCAGGCGGTTCAGGACCTTCCGCAGCAGGTCAGGGACCGGCTCTTTTTCGTGAAGTTCGAGGACCTGATGGCTGAACCGGCAGAGACCATGTCGAAAGTGTATGCGTGGCTCGAGGTCTCTCCGCACCGGATCGATCCCGGCAATATTCCGGTCAGGCCGCAAGAAAGCGACAGCCATTACCGTCACAAGTACCTGCACCGGCAGCACGGCTCGATCTCCGCACCGAAGCGCCATGCCATTCCAGCCCGTATCCAGAAGCGAATCGAAGGGGCCTGCCGATGGTACTACGAGTGGTTTTATCCTGATCAGCTTGCAAGGCGATGAGTAAGGAAAGATCGCCAGAACAGCGGGTTGACAAAGTTCTGCACCAGCTCGAGCAGGAGTCTATCCGCATCATCCGCGAAGCGGTGGCGGAGAGCGAAAACCCGGTCATGCTCTATTCGATCGGCAAGGACTCTTCGGTGATGCTGCATCTGGCCCTCAAGGCTTTCTGGCCCCTGACGCCACCGTTTCCCCTGCTCCATGTCGATACCACCTGGAAGTTCCGCGAAATGATCCGCTTCAGGGACGAAACCGTTCGACGTCTTGGCCTCGAGCTGATCACCTACACCAATCCCGAAGGCGTTCGGGACGGTATCAACCCCTTCAGGCACGGCAGCCGTCTCTATACCGACATCATGAAGACCGATGCCCTGAAGCAGGTGCTCGATACGCACCGGTTCGACATGATCTTCGGTGGCGCCCGGCGCGATGAGGAGAAGAGCAGGGCCAAAGAGCGGATCTTCTCGTTCAGGGACCAGCATCACCGCTGGGACCCGAGAGGCCAGCGACCGGAACTCTGGAACATCCCGAACCTGAGGCATAACCGGGAAGAGAGTTTTCGGGTATTTCCACTGTCCGACTGGACTGAACTCGATGTCTGGCGATACATCGAGCTTGAATCGATTCCCGTGGTGCCCCTCTATTTCGCTGCAGACCGTCCGGCAGTCGAACGAAACGGCCAGCTTATTCTCGTTGACGATGATCGTATGGAACTCTTTCCCGGTGAACAGCCGGCGATCCGTCGTATCCGTTTTCGAACCCTCGGCTGTTACCCCCTGACCGCGGGGGTTGAATCGGATGCTTTGACAGTAAGGGAGATCATCAGGGAGCTCGAAACGGCGCACACCTCTGAAAGATGCGGACGACTGATCGATTTCGACCAGTCGGGAAGCATGGAGAAAAAAAAGCAGGAGGGGTATTTCTGATGCTGTATGGCGAAGGGGTAATCCGGTTTCTGACCTGCGGCAGCGTTGATGACGGGAAGTCCACCCTGATCGGGCATCTTCTGCAGCTCACGGGCAACCTTTACGAAGACCAGCTCAGGATGCTGGCTTCTGAAAGCGCCCGTCAGGGAGCTTCAGGGGAGTCGCTGGATTATGCGCTCCTTCTCGACGGGCTTGCTTCCGAACGCGAACAGGGGATCACCATCGACGTCGCTCATCGATTCTTCGAGATCGGGAGCCGGAAGTTCATTGCGGCGGATACTCCCGGCCATGAATCCTATGTCCGCAACATGGCGACCGGAGCCTCCCGCTGCAGCGCGGCCCTTATTCTGCTCGATGCACGGTTGGGGGTATTGCCGCAGACCCGTCGTCATTTTCTGATCTGCCTGCTCATGGGGATCAGGGATATACTCTTTGCGGTCAACAAGATGGACCTGATCGGCGAGAACGAACAGCAGTTCCGCAAGATCGAGTCCGATTGCCTCGAAATGGTCAGGCAGGGGGGCGGTTTTACGGAACACCCCTGCAATGCGAATGTGATTCCCGTTTCTGCCTTGTACGGTGACAATCTGGTCACGGATTCTCCACGCCTGCACTGGTTCAACGGAACGACCGTGCTCGAGTGGCTGCAGGCGCTGAAACCTGTTTCGGATCATTCCGTTCCGCCACTGCGTTTGCCGGTGCAGTTTGTTCTGAGCGGTCATCGGGCGGGAGGGCGGTTTCAGGGTGGTTCGGAAGTGTCAGTGGAAGAGGAGGTCATCGGCTCAACCTGGCGCTCGTATGCCGGTACGATTATTTCCGGCGAACTCAAGCGCGGGGATCGGGTTGTTGTTCTTCCTTCAGGAATCGAAACCCGCATCGATGGGCTTTATGCAGGTGCCGACTCTGTCGGGCAGGCTGGCGCAGGCATGGCGGTATCGGTCAGGCTCGAAGGTCAGCATGACGTCGTTCGCGGAGATTGCCTGGCGCATCCTCATTCCCGGCCTGAGCAGTCGGACCTTTTTCGCGTCAGACTGGTCTGGATGTCCGATCGGGCGCTTCATGCCGGAAGACGTTACCTGTTCAGGAGCCTGTTCGGGACAGTCGAGGCAACCGTCACCAGAATACGGTATCGCATCGGCCTGGAGACGTTCGAGAAGCTGTCTGTCGACAGTCTGGAAACGAACGATATCGGGGAGGTCGAGTTGTCGCTGACCCGGAGGGTTATGTTCGATCCTTTCGACGTGAACCGGGAAACGGGCTCCTTCATCCTGATCGATCGTGAGGACCATACGACGGTGGCGTGCGGAATGGTCAGATATGCCATGCGCCGGGCGGCGAACATCCATCGTCACGAGGAATCGGTCGGCCGTGTCCAGCGAGCTTCCCTGAAAGGACAGCAGCCTTGCGTGATCTGGCTTACCGGACTTTCGGGATCGGGAAAATCGACGCTGGCCAATAGACTCGAGTCGAAACTGCATGAGATGGGGCGCCACACGATGCTGCTCGATGGCGATAACATCCGGCACGGACTCAATCGCGATCTGGGATTCACGGAAGCCGATCGCATCGAGAACATCCGACGGATCGGCGAAGTGGCCAGGCTCATGGCCGACGCCGGTCTGATCGTCATCACAGCGTTTATTTCACCTTACCGTTCCGATCGGCAGATGGTACGCTCGCTTTTCCACGAGGGCGAGTTTTTCGAGATCCATCTCTCCACGCCCCTTGACGTGTGTGAGGGCAGGGACCCCAAAGGTCTTTACCGTCAAGCCCGTGAAGGGCGGATTCCCAATTTCACCGGCATCACCTCTCCCTATGAAGCTCCGCTGAGCCCCGAATTACGACTCGATACCTCGCTTTTCGATGTGGAGCAGAGCCTTGACCGTATCCTTTCGCTTCCCGATCTGCAGCCTTTTCTATGCGCCTGACCTTAAAAGGGGGACATTCACAACAAACACAACTTCAGCTCAGGAGCGCACGGGTGATGAGTCGGATGCAGGGGAGGGTGCGGTTGTTGGATATCCTGGACGTTGGCGAGTAACGCCGGGTTGAACCCCGGCAGAG
>JAAXWP010000097.1 GCA_013334925.1 Chlorobiaceae bacterium
GTACCTGAACGGTCGAAATCGACACGACCGTTAAAGCCTGAGGAAGTCAGACCGACCAGCACCGTCCCGCCGCTGACCGCTGCGTCGGAGCCATTAGCCGTTGCCGTGTTCATGACGAGCCGGGCGTCTGAGGGGTCGATCGCGTCGCCGGGATTCGAGTCACGCACCGACAGGACCGCGTTGATATTGATATTTCTTGCGGCGGTCAGTGTCAGCGTATTGTTCCACCAGGTCACATTGTCGTTGACATTGATATCGCCAAAGCCCGAAGCCGTTGATCCCTGACTCGACAGAATAGTGACGTTACCAGCAGTAAGTGCCGTTTGAAGTGTCGCCCCGGAAATGTCACCAGTTGCGCCTGTGGCAATCGTAAAATCATGAGGATCGATGAGCCAGGTCCCGGCCTTGCCGTTCGTGGCAAGCGTAGTCACCTTCGTACCATCATCGATCCTGACGTGTGCTGCTGAAGTTTCGATGAAACCTCCATCGCCGCCATCAGGAGCCGAAGCGTCAAGTGTTCCGCTGACCTGAACGCTGCCGCTCTCCATATCCCCCAGCAGCACAATCGTGCCGTTCCGGTTCTCTGCTGTTCGTGCCTGAACCGTTCCTCCGTTGTTGATAACGGAACCAAGCAGTTCCCCAGCTGTCGAGGCCTGCATCAGCACATGCCCGCCATCAGCCTGGATCATGCCACGGTTTTCGATTGCCGATGCAACTTTGGACGGATCGACGGCGATGCTGTAGAGGTCGTCGCGTCCCATGCCCAGCGTGATGGCTTCGCCAGAGGCCAGCATGACCGAACCGAGTCTCGCACTGATCAGGCCGTCACTCGTGACCTCGGGAGCGAACAAGGCGACGCAGCCCCCATCGGCAGCAACGATATTGGCATGGTTGACGATTCCGGCAATCGAACCGTTCCTGTTGAAGTGATAGGTCCCGTTGAGAAAGTCCCTGTCTCCGATCGACATCGTGGAGGCAACGAGACTGCCGACGTTCACGCTCGCCCCTTTGCCGAATACAATACCGGAAGGATTGACCAGAAACACCTGGCCATTCGATCTGAGCGCACCGTAGATACCCGATGGATCCGATGTGAGCACACGGTTCAGCACCGCGGCATGGGCATCCGGCTGATGGAACTCGACCTTCGCCTGAGCGCCGATATTGAACGTCTGCCAGTTCAGGATCGCCCTGTCGGTCGTCTGCACGATATCCATGGACGACCCCGACCGGGTTACGGTCGCCTGCCCGGCAACGAGCTGTTCCCCGGCGGGCAGTTCTCCGGGAAGCACCACATTGCCAGCCGAAACATCGGCGGTTTTCCAGATAATTGCGTAAGCAGCAAAGGCAATTGCCTTTGCGATCGCTCTCTTCCTGCCTCTACGGGCTCTCTTTATATCAAGCAGTTTCATCATTGTGGGGGTAATGAAGAAATCCGCACTATTCGTGGCTATGCATCAGAAGTCATATGATGATTCAAACCAGATGCGTGGATCTCGAAAGGTTCCGTCATGGTCCTTGCCATTGGCATCCGAAGCGGGATTGTTTTTCAGACGCCAGGCAATCGTGGCTTTCAGTTTCAGGCGATCAATGGGCATGAAAAGCGTACCGCAGCCAACACCGTCAAGACTGTAGGTGTTCGGCGATCCTCCCGTGCCCGTCCAGCCAGGCCACACCGTTGTATTCTGCCGGATCATGCCATAATCGTAAAACAGAAAGGTCTGCAAACCGGGCAACAACTTACGGCGCAACTCTCCGACAAACAGCAGACCTTCATCACCGGGAGCCTCCCCGGCAGGGTAAGCACGCACGGCATACTGACCGCCAAGGGTCATTTTCTCCGAACTGTCGAGATTACCGCTGGCAAGCTGGCCAGCAGCGCTGAGCGACAGGGTTGTCAGCTCATCGAACAGATACTGCATTCTCGAAACACTGACATTCAGGCGGGTATACGAACCTGATGTTCGCGGGCCGGCATAATCGAGCGTGTTGAGACCGGCCACTCTCGACAGATCGACATAGCCAAACGTGATGGTCATACCTGCCGTTGTGTAGCCGCCACCGTACAGATCGTCGAACCAGCTTCCCGTGAGCATGAACGAGCCGATATTCAGGCGACGGTCACCGATCAGACGACCGGCCATGTCATCCCGAAAAACCCGGTAGTCATATCCGACGAGACCATAGAGATTGGAACGTCGTTTCAGCACCAGGGGCATCGAGACCGATGCACCGACACCAGAAGATTCACCTGACGCATCGAGTGCGCTGAACCTCTGGCCGAGTTCGTAGGTCATACGGTTGACCGAAAAGCCTGCAATGACACCATTCGGACCGACAGGATAGCTGTATGCGAATCGACCATACCTGAGACGGTCGGCATACATGGTCCTGATGCTCATACGGTCGCCGGCGCAGAACGGGCTGTGCAGATCCAGAACACCATTCCATCGATACTCGCCAGTAGATACCGATCCGAAATTGTCCAGGCCGAGCTGGCCCGAGATGAGAGGAGTGCTCTGGAGATCGACCACCGCATCGACCTCCCCTTTCCGTAATCCAGGCTTGATCACCGCACTGGAGTTGATGCCATTGATCTGCCTGAGCAGCAGCAAGCCCCGCTCCAGATCGCTGATGCGGATGAACTCACCCTTTGGCTGAGCCGCAGCGAGCATCCCTGCCGCCTTACGCTTCGTATAACGGACGTCCGTTGATTTCCTGATCTCGATCGATCCGAAACGGGCTTCAATCACCTCTATCGTCACAACGCCATCGCGAACCTCCTGCGGAGGAAGGATTGCCTGAGCCAGATAACCTGTCATCGCGTATCTGTTCGAGATGAGACGAGCGACATCATTCAGCCCGGAGACCGTCAGCGACTTGCCGAAATAGGGAGACACCAGGGCATCGATCTCCTGTTGACCGATCAGGGTCACACCGGTGACGACAATCCGCTTGACCGGCACGACCATTGCCGCCTGGGCTTTGCGCGCCTCTTCATCCTGCTGGATGATGACAGGAGCGGTTCGGTTCGGTTCAGGAAAACTTTTGAAGTTGTCGCCAACATCCCTGAGAATGTTCCCGGCATCAGGAATCTCGGCTATAGCGGAAGGACTGCCTGCAAACAATGCAGCCAGCAGAAGCAGAAGCTTCAGTGACTTGTTGAAACCTGGACACATGTGGGGGAAATGTGAGCGGTTGATATGTACTTGCCTGGCTGGTGAACTTGCCCGGGATCCCGACCGGCTATCGCGAAGCTCTTCAGCTCACCAGTGCCATATAGAGCCAATATAGCATCGCATCACACCTTTTCACGCATCTTATACAATTTCAGCAACAAAGAGCCACGCCAAATCGTTTCAGGACGAATTCGTCAGTACCGCACATCATTTTGATGCATGCGTGTTCCGCCGACGACCTGTCTAAAAGATACACGAGCCCAGAGTCTGTCATCCTGAACGAAGTGAAGGATCCATCTTCAATCGCTACAATATCTTATGGATTCTTCCCCCGA
>JAAXWP010000007.1:0-17603 GCA_013334925.1 Chlorobiaceae bacterium
CCGCCATTGCTCACCGCAATCGTTCACCCGGTCAACGAATCGGATATCGTGTCCGTCCAGGATGCTGTCGTCGAACAACTGATCATGCCAGTGCTGGTCGGCCCCGAAGAGCGAATCAGAGCCGCTGCAGCCCGGGCGGCTATCGATCTTTCTGCATGGGAGGTCATAGATGCCGAACACAGTCATGCGTCCGCTGAAAAAGCGGTCGCGCTTGCCTCGTCCGGCAAGGTGCAGGCAATCATGAAAGGCTCCCTGCACACTAACGAGCTGCTCAGCCCCATTGTTGCGCACGATTCAGGGCTTCGAACCGAACGGCGCCTGTCTCACGCCTACATCATGGATACCGCCGGATATCACAAATGGCTGATCGTTACCGACGCTGTCGTGAACATCGCTCCGGATCTGTGTGCAAAGGCGGATATCTGCCGCAACGCGATCGATGCCTGGTGTGCGCTGACCGGTGCGCAACGCTTCCCAAAACTCGCGGTTCTCGCAGCTGTCGAGGTCATCAATCCTGCGATGCAGGCGACACTCGATGCGGCAGCGCTCTGCAAGATGGTCGAACGTAGACAGATCACCGGCTGCCTCATCGATGGCCCTCTTGCTTTCGACAATGCCATCAACAGGGAAGCCGCTCGAAAGAAGGGGATAGTGTCGGAGGTGGCCGGTGATGCCGATATTCTGCTCACTCCCGATATCGAAGCCGGAAACATCCTGGCCAAACAGCTGACCTTTCTCAGCCATGCCGATGCAGCTGGTATCGTGATGGGGGCTCGTGTGCCGGTTATCCTTACCAGCCGTGCCGACAATCTGCGGGTACGGCTGCTCTCCTGTGCCCTTGCCGTGCTTGTGGCTCATGCACGTACTTCAGGGAAGATCAAGTGAGTTCTGCGCAGAAAAATGAGGTCAAACGAAATGTCATTCAATCACGAAAGCCTGAAAATCCGGGAAGGTGAAAAGGTCGATCTCCGGAAACGCCCGACACGTACCGATCCGCTCTATAGATCGAAAAAAGAGTACCGGGAGATGCTTGCCGAACATGTTTCGCAGTTGAGCCGTATACAGCAGATCCACTATGCCGATGACCGTTATGCAATCCTGCTGATTTTCCAGGCGATGGATGCCGCCGGCAAAGATGGCGTTATCAGGCATGTCATGTCCGGTGTGAATCCCCAAGGATGCGAGGTTTACAGCTTCAAGCACCCCTCACCGGAAGAGCTCGATCACGACTTCCTGTGGCGGACAAGTCGCTGCCTGCCCGAGCGAGGACGAATCGGCATTTTCAACCGCTCCTATTATGAAGAGGTACTGATCGTCCGGGTGCATCCGGAAATCCTCGAGATGCAGAAAATTCCTCATGAACTGACTCGTGACGGCAGTATCTGGGAGCATCGTTATCGTTCTATCGTCGATCTTGAAAAGCATCTGCATTGCAACGGCACGAGAATCGTCAAATTTTTTCTCCATATCTCGAAAGATGAGCAGCGAAAAAGGTTTCTCGACAGAATAGACGAACCGGAAAAGAACTGGAAATTCAGCATTGCCGACATCGAAGAGAGGAAATTCTGGGACAGGTACATGGATGCCTATGAAGCCTGCCTCAGCGCAACGAGCACCAAAAATTCGCCATGGTATGCAGTTCCTGCCGACGACAAAGAGAATGCCCGCCTGATCGTTTCCGAGATCATTGTCGAAACCATGAAAAGCCTTGATCTGAATTATCCTGAAATCAGTTCAGAACGTCAGAAAGAGCTGATTGATATCCGAAAAAGGCTGGAAACTGATTGAATCCAAAGCCTTATGTATAGCTGTATATATATTCGACTGCTCACAAGTCATTAAAATTACATAATTTATATTATACAATACAGCGCAATGCAGTTACTGTATATATATGTATACATAATGGCCTGACAGAAAAATGCTTCATTCAGAACGCTATGCGAAAGCTGTCAGTATTCAATTTCATATCACTTGACGGATGCTTTGACGGCGCTGTCAGAGGAGATATCGGGTGGCATCCTCATGACATCGAAAGCAGTGGGTACGCGGCTGAAATGCTCGCCAGACACAATACGTTGCTGTTTGGCCGGGTCACGTATGATATGATGGCGGGTTACTGGAGCTCGGAAGAGGCAAAACGAAACGATCCTAAAGTAGCTGATGGCATGAACCGGGCTGAAAAGATCGTGTTTTCGAGGAGTATGCAATCAGCGGCATGGAGCAACACGACCGTGCTCAATGAAGATATTGCCGATCAGGTTCGACGGATGAAGGGATCAGAAGGCAACGACATGACCATCCTGGGCAGCGGAAGTATCGTGACACAGTTCGCAAGCCAGGATCTCGTTGACGAATACCAGATCATGATCGATCCGGTAGTGGTTGGCAACGGAAGAAAGATATTCGAAGGCATAGAGAAAACGATCAGACTTCAGCTGATCGGGACAAACGTATTCAGGAACGGAAGTGTCATCCTGAGTTACCGAAGAGTCGAGTGATGCATGAGATCAGAAGAGGTCTGATCAAGGTTTGGACAGATGATTCCTGGCTTTCTTATTATACCATTATTTGTTGTATAATATAAATTATGTAAAGTACCCTTTATTTAAGTCTTTCACCGATAGTCTTCCCTTTTCCTGGCCAGAGCAGATTGAAGCTTGTTATTGTCGTGTTGCGGTTTGTACTCTTCAGGAATATTGCGCTGTTCATGACGAAACCTTCCGGTAACGATTGACGGCCAGCGAAAGCATCGCGATTGCCTGTATGGCCAGGATAGCCATCGGTTGGCTTATATCTTTCGCATCGGCTCCTTTGAGCATGACCCGCCGCATGATATCGACAAAATGCCTTATCGGGTTGATTTGCGTAAAGTTCTGCGCCCAGTGCGGCATGCTTTCGATCGGCGTGAACAGACCGCTGAGCAGTATGAAGATCACCGAGAAAAACCAGGAAACGAACATTGCCTGTTGCTGACTGTCCGTCACGGTCGAGATCAGGAGACCCAGCCCAAGCAGGACGAGCAGATAGATTGACGCAACCATGAAAATCAGCCAGTACTGCCCAAGCATCGGCACATGGAAACCGACCCTGGCGATGACCAGGCCAATCGTAAGTTCAGCAAGTCCGATAATCAGGAACGGTAGCAGTTTTCCGGTGATGAACTGCCATCGTTTTATCGGCGTGACGTTGATCTGGTCGATCGTCCCGATCTCTTTTTCACGAACAATGTTCATACCCGACAGGAACAGCCCGATTATGGTGACCAGCACCACGAGTATACCGGGCACCATATAATCGGAATACACCAATTCCGGATTGTACCAGCCTGATGACCTGATCTCGATACCTGGCGGACTATTGCCGATATCGAGGCTTCGCGGTATCAGTGCCGGCTGATCCTGATTGAACGACCCGACGATCTCTTCGGCATATCCGCGGATGACTCCGGCCGTAAAGCCGTCTTCGGCATTGATCATGAGCTGGAGCCGGGCATGTCCGGTTGAAACAAGCTCCTTTTCGAACTCTTCGGGAATGACGAGCACCATGCTGGCGTTGCCTGAAACGAGTTCATCGATCCCCTTTGTTCTGGCGAACGACTCCCCTGTCATTCTGAAATATCCGGACGAAGTGAAGCGTTCGATGAGGCGCTCTGACAAGGCAGAACGATCGAAATCCTGCAGATGGAACGGGACCTCGGGGACGTCGAATGTAGCGGCGTTTGACAGGATCACCATCTGGATGAATGGGATGAGGAATATGATCGGCAGCATTCCCCGATTACGGAAGATCTGCAGAAACTCCTTGCGCAGAAGATGCCCCACAATCCGCAAACCCCTGAAGCCGTTGAACTGCTTGTTCATTGCAGCCTTTCGCTGAATTTCCTGACGCTCACCGTCATGAACAGTACCGTCATGGCGATCAGTACGAGCGTCTCTTTCCAGAGCTCGGCAAGACCGGCGCCTTTGAGCATGATACCCCTGACCAGAACCAGATACCACCGGGCAGGAATGATGTTGCTGATCAGCTGTAACGGCCATGGCATGCTCGTCACGGGGAAGATGAAGCCTGAAAGCAGCACGGTCGGCAGAAGAAGACCGGCGAGGGAGATCATCATGGCAACCTGCTGCGAGCTGGTGATGGTCGAGATGAGGATGCCGAGCGAAAGAGCCGTCAGGATGAACAGCAGTGATTCGAGCAGCAGCAGCACGATGCTGCCTCTGCAAGGAACTCCGAATATGAACATGGCCATCAGCACGACCGTGATGACATTGATGAACGAAAGGGTCAGGTACGGTACGACCTTGCCGACGATCACCTGTATCGGCCTGAGTGAAGAGACCAGCAGCAACTCCATGGTGCCGCTCTCTTTCTCCCTGGTAATGCTGATCGATGTCATCATTGCGGACACGAGCATGAGAAGCAGGGCCATCAGTCCGGGAACGAACAGATAGACACTTTTCAGGCCCGGATTGAACATCATGACCGGTAATGGTACAATACCTGGTGATGGATATCCTTTGTCCCGAAGATAGTCGCCAGCAACGGAAGCGGCATAACCGGTAACAATCCGGGAAACATTCGGATCCGATCCGTCCGTGACGACCTGCAGCTCTGCCTTCTGGTCATGTAGCATCCGCTCGGCGAAACGGGGCCCGAAGACCACGACAACGTTTACCCGGCCGGAAGCGAACGCATCTGCGATCTGTTGCTCACTCGAGAGAATGGCTGACGGAATGAAGGTCCCTGAAGCGAGGAGCTTATCGGTAAGTTCTTGTGTTACAACATCATGGGATAAGTCGAGGATGCCTGTGCGAACTTCGGTGACTTCGTTCCTGATCGCATAGCCAAAGAGCAGCAACTGCAGGATGGGCATGGCAAAAAGAATGGCCGCCGTGCGTCGGTCACGAATGATGTGGAAGAACTCTTTCCGGACAAATCCCAGGAATCTCCGCATCACTCGCTCCTCCGCGCAGGCCTTGCCAGCCTGATGAAGACGTCGTTCATGGTATTTACCTCATAACGTTCCCGAAGCTTTTCAGGAGTGTCAAGAGCCGCTATCCTGCCGTCGACCATGATGGAGACCCGATCGCAATATTCTGCTTCATCCATGTAATGTGTTGTAACGAAAACGGTTACTCCGGATGACGCTGTCTGGTAGATCAGATCCCAGAAACGTCTTCTTGTCACCGGATCGACCCCGCCGGTGGGTTCATCCAGAAACACGAGTTTCGGTTCGTGCAGCAACGCGACCGAAAAGGCCAGTTTCTGCTTCCAGCCCAGCGGCAATGCGGAGAGTCGGGTATCGGCTGCGTGCCCGAGATCGAGAGCTTCGAGCATCCGCTCCCCCTTCTCCTTCAGTTCCGAGCTGCCGAGGCCATAGATACCACCGAAAAACCGGACGTTCTCACGTGGGGTCAGGTCATCGTACAGCGAAAAGCGCTGGCTCATGTAACCGATGCTCCTCTTGATCGATTCGCTCTCACGGTACACGTCGAACCCTGCCACGGAGGCGCTGCCTTCGGTCGGCGACAGCAAGCCGGTCAGCATTCTGATCGCCGTGGTCTTCCCTGCTCCATTGGCGCCGAGGAATCCGAAGATCTCTCCCGATCCGACCGTGAACGAGATTTCGTCCACTGCAGTGAAGCTCCCGAAGCGCTTTGTCAGGCGTTCGGTCCGGATGATCGTCTCAGCCATGCGGTTGCTCCCGAGCCGGTTCCTGCTCGATCAGGGAGATGAAGGTGTCCTCGATACCCGGCCGGATTCGAGTGATCCTGACATCGCTGATCCCTTTTGATGCAAGCCAGGCGATGAGTTCCTGTTCGTCAGGAACATCACGCAGGTCGGTGTAATGCACCGAGTCACCGAAAGCATATGCTGATGCCGTATGCTGGAACGAGCGCAATGCAGATACAATCCGATGCTTCTCATCCGCACTGATAGCATAGAGCGGCTTACGGAACAGATTCGTGATACCTGATGGTGTGTCGAGTGCGAGCATCTTTCCGAGCTGCAGGAAAGCCAGGCGGTCACAGAGCGATGCCTCATCCATATACGGCGTTGAGACCAGAATGGTAATGCCCAGCTGCCGGAATCGTTGCAGCATCTGCCAGAATTCATCCCTCGAGACGGCGTCGACGCCGGTTGTCGGCTCGTCGAGCAGCAGCAATTCAGGACGATGCACCAGCGCGCAGCAAAGTGCCAGCTTCTGTTTCATGCCTCCGGAAAGTTGGCCGGCTTTCCGGTTCTTGAAGGGCTCGAGCTGAACGTAGATATCGCGAATGAGGTCATAACTCTTTTCGACACTCGTACCGAACACCGTAGCGAAAAAGTCGAGGTTCTCCGCTACGCTGAGATCCTGGTAAAGCGAAAACCTGCCCGGCATGTAGCCGACACGGGTACGTATCTGCCGGTATGACGCTCTGGTGTCGAAACCGAGCACTTCAGCCCGTCCTTCATCGGGAAGCAGCAGTGTGGCGAGAATCCGGAACAGGGTGGTCTTACCCGCTCCATCAGCACCGATGATACCGAAAAGTTCACCCTGACGGACCGAGAATGCCACTCCGTTCAATGCCTCGACCTTGCCGAAGCGTTTCAGGAGCCCTTCGGTCACCAGTGCGTCACTCATGATCCTGCAGGTTGGGTGAAACGAATTTCTCCCGGCATACCGATTTTCAGCAGGCCATCAGGATTCCTGACAAGCACCTTGACCGCGTAGACCATGTTGACCCGGTCTTCCCTTGTCTGTATGATTTTCGGGGTAAACTCGGCTTTTGACGAGATCCAGGTTACGGTTCCGGAAAGCTTCGTATCGGCTGGGCGCCGGCCATCGATCAGCACGTCGACACGTTGTCCGACATGGACCTGCCCAAGCTGGGAACCGGACAGCCAGACCCTCAGATACATGGTTTCGGTATCGGCGATACGATAGAGCGGCTTGCCGTACGTTACCACCTCTCCCGGTTCGGCGTATTTTGCGAGCACCACCCCCTTGACCGGGTTATGCACGACACTTTTGGAGATCTGGTCGTCGATCTGTCCGATTTGAGCCCATACCGCTTTTGCCTGGGCGGCGATGGATGGACTTTTCGAGTCTACGGAACGGATCTGCCGGTCTATGACAAGCGCCTGGTCACGAACCTCTTCGAGACGTTTGGCTGGAACTGCGCCCTCTCCTACCAGACGGGTATACCGCACAACGTCCTGCTGGAGGTTTTTTCGCTGTTGCCGGTACACCGCTGCTTCGGCTTCGATCGATGGCTGTTGTGCTGAAAGTGCTGTATACTGAGCTTTGAGATGGCGACGGTCCAGGTCGAGCTGAGTCGTGTCGACAACCGCAACGACAGCACCTTTGTCGAGTTTCAATCCCTCATCGACCTCATAGCGAACCAGCCGGCCTGAGGATTCGGACGAAACCACGATCTCGGTGGCTTCAAAATTTCCATATCCGTCAGAGGCCTTATCATTACGGCATCCGGCAAGGTATCCCAGCAAAAGAGCCGAAAGCAGTGTGGCTGTGCTGCGCGTCATGGGTGCTCACGGTTTCGTTTGCCCGAGTATGGTGGCCGTTTCCGGTCTGATGACATTCGGGGTGCCGACGGCACCGGTATAAAATACCACCATCCTGGTGTCGGTCTTTCCGGTATTCCTGCCGTTGTGCTGAAGATTGGTCACCTCCACGATCGGCTCCCCTTTATGAAATTGGTGATGGGTACCGTCCTGCAGCTCAACGGTAATCTCTCCTTCGAGAAGATAGGCGTAGACAGGAACCGGATGTTCATGCCATCCTGTCGAACTTCCGGGTGGAAAAGTCACGACAGCTACCGTCACCTCCGGTTTATCGGTTTCAGGATAGGACAAGTTCTGTCCGTTGTATGAGGTTGAGGACACCAGAAGTTTTTCGACCTGCAGGTTGGCATAACCGTCAGCAAGGCAGTTGCCCGGCAACAGGATGCCAAACAGTGCAAGAATGATGGGGATATGTCGCATCTTATTTTATTGCAGGTAGTTGTGATTTTGTTCGTGCATTCAGTATCGGTTTGAGTTCACGCCACTGAAGATCGATCTCTGTCGGGCCATACACATAAGCGGCAATTTCGTACGGATTGTAATAGAAGGTGATTCCATGACCTGTGACCGCGAAATTGCTGTTATGACGGATCACATTTTCAAACAGGGTACCCTTTTCACTGTCAAGACGATCGGTCATCGACAGGCCTTTGATCTCCCTGAATCGACGATCGATGAGTTTGTCGAGACGGGCTTCGAAACGGGGTACGAACAGATCGTTGAGTCTCAGCTGTTTTCCGCTCTTTGCATCGAAAACGAAATAGGTCATAAAATTCGACCCGTGTGCGCCTCCGGTAAAAGTATCGATAGTCAGACCAACGGTGAGCAGACCCGGGGTATTGTAAGCGACCATACCGGAGGTTTCCGATTGCCAGGGCATCGCTTCGGGAAGGTCTTTTCTGAGCGCATCGAACTGGGCGATGAATGAGGTCGCGGCTGCCTGCAGTGACCCCAGCCCCTGGTCATGCTTTGCCGGATTCACGGCAGTTACCGCATCAAGCAACGTGCGGTTGATGGCTGTAGCGGCATCTGAACCGGAAAATACCGGATAAGAGCATTTCCAGTAGGTTTCGGGAGTAAGCGCGGAATATTGCTCAAAGCGCTTCATGGTGTAGGCCATGGATCTCGCTTCTTCAGCATGGACCTCCATGTGACTGCAGAGCACGATGATCAGCAGAAGAGCGGCGAATTTTTTCGCGATTGAAACAGACAGCTGTGTTTTCATGGCAGGTGGGCCAAAAGTTCATGAAATGCGCCATCAGTATTACCTGAGTCAATTTACTGAATTTATTCTCTGCGACATTGAAAAACAGGCCATCACGGATTCTGCATGAATAGCGTATATTCCCGGAATCAGTACCAGAATACTATCATGGAAAAGATGCCCAAGCAACCCGGACCCGGCAGAAAGCCAGACTGGCTCAAAAAAAGGATAACCGCTTCCGGAACTTCATTTGCAGCCACAAGACAGCTGCTGAACCATCACAGCCTTCATACGGTCTGCCGTTCCGCACTCTGTCCCAACCTGCAGGAGTGCTGGTCGAAAGGTACGGCCACGTTTCTGCTGCTCGGCGATGTCTGTACACGCTCATGTCGATTCTGTGCAGTTGGAACTGCCTCAAAACCGGCAATGCCCGATCCTCGTGAGCCAGAAAAAATCGCGGAGGCGGTCAGCTCGATGAAACTTCGTCACGCCGTGCTTACCAGTGTCAACCGGGACGATCTTGAGGATGGCGGGGCCGGTCACTGGGTTCAGACCATACAGGCAGTACGTGCGCGCAACCCTGGTGTGAGCATCGAATGCCTCATACCCGATTTCAAGGGGGCGGTCAGCTCACTCGAGCTGGTCATGTCGGAGCGGCCGGAGGTGCTCAACCACAACATCGAAACTGTCCCGTCGCTTTACCGGAAGGTACGGCCACAGGCCGATTACCAAGGCTCTCTTGACGTCATTGAACTGGCGAAGCGCCGATTCAGACTCGCAACCAAGTCAGGAATCATGGTCGGAATGGGTGAAACCCTGGAGGAAGTCGAAACCTCGTTACACGATCTCAGGGCTCATGGATGCGACATGGTAACGATAGGTCAGTATCTTCAGCCGACCGCTTCACATCATCCTGTCCAACGATACGTCTCCCCCGAAGAGTTTGAACATCTCAGGTCAGTTGCCGAAAAAGCCGGATTCCGTCATATTCAGTCGGGCCCTTTCGTGAGAAGTTCGTATCATGCAGAAGCATTCGAACCATCGGAACCTGTCTCATAAACCACAATCCAGAATTGAATTATGCCACTCCCGGCCCCAATTATGATTTATGCCTATTGGGTAATCGCCATCCTGGTAGGTCTGATCTTTTTCCGCAAGGACATCTTTTCTTTCAATCCCGATTTTGACGGCAGACGCAAGACCCTGCTCGGCATTTCGATCGTCATTCTTGCCGTGAATGCCTTCGTCTATTCCAACTCGACCACCGACAGCGGTCGTGTTCTCGATCCCCTCAGCGTGCTGATCTTCAGTGTGGGTAACGGAATTGCAGAAACCTTCATGTTTTATGCCATGTTCCGTCTGGGTCAGATACTGACAGCCAGATTCACTGGCAACCAGTGGGCCGGTTTCGTAATCGGTTTTCTTTTCTTCATGATTTACAGCGGCTTGATCCACGGCCTTTTCTGGCTGGCTATCCTTCCCGACCATGTGGTACAGACAAGCCCATTCAAACCGTTTTTCATGCCGGTACAGCTCATGATTGCAACCAGCTGGGCACTCAGCTTTTTCTGGTACCGCGATCTCAGGACGGTCATACTCCTTCACGCAGTGGTCGACATGACCATGGCCTGGAACGTGAAGTTCTCGATGTTCTATTGAATCTCCGAATGAAGGTGTTGAAAGCTTCCGGCAGCCTCGGTGTCGGAAGCTTTTCTGTTTTCAGGCAATAATATCGGGGGGTTTCCGGATTGGCGATAGGCAACTCATGCCGATCTCAACACGACAATCTGAAGATCAGCTATTCCTCTCTGTCCGACGTTCTCTCCTCCTTCTCAGGAGTATATCTCCACATCTCCCAGCTCAGATAGAGGCCACCGACACAGAACAGTGTACTCCAGAGTATGCTGATGATTCCAGTCACCTGCGCTGGCCCTCTGAATCTGCAACCGCAGGTGAAAAAACAGCGGGCATGACATGCAGATTAATACAACTTGACAGAGACATAGACGATGTTCAGTTAGGTGGATGCTCCGATTGCTCAGCAAGAACCAGACGCTATTCCAGTTCAGCACAGTGATTCAATTCCCATGAAACAGTTCGCTGATACAATCAGCAAAGGTCAGCAGATCCTGGACATATTCTGACAGCAGTAGAGTTCGGGAATCAACCAGCACTGCTACCATAACTTCCGTGAGACAGGAACGCACAGCTTATAGTACAGTATTTCCTTCAAAAACGAATGAAAATTAGTGTTGACGAGTCCAATTATGATACACTTTTACGCCATCCACCGGCATAACATCATTGGCAGACTCTGTTCGCTTTGTATCGGATGAAAAAACGAACCCCGCCATGCTGCGGGGTTCGTAATGACAAGCCTCTGATGCAGGCTTTTGAGGAACGTTATCGGCCCATGCGATCACTTGGCCATCTTGACGGCAACCGTTGCGGTACCGCCGTCGGTAACGGTAACCATGGTCCTTGCTGTCGGCCTCAGTTTTTCGCTCCATGCGGCGATTTCATAAGTGCCTGCAGGAACGTTTGAGATGGTGAATTTTCCTGTCGCATCGGAGACAGCGTAGTGATTGCTGTTCACGGCAACGACATAGCCTGACATCTCGGAATGAACGTTGCAGAGCAGATTGACAACGCATGGCTTGTCGAACACCACATCCTTTGACATGCCTGGGTTATAGGTGCCAAGATTGAATTTTTTGCAGACGTCAGCAGAGAAGATGTTATGGTTGACCTTGTCGCTGTTCTTGAATGATACTTTCGAGCCGACCGGAACCACCAGTATATGCGGAATGAATACCAGGTTTTTCTGATCAACCTCACCGGTTTTCGGTGCGATGGGAGTTTTGCCTCCGACCAGATACACGACGGCATCCTTCTTGTATTTCGGAAGAGCGGTGTCGATAGTCCCCGTTACCGTACCGGCACAGAATGCGCTGGAAGTGAACAGGCCGAATCCGGCAGCGAGCACGGCGGCCTTGAGGAAGGTCGTTTTGATCTTCATGGATTACTCCTTTTGTGTTGTGTTGTTTTCCGGAGATGAAATGCGTGTGCGGATGATGAAAGTTAACAATTATTAATACAGACTGAAACACCTGGAGATATTTCGGGAAGACGAACGATCATTTGATCGATCCCTTGCCGTGACCCGGGATGGATCACGAGATGCATCCCGGGCAACGCAGGTTCAGTTTCCGGTGAACGTTCTTACATAAGCCACCAGGCAGTCGATCTCCTCCTTGTCGAAACTCTTTCCCCATGGAGGACACATGTTTGATTTTCCAACCGATACAGAGCCTTCACTGATCACCTTGAAGATGGTCTCGTCCGAAAGGGTTTTCATGAAAGCCTTGTCGGTGAAATTGGCCGGCTGTGGCGTCAGTGAATAACCATAATACTGTCCACTGCCATCCCCAGCCTCACCATGACATTCATAACAGTAGTGATTGAACAGCCGCTTCCCCTCCTTGAGTTCGAACGGAAGGGTCTCCTCGCGCGCTGCCACAGCCGCTGAATCTGCGGCTGTGGCAGCTGAGCCGCCTTTTGCTGATTTGACTGTTTTTTTGCCACACCCGGTGATCATCACTGCGGCGACAAGCGTGGCGAACAGGGCCGCGTTTCCGATATGTCTCTTGTTGTGCATCACTTTGCCGTAAGTTTCAGGGTCATCAGATAGTTAGTCAGGAAAATTCTCTCCCTTTCCGTAAAGCCGTAGTTCGGCTCGACAATGTCAGGTTTGAATTTTCTCGAGTTTTCAAGGTGCTTGAAGATGAAGCCTGCTCTGAGCCGGTTACCGACGTTCGACAGATTCGGACCTACCGCCCCGCCATCTGCACCGATCTGATGACAGGCTACGCAGCCTTTCTGGTCATAGAGTTTTTTACCCATGGCGATCTGTTCCGGCATAACGATATCAGCGATGACCGGCAGATCTTTAGGAATGTCTGGGGTGACCAGCTCCTGCTGGAAGTAGTTCACCACCACATCGACGTCTGACCTGTTCGTATCCTCGACCTTCTGCACACCGAGGTTGAACTTCGGCATCGTGATTTTTGCAGGTTTCGGACCCATGGTCAATCCGAGCTTCGGCATCTGCTGAAGCAGCGGACGGATGACGTCAGGATTTGCCAGGAACGACCGGATCCAGCTCTCCTGCAGTTTGCTGCCGGCCAGGGAGAGATCCGGAGCGTAATCGGCGCCAATCCCCTTGATAGTGTGGCAGTTGGTACACTTTACATCGGAGATGACCTTGGCAAAGTCACCGGTGAACTTGTAGCCTGGCACGCCGGCCATTTTTTCGAGCTCCTGACGTGAGGGCACCAGGAAGCGAACCGGTACGTTCGAGTCGGTAAACCCATAGAGCACAGCGGCCAGTTCGTTGACCTCCTTTTCTGAGAGGCCGAAGTTCGGCATGCGCAGACCGAGCCTGAAGCCTCTGGGATCACGCAGCTTCTGCTTGATATAGCTCAGACGGTCATTCGGGATCGATTTCTTGAGCTTTCCGAAATCGAGCAGATCGACCGGTTTACTGCCGATGGAGCTCAGCTCGGTGCCGATCTTTTCACGCATCTCATCACTTCTGAGGAAGGTTACGCCCTGGCTCTTCAGTGATGGAGCGACCTGCACCATCTCCATACCCTGAATCTTGTGACAGCCATAGCATCCATACTGCTGGATCAGGTCCTTGCCTTTTTTGATGGATGCGGCACTGATCTGGACCGGAGTTGTATAAGCGGATTCAGCTTCGTCATCCTGATATTCGCTGACGATATACTCGACAAGAGCGTTGATCTCCTGGTCGGTGAATCGGAATCTCGGCATTCTGGTCCCCGGGAAATACTTGTTCGGGTCCTTGATCCAGTTGAACAGCCAGGTTTTATTCACTTTGCTGCCCGCCTTGCTGAGGTCCGGCGCATATACCTTGATGTGATTACCACCTTTGCCATTGGTCATGTGACACAGATTGCACCTTGCCTGGCTCCAGAGCATCTTGCCCTGTTCGACGAGTTGCTCGTTGGGGGTCGCCGTTGCATAATCGACATCATGCCTCGTCGTGCCCGACATACTGAACAGATAGTCGGCAATGGCTTCCGCCTGATCCTTCGTGAAAAAGAACTTGGGCATACGGGCGGTGGAGAAGTATTTCTTGGGGTCCATAAGCCACCTGACCGCCCATGAATAGTTCACCTTCGTACCGACATTGGTAAGCTCGGGCCCCACATCACCCATGCCTTCATACCCGGGAATCTTGTGGCAGCTGTAGCAACCGTACTTCCTGATGAGTTCGGTATCGTTCGCGATCTTTTCGGCTCCTCTCAGGTTCTTGATGTCGCCATGACAGTTCAGGCATGAGGTCTGGGTCATATTCCCTTTCAGCATGGGCTCTTCCCAGTGCTTGACGTTGCCATGAGCCTTTTCGATCGTCGTTGTCGCACGCCCCTGACCACGATGACAGAAGGTGCATCCGAATTTTGTCGGGTCATGATGGCCGAGATAGACAAAGCCCAGAGGATGCTTGGTATAGGGCTCCTTTTTCGAGACCTGCACGTTGCTTTCGATACCGGCATGGCAGGATACGCAACGATCGGCTTTATCGGTATCCTTGATCAGGTACTGCTTGATCTCGATGGGTGCTTTGTCATTGTTGGCAATCTTCTCTTTTCTTTCCTCGAGCGACTTCCTGATGGCTTCGATCTCTGCACGGATTTCCGTCATGCCGCCAGTAAGCTTGTAGATCGCCTGTCGGATCGGCTCCTCCTTCACCAGCAACGCCTTGCCTTTGCCGTCGATGGTATCGATCTGGCGCTGGAGTTCATCCATTTTTTTCTTGTACTCAGGTTTCTGGGTCTTGGTGAAGTAGTACTCAGTTTCCAGAAACTGACCGCGCGTCATCTGAAGCTCTTTCTGATTGGTGGCCATTTTGGCATGCAGATCATCGAGCTGTGCGTTCAGTTCCACATAACGGTCATGAACGCCTTTCTGCTTGAAAGCCTCCTCAGCTTTGGCAAGCTGAGCTTCGAGCATGGCGAGTCTGCGGGCACCGCCGCTCCTGCGGAAGTCCTGCAGTGCTTGCTGGTAGTCTTTTTCGAGCTTGTCATGCTTGAGCGACTTGTACTCTTTCTGATAGTGTTTCCAGGGTCTCAGACCAAACTCGTCGTTCCAGATCACCCATGCCGAAAGTGCCAGCAGGGTGATGCTCAGGGCCGCGAAGAGATAGGCTCTGTAGTTGGATGAATGTGGATTCTCATTCGCCATTGTGAACAATTTTTTTGATGAACTTGTAATGACCTTTGTTTCCGTTCTGATGCCCTTGTCCGGTTCAGACGTTGAACCAGGGGGTTATCCAGACATATTTCACCAGAAAGACAAGCCTGAGAATCATCTTGATCGGCACCGACATCATCGTGACGAAGAGGAACATGATGAGGTAATAGCGGATCATGCCCAGCTTTGCGAGAAGTTCAGGGTTGTTCTTTTTCCAGTACCTGAGTGGCGCGATCAGACCAGCCACGTAGTAACCGATCACGACGATTGCACCGATGATGAATCCCGGGATCGAGCGGGATTCGATACCGATCAGCTGCGTCAGGTCTCGTGTCGGTTCGAAAACCACTCGCTGATGATCCCACTCCTGCCAGGGCCAGTACCAGAGCCAGCCAGGCCCTCTGAAAAAGACCCCGATGACAATCAGGAGAAGCCAGAGAATGAAAAAGCCGAACGAAAAGATGATGATGGAGTACTTCCGCTCTTCGAATGTGTAGTAGCCGTTCCCTTTCGGGTTGATGTCGATGTAGGGAATGGCGATGAGACCAACCACGATGAGGGTCGGCAGCACCACTCCGGCCAGCCACGGATCGAAGTAGACCAGCAACTCCTGAAGCCCGAGGAAGTACCAGGGCGCCTTTGCAGGGTTTGGCGTGATCGTTGGATTGGCGATCTCTTCGAGTGGCGCGTCGACAGCTATCGACCAGATGGTCAGGAATACCATAACGACCAGTGAAATGATCAGCTCGATGCGCACAAGCGGTCTGAACGTATCCACGTCCTGATCGTGTTCACCATCCACAGGCATGCCGGCAGCCTTGAGCCGGTCGTTCTGGAAAGCCTGCTGAAAAGCCCATGCCATGAAAAAGGTCACCATGAAGATCATGATCACAATGGCGATATTGTCCGGCTGGGTAATGATTTCGATAAAAGGATTCATAATGGTCTTTACCCTCGTCTGTTTAAGGTTGGGGTCTGGAAATGCCACCATCTTTCCTGACACGCCAGAAGTGCACGGACATCAGGATGATCGTAATGAGCGGCAGGGCTACGCAATGCCAGATATAGGAGCGAAGAAGGGCGTTTCCACCGACCCTCGCACCTCCAAGGAGCGCGAACCGTATGTCGTTGTAGGGCGTGATGTGCAGATACTCGCTGAACGGGCCCTGATAACCCAGCAACGGAGTGGCAGCACCCATGTTGGTACCGACAGTGATAGCCCAGAATCCGAGCTGGTCCCAGGGCAGCAGATAACCGGTGAAGCTCAGCAGAAAAGTCAGCACGAGCAGGATCACACCAACACCCCAGTTGAATTGCCGGGGAAATTTGTACGAGCCGGTCATGAAAACCCTGAACATGTGGATCATCACGACAATGACCATGAAGTGCGCCGCCCAGCGGTGGAGGTTTCTGGAGATGACCCCGTAAGGAACCTGGTACTCAAGGTCTTTGATGTCCAGAAACGCCAGATCGACCGTGGGATGGTAGTAGAACATCAGCACGATGCCCGTGACGGTCAGGATGATGAACGACAAAAGCGTGATACCGCCCATACCCCAGGTGAAGCGCAGCTTTACGGCGCTTTCACGGACACGGACCGGATGCAGATGCAGAAAGACGTTGCCGAAGATGGCCTGAGCCCTGTTTCGGACCGTGTCTTTGTAGTCGCGTCTGAATACGGATTTCCATATCAGATTTTTTTTGACTTTGTCATAGAGACTGTTCATGTGCCTTACGGATTTTGAGTTGAAACCGTTACAGATAGCCGCGAACCCGCTGAGCCTGTTTTGCGTATTCGGCAGGGGGTTTGAGCGACCCGTCAGGATTGAGCATCGCGATGGCGAACCATGGGCAGTCAATGGCGCAGATGTTGCAACCCGTACACTGCCTGCCAATATTGGCGACGCCATTGAAATTGAGCTCCGATTCGACAATCGTGATGCAACTGACAGGACAACTCTTGATGCAGATTCCGCAACCGGTGCAAAGGTCGTGACTGACTCTGGCCACAGCCCGTTTTCTTTTTTCTTCACCACCTGCAAGAAGCTCCTGGCTGGCGGTTACCGTTGATTCCACAGTGATATCCATCATACTCGTTCCTGTTTCTGTTGCCTGCCGACCGCTAAACTTTCAGGAGGCTTTGCGGATAGACCTCGTTTGATTCACGCCCCGGAACGCCCGGGAACTTGATTGTCTTGTCGACCTGAAGCTGGCCATCCTCGGCGATACTGATCTTGAAGCGGTCCATAGGCCTTGGCGCAGGCCCTTCGAAGTTCAGACCGCTGATATAGTAGCCGCTGCCATGACACGGGCATTTGAACTTTTTCTGCGACTCGAGCCAGCTTGGCGTGCAACCGAGATGGGTACATTTTGACTCCATCGCAAAAAAACGGCCATCCTGCAGACGGATGATCCAGGTGCCGAACTCCCTCTGATACTGGGAGTTGACCGTACCGGGAGGATAATCGTTCGGAAAACCCACCTTGAACTGAGATGGCGGTTCGAAGAGTACCCTCGGGTAGAAAAACCTCAGAAATGCGTATGAATTGAT